>WFVT01000057.1 GCA_015491485.1 Candidatus Zhuqueibacterota bacterium
ACCGGTGTCGGAAACCGCCAGTTGCACGAATGCCGGCTGCTGGGAGCGGGCACTGTCGTTGGCGGCATGCAAGAATAGCCAGTCCAGCTCAAGGGTCAGACTGTCTGCGGCCGCCGGGCTGAGCGATAAAGCACGAACGCCTTCCGCAGCTTGAATCCGTACACCGAACAGGCCGAATTGGTCGCTGTCCACAGAAAAGGAAGCCCGTGGCTGTCCATCAATCCGGACTGAAAGCGGAACGGCGGTGCGGTTCAGGTTGCGCGCCCGCAGGATCAGCCAGAAGAGGCTGTCCGCTGAAAAAGCAAAATTGGCCGAAACGGCTCCGTTACCGGACAGGACAACGGTGCTGTCCCCCGGAGCAACGGCGGCAGCGCCGCTGCGCGGCAAGTTTTCGGCTTCGACACGCTCGGCCAGCGAAAAAGCCCGGGTCTGGAAGGTCAACGTATCGCTTTGGCTCCAATTGCCGTGGCGGTCGCGAACGGCGACCACCGCCCGGTACGTTTCGCCCGGAACGAGTCCATCCAGCCGCCGGCGAACCCGCGAACGGAACACGGAATCCGGACTGGCGGGAATAACGGCCAGTGAATCGCGGCCGAAATGAAGCCGGGCGAGGGTGGGTTCATCGGTGGTCCATTGCAGGATGGCAAACGTACGGCCTGTATCGATCACCGTCCAGGTTTCGATTCGGGGCTGAACCGTGTCAGGCAGGCCGTTCATGGACATCACCCGCAGCCAATCGACTTCCACCTCTACGCTATCCTGCGAATTGTTTTCCGCCAGTGCGCGGACCGCCAGAGTACGCTCCCCGGTCGGTGCCGGGAAGCGGATTCCGAATAAGCCCAATTCGGTCGTTTGGAGGGTGAACCGCCGGACTTCAACGGAATCGAGATCGATTTTCACGGTTGCCGGATTGGTGCACCGGTTGCGCGCCCGCATCATCAGCCAGTAAGTGCTATCGGCCGGAAAGCGCACCGGCGTTTTGATCTCGCCGCCGTTTAAAAGCCGGACACTGTTGCCGCCGGGAAGCACCTCCGCTGCGGGATTGAGCTGTAGCGTTTCCGCTTCGAGAGTCACATCGAACAAAATATAGGTGCTATCCATCAGAGTGACAAAATCCACATCTTCGGAAACCCCCTGATTGCTGCTTGCGTCCCAGGCCCACACCCGGACGTGGTAATGGGTGTCCGGCTGAAGATCGCGCAATTCCGCCCGGTGCTGTGTCGCCAGGCTGGTTTCCAGGGGAGTCCATTGGCCGTAACCGGTAGCGGTGCCGTATTCCACCTGACTGCGCGCCGGTTCATTGGTTTCCCATAATACCGTGGCCGAACTGTCGGTGATATCGGTCACCCGGACGTTCTGCACCACGGGCGGTATGGTGTCGTTGCTGACCCAGCGCACGCGGTAAACATTCCCCCGGACACGGCCCTTGTAATCGAAGCCGTCCTCGCCGAACAGGTCGGTAAAATAAAGGCCGTCCGGGCCGAACTCCACACCAACCACGGTTGCCCGCCCCGAGCCGATATAGTCCACAAAAATTTCATTTTCGATGACGTTGCCGAGGCTGTCGAGTTTCAGCCGCTCGATTTTCTTGCCCAGCGGATTGGCGCCGGAGAGGTAAGGCACGCCTGACCAACCGACGAAAAGATCACCCTGATAGGCTTCCGGAAAGGCGGTGTTTACACAAAAATCCATTTCCACCGGCGCGATGGACGGCGTCCAGAGAAAAATAGCGCCGGTGGTCAAATCCGGATTATAAAGACGCCAGCCGTAATCCTCCCCCGGAAACACTTTCACGATGCGGTCGTTATCCTTTTTGCCGTTGTCACTGATATAAAGAAAACCATCTTCCGGCCGCCATGCCGCTCCAAACGGGTTACGGAATCCTTTGGCATACACATACGTGCCGGCAAACGGATTGTCCGGCGGCATGCTGCCGTCCAGATTCATGCGCAATATTTTACCGCGCAGATCGTTGACGTCCGGCGCCGCTGTTGGATAGGCACCATCACCGGTATTCAAATAAAGCTTGCCATCCGGGCCGATGGTAAGCGCATGCACCTGATGGGATACGGCGGCGGGAATCGCCGTTAAAATCGGGGTTTGCGTGGCGGCGGTGCGGCCGCCGTCTTCGCTGTGGAACCGTACCACTTTACCATATTTTTGCCCGGCGGAATCATACACCATCGAGGCAAAAACATCACCGCTGAGCGGGTCCACAACGATTCCGGTGACGCCGAGTTCTCCGCTGCCGGCGAATTCTCCGGTGGGGTTGAAATTCAGCAGGTCCGTGGCGTAAACCGTCGTTTCAAAATTCCGCTGCACCATGATGATATCGCCGTACAGCAGGGTCACATAAAAATACGGATCCTCGGGCCGAGGGCCGGGATTGGGCACGAAAGCGATGTTGACCGGGAGATGCAAATCCGTAACGACCGGTCGGATTTCGAAGCTATCCGGCACAGCCCATTTATTCTGGGTATTCCGGATGATGATGCGGTAATTCTGATCCAGTATGGCGGCAGGTGTTTGGCTGTCGGTCACGCGGATGGTAAAATCGTAGGTGCCATCCTGAGTGGGCGTGCCGAAGAGATAGCCGCTGTCGGGGCCGAGATTGAGGCCGGGTGGGAGAGAGCCGCCGACCACACTGAACGTGTACGGCGGCAGGCCCCCCCATACGTCGATCCCCTGACCGTACGCGATATTGATCTCGCCGTCGGGAAGGCGGAACGTTCGGATTTGCAGCGCCATGTACGGCGGCGGTGGATTCCGCAGGGCGCCCTGATCGATCCAGCGGCCGATCAGCTCGATTTCGTCCGGGGGCAGGTCTTCCATCTTGGTGCCGACCGGCGGAACCTCGTGGGTGATTTTGATAAACAAATAACTTCTTTCCCGCCGTCCGGGATGAATCCGGTAGTACTGCGGCACTTCGCTGCTGGGGACATTGACAATGTTGTCATACGCCTGACCGGCTTTCAGCGACATCCCGGCCGGCGCATTGGCTCCCTGATGGCATCGCACACAGTTGCGATCAAAAATCGATTGGATATTTTCAAAAACCGCATGCGCGCCGACGAGGGTGGTCAGCGAAGTATCGACCTTTGCGGTGTCGCTGCTGTCTGCCAAAATCGATACGGCCTGAAGGAAATAGGTGCGATTGGGCCAGAGCCCGGTCAGCTCAAAGGCATGCCCGGTGGTGTCGCTCATCCATTGCAGGGTATCGGCCGGAAGCGTATCCACCCGAAAGGTTAAAAAGGAGCGGGCGGGCAGGTTGGTCTGCCATCTCACAACGGCGGAACTATCGGTGATATCGGTCATGGTCAGGTTGTTGATTTGAAGACTATCCGCCTGGGGCGACCCAGCCGACCGGGCAGTCGCAGTGACTTGAAGACCGGCTTGTGTCGCAGATGCGGAAAGGGCGCTGAAAATCATGACCATCTGAGCTATTAGAAGCCGGACAGGGTACATAATCAACTCCTCAAAAAGGTTAAAATGAGTCCTTCCATCTGAACCAAAATGATTCCCCCATGAACTCAATAAGGAAGCTTATCCGAAAAAACAGTCTGAAACGGGACGATTTGTATGTGGAAGAGCGGTATTGTTTTTCGTGTTTGAACCGGTTGGAATCCGATGAAACCGGGGCGGCTCAGCGGTGGTCTGCAAAAAAAATGCCCATATTGGGACTGAATTCATGTACGGTGTCGTGGTGTTGCCTGCAGACCCTGTTGTTTCCCGTTCATGATGGAGAAATAGACAATAATAATCAAAATTCTGAAAAAGGCAAATCATTTGACCTAATTGTCACAAATCGGCAGCAGCACACGAGATCCTGAAGCCGGTTTCACACTGCCTCATCGCTATAGCACCACCGGTGCGCATGCCAAACTGGCCGGACCCCAACGCCCGGACTTTCCTGCTCAACTATAGCGTCTCTGCGTCCTGTTTTGCTTGCTTTTCAGAACCGGCGAGACGTAATTAAGTACAATTTCTGTTGAGTGGGTGATAGCATCATACAAAAAAGGAAGCATTATGCAGAAAAAAACACCGTGTATGGGGTTAGTACTCTTTCTGGCAACGATCGGGCTCGTTTCTGCCGTGGCGGCGGAAAAACGGCCGATCACCACGCGTGATGTTTTGAACGTGAAGACTATGAATCAGTTGCAAATTGCACCCGATGGACGACGCGCCGTGTTCGTGCTCACATCCATGGGGAAAAATGATCAGGGAAAATACGTCTATTTTCGTCATTTGTATGTGATGGATCTGAAGTCCAATCAACCGCCGCAGCAACTGACGTTCGGCGAACGCAGCGACAGCGAACCGGTGTGGTCTCCGGACGGGAAGCGCATTGCGTTCGTCCGCAGACACGGCGGCAAGCCGCAAATCTGGGTCCTGCCGCTGACAGGCGGCGAACCGTATCGCATCACCAATGCGAAATTCGGGGCGAGACGGCCGCGCTGGTCTCCGGACGGATCAAAGCTCCTGTTTGTCAGCGAAATCCCGGAGTGGGCGATAGACGGTGAACCGCCCTGGCCGTACGAGCGTCCCGGGCGGCAATGGCGGGATACCCCCAATTGGAAGCGGCTGGCAGACTCCGAACGCGATAGCATTTCGGCAAAACCCGATGGCACCCTGGAGGAAATTCGGGCGTGGCTTGCAAAGAACGCTGCCGGACACGATCCCCGTATTTTCACGCGTCTTAATTTGCAAGGTGAGCATCGCCTGCAACCGGAACTGAAGTTTTCGCATGTGTTTGTGACCGATGCGAAACCGGGGGCTGTTGCCGAGCCACTGACTCACGGCTTTCAGAGTTTCCGGAACCCCGAATGGGCCCCGGATGGGCGGTACATCATCTGTTCGTCCGTACGGTACATCCGTCATCCGGATCGCACGCAAGACAGTGATTTGTGGCGCATCGACGTTGCCAACAAAAATGTCGAGTTGTTCCTGAACTGGCCCGGCTATCTGGTGTCGCAGCCCCGGTACACGCCGGACGGCAAAGCCATCGTGTTCATTGCCACCGATAGCACGCGGATGGGATACGCCCAGCGGCGGCTGGCGAAGATCGCCGCCAACGGAGGTGAGCCCCGCTGGCTCACCCGGTCTCTGGACCGGAGCGTGTTCAATCATCAATTTTCCAGGGACAGCCGGTACGTGTACTTTGTCGCTGCCAATGAAGGGGATTTTCCGCTGTACCGCGTCCCCGTGAGCGGCGGACAGATCGAGACGCTGATCGCCGGCGATCGCGGCGTCCGTGACTATGCGGTGGGGCACAACCATCTGCTGGTTGCGTTAACCGAAGTCCGCAACCCGTATGAGCTGTACCGCACCGATTTACGCGGCGAAAAACTGCAGCGGATGTCCGACTTCAATGAACGCTGGGTACAAAAACGGATTGTAACCTTTCCGGAGGAACACTGGCTGACCCGGGATGACGGTTTACGCGTGCAATACTGGATTATGAAACCCGTGGGCTGGAAGCCGGGGGGCCGGTATCCATTGGTGGTGGAAATTCACGGTGGGCCCAGTGCGATGTGGGGCCCCGGAGAATTTACCATGTGGCACGAGTTTCAGTTGCTAACCGCCTGGGGCTACGGTGTGGTATTCTGCAATCCGCGAGGCAGCGGCGGATACGGTTATGACTTTCAGCATGCCAATTATCAAAATTGGGGCGAAGGGCCGGCAGGCGATATTCTGGCGGTCGCGGATAGCGCCGCCCGGCTCGATTGGGTGGATGCGGATCAGCTGTTTGTCACCGGCGGCAGTTATGCCGGCTACATGACCGCCTGGATCGTGTCTCAGGATCACCGGTTCAAAGCTGCCGTGGCACAGCGGGGCGTGTATGATTTATCGGTATTTTTCGGAGAGGGCCGGGCATGGCGACTCATCCCCAATCATTTCGGCGGTTTCCCGTGGCAGCCGGATATCCGAAACATCCTCGATGCCAACTCCCCACAAACCTTTGTCCAGAACATTCGCACGCCTTTACTCATCATGCATGCCGATCGGGATTTGCGCACCGGCGTGATTCAGTCGGAGTATTTGTATAAGAGTTTGAAGGCGCTGGGCAGGCCGGTGGAATACGTGCGTTATCCTGAAGAAGGCCATGACCTGTCGCGCAGCGGCAATCCTTACCGCCGAATGGATCGGCTGAATCGGATTGTGGAATTCTTTGAGCGATTCGTGAAGCATCCCGAGCCGCCGCCGGCGACACAGCGGTATGAGGAGTGACGGGGTTGTCTCAGCCGCCGTCTGGCTTCAAGTCCGGCTGCCGGAACGGCGGCGGTTTTCCCACTCATCCAGAGCGGTGAGTCCGGCCACTCAGGTGAATTCCTGGGTGGAACGCCCGCGCAGTTTCCCTATCACGTAGGGGATGGCGCGGGTTTCTCAGCCGGGTACGGCAAACAGCGCCGCTAAAATGGCAGACAGGCCGATAAAGCCGAGAACCGCGGATGAAAATCCAAACAGGAACCAGGCCGCCGGCGGCGCCCAGAGACGGTTATAAACGACCCCGTCCATCAGCAGTAAGAGGCCGGTGATCGTAAGGGGGATCATCAACGCCTGTCGGGAACGCAACTTCGGCAGATACTGTGCTGCAATTAAGTACCAGCCGTAAAAAGCGATCAAAATGGTCAACCAGTACAGGGGCGTTGGCGGCGTCGTGCCAGGGGGCTTTGCCAGATGTGCCACGATCAGCCGGTAAATTCCCCATAGCAGCACTCCGCCCAATCCGATGCGCGCCAGACGGCCAATGAATCCGGGCCGGGGGAGCGTTCCGGGTGCCAGAGGATCAAGCGCTTTCATCATCAGGTTTCCTTTCAACCGTAAATACAGGTACGAGAACGGTTACCGCTTTCCGGCAGGAGACGTCGCGGGGCGGTGGTGTTCCTGCGGCGGGCGATAATACATCCCACGGCGCTGATGCTGAATGAGCAGATACACCCCGATCCCGATCAGGACAAACGGCAACAGGGGAACCAGGACGGCCAGTGGCGCCAGAATGAGTCCGGCAAGGCCTGCCACCAGTCCCAGGGGCACCAGCACAAAAATGACCAGCAAGCTGGCCAAGCCAAGCGCCAGAAGCTTGAGTGGCAAAATAATCAGAAATGCGGCGGTGTTGAAAATAAATCCCAGCAGTTTGAAAAACAGCCAGGCAAAAAGAACAATCAAAATCAAACTCATGAGTTCCATGAGACGCTCCCTTTGGCTGAATGACGGTTTTCTATCCGGTACGAACGCGGCTGCTTGCGCGTTCAATAAGCCATACGCAGGGGAAACGCCAAAGTTTCAGCAGCATGAACCGCTGCTTTCGGTGGCCGGCGTGCCATGGTTGCAATCGAACGGGCCATAGTGCACCGAACGGTCGCCGATGATTTGGAAATGGGCGCCATAACGGGTTTCCTGTAGCATCGCCGCGGTATTGCCGCACACCAGCACCGGCTTTCCGGTTTCGAACACGTGGTGATCGTCCAGCTCAAATCGGTGCGGATATTCCGGGATGGTGCCGCGGTAAATCGCCACCTGGCCATAATCCTCGCATATATCTTCGAGTGAATCCAGTTTGAATGCACGGATGGTCATGGAGTAAAAATCGATGTTGCCGGTTTTGGCTTTCACCTCGGCGTCATCAATGGTTATGGGACATTTGGAAACGACGCGGTAATCCAGAACGCCCAGGTCACGCAAAAGCCGCCGGAAATCTTCGATGTACATGGCTCCGGCCAGACATTCGCCGTAGAGCACGGGATCGTCTTTGATTGCATCCGGGACGCGGCGACCGGCGAATACATCGGCGAAATACAGCTCGCCGCCGGGCTTGAGCACGCGAAAAATCTCGGAAAACACGGCTCGTTTATCGGGCGAAAGATTGATGACGCAATTGGAAATGACCACATCCACAGAATGGTCGGGGATGTCCAGCGAGCGGAGGTCTTCGATGTATCCATGCCGGAACGAAACGTTGGGGCGGTCGAAGCCGAAGATACGCATTTGCCGGTCTGTGTGTTTGCGGGCAACCGCCAGTTGTTCTTCGGTCATATCCACGCCGATGACCCGCCCCTGCGGCCCGACAAAATAGGCCGCCAGAAACACGTCACGGCCGGTGCCGCAACCCAGGTCGAGAACGGTGCACCCCTCCAAAAGCGGCGGAATCGGCGATCCGCAGCCGTAGAATTTCGTCAGTATTTCGTCGTCGAGTTTGGCCAAAACCTTTTTTTGATAATCAGGCAGCGAGTCGGTGTTACAGCAGGCGCTGGTCTTGAGGTCCTGCTTTCCCTGCAGCCGCTTGCCGTAATATTCTTTCACGGCCTCCAGAGTCTGGTTTCTATCCATAACTCCTCCTCCATAGCTATCTTATTTCGCTACAAAAGCTCACGATCGAAGAATGGAAATATCCGGCGGCTTTCTCCGGATTAGCCGGCCGTTGCGCCGCCGCAACTGCTGCCGGCGCCGGCCGTGCACCCGAAACAGTGCGAAGCAAACCGGATGCGGCGCTGCATGAGCTTTTCAAAATCAAAATTAAAAATGGTGATCGGCTCGCCGTTTTCAATTTGCATATCCAGCATCTGATTGAAATCGCAGTCGTACAACCGGCCGTCATAACCGACGCTGATCAGAGAGCGGCACATCACCCCTTCCGCCGCACACGGGTTGAAATGGGTGGTGAGCTTTTCCATGTAATCATCGTAGATGTTTTTGCGATACAGCATGTCTTTGAATCGGTGGATGGGCATGTTGGTGATGGTGAATAGACGGTTGAACACGATACCGAACCGGTTTTTCAGTTCGCGCTTGAAATCGGCTTCCAGGTTGGCCTGCGGTGCGGGCAGGAAAGCCCCCGCCGGGTTATAAACCAGATTGAGAAGAAGACCGCTACCGTCCTGTCCGTACCCTTTTTCGTTCAGCAGCTTCAGGCTATCGATGCTCTTCTGAAACACGCCGCGGCCGCGCTGCCGGTCGGTGAAATATTCCTGATAATAGGGTAAGGAAGAAATTACCTCCACCCGATGTTCCGCAAAAAAGTCCGGCAAATACCGTTTGCTCTCGCCGGTTTGCGGATTGCCGTCGAACGTCACGGTCAGATTGTGGCGAACCATCACGTGCTTACCGAGCTTTTTGGCCTCGATCACCATGTAGTCGAAATGCGGATTCAGCTCGGGCGCGCCGCCGGTGATGTCGAGGTTCTGGATGCAGTCGTGCTCGGCTAAAATTTCAAGACAGCGATCGACGGCCTCCCGGCTCATCTGCTCGGTCCGTTTCGGAGATGCATCCACGTGACAATGAGTACAGGCCTGGTTGCATAGCCGGGTGATGTTCACCTGCAAGGTCTCTATGGTCAGGGGCGGCAATTCAATGCCACGCCGGGAAAGAAATTCGTTGAAATTGTACCGGGCTTCCTCGGCCGGATTGAGTGGGGATTCCAGTACGGGCAAGGTTTGCATAGACGCCACTCCTCCATTTTGGGGGAAATCAGGTTGGTTCATTGCTTTTTTCTCACGCGCCGTAGCGATCGAGAACGTTGTGCATTTGAACGGCATGCACCAGCGTGATGCCGGCTTCCATCGCCGCTGCAACATGGATGGCTTCGGTCATCTGCTCCGGATCGGCGCCGGCTTCCAGACAGGCGGTGGTATATGCGTCGATGCAGTAGGGGCATTGCTGCGAATGGGCGATCGCCAGTGCGATCAGCGCTTTCTCGCGTTTGGTCAGCGCGCCGTCTTCGCCGGTGACTTTATTGTAGTAATCAAAAAACTTTTTCATTAGTTCATCACGGAATTTGCCCACTTCGGCAAACCGTTTCAGGTCTTCGGACTCGTAGTAGTGCATGAACTCCCTCCCTGTTGATTGCTAATGGGTGTGTGGATTGGATGCCCCGGCGGGCGCCGAGAACAGTTCAATAAATGCATATATGCATGATTGTCGATATGTGCAAGTATAAGAAAAAGCGCTTAAAGATAAAAGCGCTTTGTTTTCCAAAAAACATCTTTTGGCGGCAAATTATTTCAGGAAAACGAGATGTATGCAGATCGTCCTGTCCGATAGCGCCTCACCGCACCAATCCCGACGCAAAAATTGGCACCCAAACCGCTGCTGAAATCTCCGTTTGCGGACAGAAAATGAGGCTCATCGCAACGATGGGATGATACAGGTGAGTCAGAAAGAAAGCAGGCCGATGTCTTGCTATTAAACGCGCATTCGGATGCACTTCAGCCGGGGAAAAAGGCAGCGATTCTCTTGCAAGCAAAAAAGATGGCTGCTCAAGAAGATTTTGGAGAGAGAATCCGTTCGCAGGGTTTCAAAAAGCCATTTGGGGGGAAATAAAAAACGGCCATCCTGGCCGAATCCTTAAAAGTATGGAACCAATCCTGCACGTCCTGAGGTGTTTGATGTTCCGAGCGTAATATACGAAAACGGCACAGCGATTGCAACCTTGTTCCACTTTGTTACAAAGATTTAATGAAAAAGCCATATTATGTTGTTTACGGGGATGAAACCACGATGCGTTGAAGTGATTGGGTCTATTGCGCCGCCGAAGCATTGAGCAAACGGGCAAGATCGGCAAAAGAAATTTCGCCGTCTCGCAGGGGAAACCTGTCGGTTCGTAAAAGTTGGGAATCCATGGCAAGCCAAAATCCGTGGTGATGCCGGCGGGCGAATTTCAGCAACGTGTTGAAATCGCTTTTCCGGAAGCGGGCCGGGTAGATGGCCAGACCGTGCAACAGGTAGATTTCTTCTTCCTGCAGCCAGGTCAGATACGGCTGCATCAGCGGTTCGTGAGTCAATAAAATGACCGGCTGTTCGGGATCACTGAGGCCGCGCAGCAAGCCTCTTAAAAACCACCGGTTGGGTAAGTTGCGGGATTGCACAAGCCATAGCCGGTTGGGAGCCACGGCATCGACCTGCCGGCGAAGGCTCCGCGCCATTTTTTCGATTTCCAGTTCAAGCGTCGCATAATACAGCGGTAACCATCCCTGTTTTACCAGAAAGGCAAATCTTTCCCCGGCAGGCAGCGCCCGGGCTTCCTGGATGTCCGACTCGGACAGCACCCCCCGGTTCGCTGCCAGGAAGAACTCAAAGGCAGCGTCGCTGAAATCGTGCCCCATGCTGAAATGCGGCGGCGCTTTGCGGCGGTAAAAACCCACATCCACAGCCAGGCCCGGAGAAATGGGCTGCAAGCGATACAGCCGTTCCGCCAGATATATTGCCGGCTTTATCAGGCCCTGCCACCAGAATAGGCGATCGAACGGTGTTGGAACGGCAATGGTCTGTCCGCTGACGCCGAGCACCGGGGACAGGGTGTCCGGCAGGGCGTCCAGCGAAAAAGCGGGAAGCCAGACACCGCGCATCGATGCTTCCCTCGCAGCCTGCAGAAGCGGCTTCCATTCGCCGATCCGCACGGTGGGACGTCCCTGTCTCTGCACCCGGCTTACCAGCAGGGAAATATCCGCCTCTTTCATCAACGTGAACATGGCTTTCATAACTGAGGTGATGGCGTTATCCGCTTCAGCCGACGGCTCGGATACCGGGATGGACTGATCGACCAGAATGCGCAGGCCGTTCTTAAAATAACGCTGAAAAAATCCGGCGGTCCGCAACCGTTCCATGGTCACGGATTCCCGCAGCGCAATCATTTCGGGATCGAGCAGATGGCTCCGGGTCAGCATGATGGTTTTTACCGGATACGGCTGCCGTTGCGGGATGGCTTTTCGTGAAACCATTGTCCGCAATTCGGTTTGCGTCCGGGTGGGAATGGCACTCAAAACGGGGCTCGGCGTGATCTTCAGTGCATTTCGATTTCGGGTCAGGTCGAGAAACCGTTGTACCACGGTGTGCAAAAAGTCCCGGGCGCTATCCGCCGCTGCAGGCGTTAGAATGGGATAATAATTGGCATGATCGCCCTGTGCATGAATCTGACTCGCTGATTCCGGCAGAATTAAAATGAAGGCGTTGCCCGCCTGCACCACGGCGATCAGAGGATAATCGGCGCGGTAGGCGATATGTTTTTTCCGAAAAAAAGCGGTGGAATAAGAAAAGGCCAGCACCTCCGCCCGTGCGTCTTTCAAAATTTTGAGCGGAGCAATCTGTCCGATCGGCACTCTGTGTTTGGGAGATTGTCTCAGAGAGGCGCCGGGTACGGCAAAGAGCCCCGTGCCGGTCAACGTTTGATACTGATGCAAACTGTCTGTGAGCGGTGTTCCGCCGATTTGAATGTTTGCCTGAATCTCCCGCAAGAATTGATTCATTGCCTGCCGGTCATACGCACCGGCTGCATTCGCATGGATGGGATAGACCAGAATCACCGCTTTGCCTTGCTGAACAAACCGTTTGAGCAAATCCACATCCTCCCGGGATAAAAAAGCGCTGGAGAACAGCGGCATCCGGCCTCCGCGAATCCAGATGAGATCGTAGGTTTCGAGATCCTGTTCCACCAAAAAGGGATCGTACGGCCGGTATTCCACCCGGCAGCCGGCTTCGATCCACGGGCGGGCATGCTCGACCAGGCTTTGCCATGGCAGCATGTTTTTATCGAGCATGAGCAGACGCTGGGGAAAAGCCGGTGGGGCGAACCATGCCGCAGCCGCCAATCCCAAAAGAGCCGCGGCGGCTTTCAAAAATGAAAATGGCGGGATGAATCGGAACGTTCGCAGTTGCATGAAAGTCCTGTATTGGGTTTGTGGGCTGCAAATACAGTGCAGACAATGGTGCGTGTGTTGAGTCAGTTTTTCGGCAAAGCATCCCGTAAAAAGCTCGCCAACACGGAAGCGGGCTGATATCCGATCAGGCGCGATTGTTCTTTCCCGCGCGAATCCAGCAGCAATAACGTTGGATAGCTCTGAACGTTAAACCGCCGAACCAGAGCTCGGTTTTGATCGCCATTGATTCTGACACAGATGAACTGATCGCTCAACTGCACAACCTCGGCGTCGGTATAAGTCCGTTCTTCCATGACTTTACAGGGACCACACCAGTCGGTGTAAAAATCCACCAGGATGGGTTTTTTAAACCGCCGGGCTTTTTGGAGCGCTTCGCTGAAATCCTGCAGCCAGGAGATGGGGCGGGCTGCCCGGGGGCGTCGTGGTTCTTCGGCGTATGGATTATCTCGCGCGACATCGTCTTCGCGCGTCCAGTCAACGTCTTTTTTCTGCAAGATCACGTAATCGCCGCGGGGCGAAAGCTCGGCGATCTCAAAAGCCGTGTCGCCGATCCATCCGAGCCGGGTGACGTTCCGAAACCATTGCAGACCTGCCACGAAACGCTCTCCCAGACTGTCCTCCGGCACCAGCGCCCAGCGGTCATTCCGGTCGTAAATGCCGTTGCAATCGTCGTCCGATAAAACGACAACCGCCCGCCGATCCTTGAAGGTAAATACGCCCTCGCGCCAGCTTTCGCGGACGATCCGCGCTATGGCAGGGCGACGCTGATCTGAATACCAGAAATAAATTTTAGCCAAAAACGGCTCCTCGGTCATTTCGCCGTCCAGTTGCCATTCATACGGAATGGCAACATGCTCAAATTCCACGTAATGTCGGTTCCGGATTTTGATGAACCGTCCCTGCGTGGTATAGGGCGGGCCGTCATTGCTGAAGTTTCGATCCTTGTTTAAATCGATGAAGAGCCGGTCGTAGTAAAAGCCATGGGGGCGGGATTTATCCAGCAGCAGATAGATCGGCTGCGGTGTATTGCCGAGGCGAAGCTGCGCAACCAGTGGATTGGAAGCCTGTAATTCCGGGAGCGTGAAACTCACGCCAAATGAATCGACGGGGAAAAAATCGAGGGGTTGAGGAACCATATACGGCAAATTGCGACCGGATGCCACATCCCTGAATTGCAGTTCCACCCGATACGTTTCTTTGCCACAGCCCAAAAGTAAAACGGAGACGGATAGGGCGACCATCCAGGGACAAAATCGGATCCACTTTTTAAAAAGACAGATGCGCCGATAAAATTTCGTCATCATTCGTTTTCAGGTCCATTTGAAGCTGATGAAGCCGATTCCATGGCTTGCCATACCCACCGTGAAATGGCGGCAATGGTTTCGCTGGCCTGCTGGTGGCTGGCCATGCCGCGGGTCAGCACGACCAGAATGTAAGGCTCCCGCCCCGGCGGAAACACCACCGCCATGTCGTGATCGATGCGGGTGATGGAGCCGGTTTTATTCGCCACCGGCACCCCTTCGGGGACGCCCGCAGGAATTTTGTTGCGGTAGTGTTGCCGTTTCATGATCTCCAGCATCTCCCGGCAACTTTCGGGAGATGCCGCTCGGTTTTCCACAATGGCGCGCAACACCACCGCCAAATCGTACGCATGGGTGCGGTTGTTCAAACCGCGTTCATAGGCTTTGATATCCTCCACCCCGCGCAGCACCTGAATCCGCTCAGCGCCCAGTTCACGCATGGTGGCAGTCACATTTTGAGCATCCACCAGTTCGATAAGTAGATTGGTGGCTAAATTGCTGCTGCGGGTGATCATCTGCTCCACCAATTCCCGGATGCTGGCCTTTTGCCCGAGGCGGTGGTAGAGCGTTTTTTCTCCATCGACGCTGATTTCTAAGGTGTAGGGACTACCATCGACGATGCTGTGAAACTCATTGGTGACGCGAATGGAGTCGTCCAATGAAAAGCGGCCGGCTTCAGCCTGACGGAACACTTCAATCATCACCGGCACTTTCATGGTGCTGGCCGCATGCATCATCACCGTATCGCGGTAGCCGACGTACTGACCGCTGGCGATGTCGTAAAAGCCTACGGCGATATCGGCCTGCAGACGGGCTTCGAGCTGAGAAAGAAAAGCCTTGAGGGAATGTTTCTGGATGGGGCCGTAGGGCCGATGATCGGATGCCTTACATCCGGTTAATATAGGTGTCATGATAACAAGGGAGGCCCAAAAACACCATGGTATGAAACGACGGAAATTGAAAAATTTTATGAACCACCAGGGGCGACACGTATTTTTTGCAAACATGGAGCCGTAACGGTATTGAATGGATGCGATGCGGAATCACCGATGTCGGCGCTGCGGTTATTGAACTCAATCCAGTCTGGTTCTCGATCTTTTTTGCAGGAGCGATCTCTCGCGGGGCATGCTCGTAGCCCAGAAGTCAGTCTTTGATATCAGGAGATCGTTTCATCTGCGGTGGAAGCGCCCCCGCGAGAGGCTCCGGCGAACCACCGTTCTAAAGGAACGATGCGGAACATATAATCTATCTTTTTGAGTGTTAAAACATGACTCAAATCGATCGCATTCCCAAAAGCATCAGGCCGTTTTCTTTAACGCCTCGATAATTTCCGATTCCTGCGGAAACCGGCCCTGCTGCTTTTTGGAAAAAATGAGCTTGCCATCCTGCATGACTTCAAACACGCCTCCGGATCCTTGAATCAAAGTCACTTCAATATCCGGGAAAGCGTTTTCCAGCGCGGCCTTCAAACTGAGGGCCCGGGGTTCATAGTTTCAAACCACGCAATATTCGATGGATACTCTCATTGCAATTCCCTCCTTAAAGAATGGATGAACGTTAGAGTTGTTTCTTTTCTCACGAGTCATGAAAGCAGGTTTTCCGGGTTCAGGGGTTGCAAGTCATCCGGAACAAAGCGGCCGTCTTTACGGATGAGTTTGTCATCAAAATAAATTTCGCCGCCGCCGTATTCCGGCGTTTGCAGCATGACCATGTCCCAGTGCACTTTCGACCGATTGCCGTTGTCGGCTTCTTCGTACGCCTGTCCCGGCGTAAAGTGGAAGCTGCCGGCCATTTTTTCATCGAATAGAATATCCATCATCGGTCGGGTGATGTGCGGGTTAAAGCCGATGGCGAACTCGCCGATGTACCGCGCGCCTTCATCGGTATCCAGAATCCGGTTGAGGCGGTCGGTTTTGTCCGCCGTGGCTTTCACAATGCGGCCATTTTGAAATTCCAGCCGCACATGATTGAATACCGTCCCTTCATAAACCGTGGGTGTGTTGAATTGGATGTGTCCGTTGACGCTATCCCGTACCGGCGCCGTGAAGCACTCACCGTCCGGGATGTTGTGTTCACCGCCGCACGGAATGGCCGGAATGCCTTTGATGCTGAATTCCAGTTCGGTTTTGGGGCCCACAATCCGTACCCGGTCGGTGGCTTCCATATAGTCTTTCAGGACCTGCATGCGCTCGGTCATTTTGGAATAATCCAGGGTGCATACTTTGAAATAAAATTCTTCAAAGGCTTCGGTGCTCATACCGGCCTGCTGAGCCATGGAAGGAGTTGGATAACGCAATACGACCCATTTGGTGTGGGCCACACGAATATCGAAATGGACCGGTTTTATGACATGGGTTTTATAAAAATTCATTTGGTCGGCCGGAATATCGGAAAATTCCGCAATATTGTGGCTGCCGCGCACTCCGATATAGGCCTGCATTTTTTCCATGACGAAGGCATCCATCTGGCCCCACTGTTCGAAACCGTCTTCAGGCAGTGATGCTACCAAAGCCCGGGTGACTTCATTTTGCCGAATTTGGACGAATGGTACGGCTTGTTGCCGTTTGGCCGCTCGAATGAGTTCCACGACGAAATCGTGGGGGATATCAAAAGCCTCGATGAGCACGCGCTCGCCGGGCTGCAGTCGCGTCGAATGCGTGACAAGCACCTCCGCGAGTTGCCGGTGCCTTGGATCCTTCATGGTACCCTCACGCCGTTGAAATTCCGAATGGATGTTGCCTCTATTGAATCGAATAAAGTAAAAAAAATGGCTGCGAAAGTCAAGAACGGCAGGAATTGGTGAGATGACATTTGTGAAACAAATGGAAGGGGGGGATTTAAAATTTCACTATTGCAGAATTAAAGCGTACAAGCTTTTCCCAATTAATTTCTCCTTCTTCTGTGCAAAATTCTTGAACAAATTGTAAAGTAAATCTATTAATCATTTGGGCATAGGATCGCAAAAATTCTTCGTTCTTTTCTTTAGCTTTATGCCCCAGTGGCTGAATAATATCCGTATAAAGCTGTCTATTTCCAGATATAAATTCCCAAAATGCCTGCCCGCAAAATTTAAAATAGTCTCCTTTGTCTGGTTTCGAATCTCGACCATAGCAGCATCCATTGACCGCAATGATGTGTAATTTAGAATTACTTGTACGGAGGCGCTTTTTAGCATTTTTAAAATCTTCCTTCATTTTTGCAATTTGACTACTATTCCCCCAATTAGGACCAGACTTTATATTAACAATGTATCGTATGCCTTCTTTATCGAATTCCAAATCGATCCCTTGTATTCCAGATTTCCATCCTCCATATACTTTTTGATTTATAAAAATTGCTAAACCTTCCAGCCAATCTCCAAAAATAGTTTCTTCATTAGAAGAAATATGGGCATCCACTAATGCTTTGATGATTTGCTCCGCAGTATTAAAATACTTTGCTTTAAATAAATATGGATTCTTTCTCTTTAGTATTTTATGCAACTTCAAATCATCCAAGCTTTGAATTCGCTTTTGATGAAAAATTGAAATATTGTGTTCGACATAATCATAAACATCATCTAAATGAAGAGGATTCATAAGGCGTTCCTTATTGATAAAGGGGCAACTCGTCCATCATCTTGCTTAATTGCTCTTCTACCATATTAAAATATTCTTCAACAATTTCAATACCTATCGCTTTTCGTCCCATTCGCTTAGCTACAATGACTGTTGTACCCGAACCCATAAATGGATCTAAGACAGTATCACCTTCTTTGGTGAATAATTTGATAAACCATTCTGGAAGTCCTTCTGGAAAAGCGGCACTATGATTTTTATTACTACATTCAGTGGCTAAATGTAAAACATTTGTGGGATAAACCATATTTCGCCCCAGCCAGTTTGATATATTTTTGCCGAATCCACTACCAACTCTTGATTCATCTCTTATTTTGTCCCTTTCACTTAAATTTTTTAAACGAGTCTGAGCCCAATCTCCTATAG
>WFVT01000058.1 GCA_015491485.1 Candidatus Zhuqueibacterota bacterium
AGTAGGCCAGCCATTTCCCGATCCCGGCGCGGGCTTGCGAGCCGGTTTCAAAGGCATTCATGTAGATGCATTCGTATTTCAGGGACCGCCAGAGCCGTTCGATCATACGGTTGTCGACCCAGCGGCCACGCCCATCCATCGAGATTTTCACGTCAGCATCCTTCAGCATCTGTATCCAGTCAAAACCGGTGAACTGGCTGCCCTGGTCGCTGTTCATGATCCCGGGCTTGCCGTATTTGGCCATGGCCTCGTTCAGGGCTTCGACGCAAAAATCCGCCTCCATACTGTTCGACAGCCGCCAGGACAGAACCTTGCGGCTGTGCCAGTCCATAATGGCCACCAGATACAGGAACCCGCGCTGCATCGGAATGTAGGTGATATCTACACACCACACCTGATTGGGCTGGTCAATCGTCAGGTCTCGCAGCAGGTAAGGGTAGACCTTGTGCTGCGGATGCTTCTTGCTCGTGTTGGGCGTCTGGTAGATTGGCACAAGACGCATCAGCCGCATCAGGCGGCGGACCCTGTGGCGGCCACATTTATGGCCCTGTCGTTGCATGTAGCGGGCCATTTGCCGCGATCCATACCACGGCGTTTGCAAGAACTGCTTGTCGATTATTGCCCATCAACCGCAGATTTTCGGCGCTTTCGCCCTTCGGCTGGTAATACAGGTTCGAACGCGCCAGCGAAAGCAGCCCGCATTGCCGCCGCACACTCAAATCATGCTCACGGCTCACCATTTTTTGCCTCGCTTCCCGAGCAACTGATGCGAGGCGTTGGCTAAAAAATCCCGCTCCACCACAAGCTGGCCGATTTTGGAATGCAGCTTCTCGATCTGTGCCTCATCAACCCGATCTGGGTCACGGCCCAGTCTGGAAAACGCCGTGGCCATATTTTCAATAGCCGCCCGTTTCCACGTTCCGATCTGCGTTGGATGCACGCCATACTTCTTCGCCAGCTCCGCCATCGTCATTTCCTCGCGGATCGCCTCAAGCGCAACGCGGGCTTTGAATTCGGGCGAGTGGTTCTTTCGTTTCGTCATTTTGAATCGTCTTCCTCATTAGTCGATCCATCTTAACAACTGGTCCGAATTTCCGCGACCACCTCTCTCAGCCGGAGCAGACCCCTCTATGCGTGAACATTACTAATTTGCGGAGGATTACCCGGGTATGATCAACTTTAGGTAGGAGCCCGAGTTTTTCTTTACAATCTTTACCCCGAAATATAAATCTCAGGCTGTCTGGATCAGAAACAAATGGAAAGGTATACTGGTATTTGGAGTAGTAACCTGCATACTCAGGGTTGCGGAATATTTGGTTTGCATTGTAAAATTAAACCGCAGGATTCCATCAGGATACTTTAACTTTAGGGGCCACAAGTTATGAGTAGCAATTATAATACTGTTTTGAAACAAGTTGTTTTGAGTAATAGTGTCTCTGATGCAATTGCCAAAATAAGAACGTTACTGGGGTTGGGCCATGTAACTTATCATATGGCGCACAACCCAGACGATAGACTGGATAACCCATATGTACGCACAACATATTCACCAGACTGGATCTCATTTTACCTGTTGAATAATCTAGCGGCAGTTGATCCGGTCGCAAAATACGGGTTCAAAGCAACGGAACCTTTTTTCTGGGATCAACTACCATCTACCAAGGAAAGCCTGGAAATATTCAACCATGCGGCCAAATTTGGAATTTTTCTTCAGGGTTATTCGGTTCCTTATACAGATCCCAAAGGACGCCGGAGCCTATTCTCTGTAACCGCGAAAGATAACACAAGGGACTGGGAAGACCATATTCGGAAGAATGCCGAAACCATTCACCAACTGGCACAAGACATCCATATTAAAGCCATCTCAGAAATATACGGCTCTTCCGACACTATCCCCCAACTTGCCCCCCGCGAGATGGAGTGTCTGCGTTGGTGTGCCGAGGGGAAAACCTATGCAGAGATGGCTATTATTCTGGGCCTGTCAGAACATACCATACGCAGTTATCTGAAATCTGTCCGCCTGCGCCTTGATTGTGTATCATTGGCGCAAGCGGTTTCCAAAGCATCCAAAATGAAAATTATCTAGGCAGGCACTCCCTTTAATCGGGACATTTTGCCACCGGCACCTGTTTCAGGACTGCGGAATACCATTAAGGCGCGGCCCAGAAGGCTCCCGGATGCCAAACCGACAATAGCGGCATACCCAATTACAAACCATGCCTGTGTCGACAGATCAGGCGACATCACGCGCAGGACCCCAAAAGCAAAATTCATCCAGAACAGCGTCATAACAACAACCATTGTCACCCACTCTCCGGCCAGAGTGACGTGCTTGCCACTTTTACCCAGCAGCCATTTTTTCTGGATTCGGTAGCCGATCAAAGCTCCAATCACATAGAGCGAGATATACGCACTCCAGATAAGGGCATCTGCGGAAATACCAATGA
>WFVT01000059.1 GCA_015491485.1 Candidatus Zhuqueibacterota bacterium
TTGATTTCCCAAAGCGAACAAAGATAATAGAAAAGCGGCTTAAAATCAAGCGCATTTTTGAGGCAAAAGGGAATTGCAGTGAGTGGTACCATACCCTGAAAGCGATCACGCTAATCGGAACAAGAAGTCTGAAAAATCGCCGTGTGAGGAAGAGTAAGGCAAGGGGCGGAACAAGTGCAAAATCAAACCGAACGGAAATAAGCGGCCAATCGCTTTTTGATTTCTTGCAGCGCACGGCCGCGGTGGCTGATCCGATTCTTTTCTTCCAAGGTCATTTCCGCCATGGTTTTACCCAGGTCCGGGACGTAAAACACCGGGTCATAGCCGAAGTTGTTGCTGCCGCGCGGTTCAGTCGTGATGACGCCGCGACAGACGCCTTCGACGGTTTCCACCTGCCCGTCATGGGCAAATGCGATGACCGTGCGGAACTGGGCTTGCCGCCGGGATTCCGGAACATCACGCATGGCCTGAAGCAATTTTTGTACGTTATCGGCATAGGTCGCATCAGGGCCGGCGTAGCGGCTGGAAAATACCCCCGGCGCGCCGCCAAGAGCCTCGACTTCGAGACCGGTATCATCCGCAAGAGTGGGCAGGCCGGTCATTTTGTGCAACGTCATGGCTTTTTTGATGGCGTTGCCCTCGAGGGTGTCGGCATCTTCTTCCACTTCGGGCAGGTCCGGCACATCGGCCGCGCAAATCAGTTCCACATCCAGATCGGCCAGCACCGAGCGGATTTCTCGCACTTTGTCGCGATTGCGCGTGGCCAACAACAGCTTCATTTTGAGCGCTCCAATGACGTAAAACGATCCACGCGATCGACGATGCCGACAATGGACGCGTCGATGGGGGCCAGGTCTTTGGGATAGGGGATCGTGGCCTCGCGCGCCGAGACGTAGTACACCACTTCGCCCTGTCCGGCGCCGATGGTGTCCACCGCCACAATGGGATCGCCGAGCTTCTGCAACTCCGGCGTCAGCGGCTGGATGATCTGCATTTTGGCCCCTTGCAGGGTTTCCACCTTGCGCGTCGCCCAGATAGTACCGATGACCTTCGCCAGATGCATCAGGCTTCCTCCGAAACATCCAGCTTATCGACAATGGCCATGATGGTGGCATCCACCGGCTTGCCATCGGTCAGGGCGGTTTGTCGGGCGGAGCTGCCCTGCACCACCAGCACAATCTCGCCGACGCCGGCGCCCACGGCATCCACGGCCACCACAAACCCGGATTTATCGCTGTAATCCAGATTCACCGGCCGAACGATCTGCAGCTTCATGCCCTGCAGTCGCTCTTCCTTGCGCGTGGCCCATACCGTGCCTATGACGCGTCCCAGGATCATTGGATTAGCCGTACACTTCTTTTTCGTTGCACTTGCACACGGATACGAAACGCTGGTTGAATTTCCAGGAATCTTTGATCGGCGAGCGCTCGGAATAGACCAACTTCACCGTCTGGAGCGGCTGTCCGCACTCCGGGCAGGTGTGTCCGCGTTTGCCCGCTGCCTTGGCTGCCTTTTCGGCAAAGGAAGTGCCTTTTGCCATGGTTTTATCTCCTTCATTTTCAATCAAATGGTTTGACGATTTGCAGAGCCTTTAAATTTAATATTCCATTAGAAAAAATCAATGAAATTTCAGAATGGCGATGAAAATTGAAATCGATGTTGGCAAACGTCTGAGTCAGCGTTGGAGACCGCGTGACGTTAAAGCGGCTTCTGAAACATCCGGATGAGGGTTGTAGGGGATCCATCCGGTGAAGTGTAGGCTGATTTTCAGAGCCTGAAGACAGCCGTACCGGGAGTTTAGCGCGAGGCATCCCGCCGAGTCCCTTGCATCTGTGCTCCATCCGCGTGAGTCCGCGGCTTTTGAATGATTTTTTAGCCACGGATAGACGCAGATAAAACGCGGATGGGAGGCGGTGAATAGTGGCTCGTTCGCCCACAGAATATGGACAATTCAACGTCATTGCGAGGAGCAAAGCGACGACGCAATCTTCTTGACGATAGCAGCGAGATCACCACGCGTCCGCTCGCGATTGCGGATGAATGGCCTATCTGCATTTATTCCCGGGGATTTGCCCCTGATCCAACACCGTTTGCAACTGTGTTTTGTTCTTATAGATAGATCGGTGCAAATAAAAACGGGGGAGGAGCATCCATCTGCACGAACATGACATTATCTGTGTTTCATCCGCGTGAATCCGCGGCTTTTGAATGATTTTTTAGCCACGGATGGATGCAGATAAAACGCGGATGGGAGGCGGTGAATAGT
>WFVT01000060.1 GCA_015491485.1 Candidatus Zhuqueibacterota bacterium
AGTTCATGGATGCGGTTCGACTCATGTGCAAAATCATTTTTTCAACCACGAAGTTCACAAAGGACACGAAGAAAAATTAAGATTCAAAAAACCTTTGTGATCTTTGTGCCTTTGTGGTGGTTAAGCTTTTGAGCCTTAGCCACGGATTCACACGGATCAAACGCGGATGCCTTGTAGCACAAGCTTCCAGCGTGGGTCTTTGGCGCAGAGGCACTGAGGATTTTCCCTCGCAAAGACGCAAAGTCGCAGAGGAGAATATATCGGTTATGAAGTTCTTGCAAGCCGTTGCAACATTGGTACTTAGGGCCAAGCCGGAAACAGGGGGCTTTCATTTTCAAAATCAGCCCTTTCCTGTCGTCATTGCGAGCGAAGCGACGCAATCTAAAAAGAGGTTGATCAACCGATCACCACACGTCCACCACCTGACAAGCACTCAAGACATCACGTTCAGCCCAAGTTCATGGATATGGTTTGACTCATGCAGCAAAACATTTTTTCAACCACGAAGTTCACGAAGAACACGAAGAAAAGCGAAGATTCAAAACCCTTCGTGATCTTTGTGCCTTTGTGGTGGTTAACCATTTTTGTCTTGCGGAATTGCGGAATCCAATAGCAGCCAGTTCCCGATCAAAGCATCCGGGATTGAGAAAGAGGACCTGGTTGGGAAACGGGACTTGCCATACTTCGGCAGCCCGTTTGTTCAACCGCCAGGCGTATGTCGGAGACTTCCGGGGGTATTTCGCATCCATCCGTGGCTAAGCAAGCACAAATTCACGCCCCATCCGCCTTTGCACGGTGCTGTGCGCAGCGTCCCGGGGCTCCGAAAAGCGAAGCGCCGCGTTCCGATTTCATAGATTCAGTTTGCCATCTTGAGGAATAATTTTTATATTTGCTGCGGTTTTATAAGGATTTATCTAAAATCGGCATTTAAGACCGACATGCCGTTTCCGCACACCAACCGGCGGGAAGGCTCCGTGGATGATGCATTCAGATATTATTGCCGTCTCTTCGGCCAGCGGGCTGTTTCCAGCAAAAGCATCCTTTGAAGGAACCCGGGGCTTCCGTCATGCGAATAATAAGCGTAGCCTTTTAAGATCGAATGCCCATAAACCGATATCATCTGCTACAACGCGCAACGAAATCACCATCTTCTCCAATGAACCTTTTAGGTCCGATCAAATCTATGCGTACCAAATCCATTTTATACCTGCTCATCATTTTCTTGTTGCCGCAGGATAGTGTCGCGGCGCTTTCCCAAAACCTCCAGATTTTAAAATCGACCTCCAGCGGGCTTGAGTTGCGTTTCGAAAACAGCGGTTGGCAAAGCCGTCAGGTGAAATGGGAAAACCAGACGTTTTTGCAAATCGATATGCCCGCGGCCACCGATCTCCTCATCCGGGAGGGGATCGAGGTACCCGTCCTGGTTTTCCCCGTCGCGATTCCGCCGGATGCGGACGGTATCCAGATTCAGCTGACCGAACCGTCCTGGCAACCGCTACCAGAAGATCTGCCCATCCGTCCGGCTCTGATTTACCAGAAAGAGGATGATCTGTACCGGATGGTGGCCGCGCCCGACACCCTGAATGCGCAGCCGTGGCCGACAGACGCGGAAGTGATTGAAATCGGCTGGTGGCGTGATGTCAAAATTGCACGGGTGCAGGTGCCTTTGCTGAGAAAACAAGGGCAGCGGTATTTTGTGTTGCAATCGTTTCAAATGCGTTTACAATGGCCGTCGCCGATGGCGCGACCATCCGCCGCCCGCTCCCTGCAAGCACCGGATTTGGCGCTTTACCGGCAGGCAATCATCAATGCGGATCAACTTCCCCGTTTTATCCGCGTCCCCTTTTCAGCACCGCTCAGAAAACCCGCGGGGCATATTCAACCCGGCAAAACCTATCTCAAAATGTTCATCGAACAAACCGGTATCTATCGCGTAACCGGTGAGATGCTGCAAAAAAACGGCATCAATCTGGCCGACATCGATCCGGCGCAATTGCGCATGTACAATAACGGCGGCCGCCCGCTTCCCGAACCGCTGTCAGCCTCGCGGCCGGATAGTTTGATTGAAATCCCTATTCTGGTGAACGATGGCGGCGATGGACGCTTCGATGCCGCCGACGCGATTTATTTCTTCGGGGTGGCTCCCCATGATTGGGACTTCCAATCCGCAGACCGTTCCTGGAAGCATTATACCAATCCATACACCAATGAAAATGTCTATTGGCTGAGCTGGACGCCTGAGCCGGGGTCCGCCAAACGGCTGTCCGAACTGTCGGTGCCCCTCAATCCCGCTACCGCTCGCAATCATGGCTTGCGCCTTCAAAAAATCGAAAACGATTTTGCGAACCTGATTCAGTCCGGTCTCAACTGGTACGGCAGGGAACTGGCAATCGGCGGACAAACATCGGCAAGTTACAAATTCAAACTGGCCGCGCCGCCGGACAATGCCTCGGGATTTGTGCGCGTCCGCTGCGCCGCTGAAACTCCCGGGCAGCATTTTGTGCAGGTCAGCCTCAACGGGCAGGTTCTCGGCACCCTGCGCTGGTTTGGCAGTTCGACATACGAAGGCTATATTTATGTTTCCAGAGCCGAACGGCGGTTTCCTTTTCAGCAGATCGTCCGTTCGGGCGACAATGAAGTCACCTTACAGTACACCTCCACCTCATCCTATGGTTCCATTCGTGTCGATTGGGTCGAGCTGGTCGTGAGCGATGCCCTGTCCGCTGAAGAGAATCAACTGTCTTTTGCGGTCGAACCTGCTTCCGGCACGGCCACATTTTCCATGAGCGGTTTTGGCGACACACCGCTGGTGCTGGACATCACCCAGCCGCTGATACCGCGACGCCTGGCGGTACAGCGACAGGGCGAGAATACCCTGTTTGCCGATACGATGGATACCGTTCGCGGAAAGCGCTATTTTGCCGCAGCGGAATTTCTGGAGCCGGTCCGGTTTGAATCTTATACCTTTTCGGACATTCGTAATCCATCCAACCGCGCTGAGCTGATCATCATCACTCATCAAGATTTCTGGCAACAGGGCGAGCGCCTGGCCGAACACAAGCGCAATTTCCGCGGCATGGAAGTCATGCTGGTGGATATCAATACCATCATGAATGAATTTGCCTGGGGGCTTCTGGACCCCGTGGCGATCCGTGACTTTCTGGCCTATGCTTATCACAACTGGGCGCGCAAACCCGCCTATGTGCTGCTGCTCGGAGACGGCGATTACGACTACCGCAATATCAGTGACCGGAGTGATAAAAACTGGATTCCGCCCTATCAGACCACCGACTCTGATGAACTGGTCAACCGGAACATCGAAGCTTTTTTCACTTACGTTTCCGGTAACGATCGCATCATGGACATGGCCATCGGCCGGCTGCCGATTCGGACTGCAGAAGAAGCCGAAAATGCCGTGGATAAAATTATCCGTTATGAAAGCGAACCGGTTTACGGTTTCTGGCGCACCCTGGTCACCATGGTGGCGGACGATGAACTGGTGCGTGGCGGCGTCGGCGATGAAACCTTCCATGTGCTGGATGCCGAGCGGATCGTGGAAAACTATGTCCCCGATTATTTGAATGTGCGCAAAATCTACCTGATGGAGTACCCGGGCGTCCGCAGCGCCTCCATTTCCGGAGTCCGGAAGCCCGGAGCCAATCGGGATCTCATCGATCAAATCAATCAGGGGACGCTGATCGTCAACTATGTCGGCCACGGCAATCCCCAGCAATGGGCGCATGAATTGGTCTTTGAGCAATCCCAGGATTACGATAAAATCGACAACGGCTACCGGCTGCCATTCATTATCGCCGCCACGTGCGATTTCGGCCGCTTTGATATGGTGAACCGGCAGAGTTTTGCCGAGGATTTGCTGGCCATGGCGGGACGCGGCGTCATTGGATTGATGACCGCAAGCCGTGCGGTGTTTGCCAACAAAAATGCTCTGTTCAACCGGCAGTACTATCAGCAGCTTTTCAAGAGTGATCTGACCAGTATTCCGGTCGGAGATGCATTTGTGCTGGCCCGGATGTTTACTCAGAACCTGGTCAACGATGAAAAATATTCCATCTTTGGCGATCCCACCATCCGGTTGACCTCCGCCGACCGATGGGCCCGCATCGCCGCTGTCATTCCCGATTCATTGATCGCTTTGCAAAAAACCACCGTCGCAGGGGAAACGCGCGATAGAAACAACGGTTTGCTGACGGACAGCGGTGATCTGGAAGTGGTGGTATTTGACGCCCCGAAAGATCGGGTTTATGTCACCGCGCGCGGATCGGTGGCGCGGTACCGCCTGCCCGGGAACCTGCTGTTCCGGGGCGCCGGTCGGATCGAAAATGGGCGGTTTGATATTCAGTTTATCGTTCCCAAGGACATCACTTACGGCGGCAACAATGCCCGCATCAGTCTGTATGGTCACGGCGATGCCTGGGAGTCGATCGGCTATCTCGAGACTTTGCCGATCAGCCTGCGTTCCGGCCTGGTTTTTGACGATACCGGCCCGACGATCCGGGTTTATTTCGAAAATCGCGAAGATTTTATCAGCGGCGATCCGGTCCCTCAGGGCGCCCGGCTCATCGCCACCATCGTCGATTCGGTTTCCGGCGTGAATGTGACCGGCGAAATCGGTCACAAAATTGTACTCATTATTGACAACGATGTCAAAAATCAAATCGACCTGACCCGAAATTTCACCTACTTTCCCAACAGCTTTTTGGCCGGACAGTTAGTCGCGGAGTTGCCGGAGCTATCGTACGGGCTGCACACGGCCGAACTCAAAGCCTGGGACAATTCCAACAATTCGTCGAAAGTCACCTTTGATTTTGTGGTCACTGAAACCGACCGGTTGCAGATTTCCGAGGCGATGAATTATCCCAATCCTTTTCGGGACCGCACATCATTTACGTTTTATTTGAATTACGAAGCGGAAGTGCGCATCACCATTTATACCCTGGCCGGCCGGAAAATCCATACGCTGGAAGGCATTGTCGGAAGACCTGGGTATAACCAGGTGGATTGGGACGGACGCGATGCGATGGGGGATCGCCTCAGTAACGGGATTTATCTGTACAAAATTTCCGCCCGGGCGCAACTCAATGGCGGGATAAAAACCGCCGAGTTTGTGGGCAAACTGGCGGTCAGCCAATGAGAAAGTCTCGGTGCGCGGTTCTTCATTGATTCGTGTTCAGCCGTTTAAAATGATTCAGGGTGGATGCCTCTCTCTTGATGAACGATTTAATCAGAGGGCGTAAATTTCTTGCACTTGATAGCGTTTGATCTATATTTCATTCATGCATGCATTTTTTAAAAAATGGTGATTTGCTATGCCCACACTTGGGTTGTATATTCCCCAAAAGCCCGGGCAGGCATGGCGTTACCGGATAGAAGGGCTCTTACAATACGGGATGCGTGAATCCAGGAAAACAATATGGATGTTCTTATCGATTCATTAAAACTGGCAGGGGGCATTATCCTTCTCAACCTTGGCGCCAATTATCTGGTCAAAGCCGCTGCACGGGTGGCCAAAGGGCTGGGAGTTCGGCCTTTGTTGATTGGTATGACGATCGTTGCCTTTGGCACATCTGCCCCCGAGTTTGTCGTCAGTCTTCTTGCCGCCGCCAAAAACCAAATAGGTATTTCTTATGGCAATATCATCGGTAGTAACATTGCAAACATCGGGCTGATTCTCGGCATTTCTGCTCTGATACGGCCACTGAGGTTCACCAAAAACATTCTCGATTGGGAGTACTGGTTTCTTGTCAGCATTACGGTATTGCTGGTGATTTTCTCCTTCGATGGCACTTTTTCCATTCAGAACGGGCTGTTGTTCTGCTTGCTGGCAATCGGCTTTATGGCATTCACCATCTATTCCGGCCTCAAAGGCGGCAAACATGTGGTGGACTTCACTGCGGAGATCCCCCCTGATCCCCCAAACTATCTACGGGATATCCCTCTCATTGCGGTCGGCATGCTGGGGTTATACGGCGGTTCCGAACTGGTCGTCAATGCCGGTGTCGGATTGATGCGTGCATTCGGCGTCAGCGAGACCGTTATCGGTCTGACGTTTGTCGCCATTGGAACGTCGCTGCCGGAATTAGCCGCATCCATCGTGAGTGTGACGAAAGGAGAAACGGAAATTTGCGTGGGGAATGTGATCGGCAGCAATATTTTCAATACCATCTTCATTCTCGGAGGCATCTCGCTTCTCGGCGATATCCATTTTCACAACGACCTGCCACTGATCCGTTTCCAATTGGCGGTGATGGCGTTCCTCACCATACTGCTCTATCCGTTCTTCAAGTCAGAAAATAAAATGGACTCGCGTGAAGGTGGGGTTTTGCTGGCAGCCTACGTGGTTTTTCTATCGATTATTTTCTGGTGGCCCGCGAAATAGCAGGGCATCGGCAAAAGCCGTGCGCAAGCCTACAGAGACGCAACCTGTGCAACGATGAATCCGAAAGCAAAAAAGCCATTCTACTCTTTCGTAGAATGGCTTTTTCATTGGTGCCGAAGGTGGGATTCGAACCCACACGGGAGTAATCCCACACGGCCCTGAACCGTGCGCGTCTGCCAGTTTCGCCACTTCGGCGGGTATTTTCACGGCCCATAAATTACAAAAGCGATTGAAAAAAGTCAAGCATTTTGAATGCAGAAACTGAATGTCCTCCCGTTTTTCGTCCCGCGATCCGGCGCAATTGTTTGAAAACGAATGAATTCCTTTTGTGAGTTCAAAGAATACGGCCGGTGTTCAAAAAATGATGGAGGACATTCGGCCTCGAAAGAAAAGTTTCCCGCCGTGGCTGAATGCCATTCATTCTTTTTCATTTGCAACTCTCAAAACCGCATTTTTTATTTCCCATGACACTGAGGGTCGCGATTCGGCGGTTATCGCCGTGCCCCACATCCGATGCCCATCAATTCAAATTTTGAGTCCCATTCGATATAAGGAGGCGCCTACCCATGAAATCCATGCCCGGCGGAGAAATTGTCGCCCGCATGTTACAGAAAGAGGGCGTAAAACATGTCTTCGGCATCATTGACGGCACTTACTTCGGCCTGTATTCCACTTTGCAGAAATACGGCATTGAGCTGATCTCACCGCGTCATGAAGCCTGCGCCGTGCATATGGCCGGCGCTTACGCCCGCCTCACCGGCCGGCTCGGGGTTTGTATCGCCAGCAACGGTCCCGGAGTGGCCAATGCACTGTCCGGGGTAGCGGTCGAAAATGCAGAAGCAAACCGGGTACTGCTGATCACCAGTACCCGGCGGGTCGGTATCGGCTATCCCGACCGCGGCGGCACCTATCAATACTTCAATCAGGTCGGCGCCATGAAAGCACTGTGTAAATGGAGCGGTGCGGCGTTGTTCCCTGCGAGAATCCCGGAACTGCTGCGCCGGGCGTTTCGCAAAAGCTATCAGGGGCGGCCGGGGGTGGTCCATGTGGATATCCCGGAGGATTTAATCAACAACAAAACGGAATCGCCGCCGGTCTGGGAGCCGTCTCAATACCGAAACCTGCACCCGCTCACGCCGCCGGATGATCTGGTGGAGCAGGCGGCGGATATGCTTGCCGCATCCAAACTCCCCATGCTTCATGCCGGCAGCGGCATCGTCCATTCCGGCGGTTTCGAGGCATTGCGCGAAATCGCCGAACTTTTACAGGCGCCGGTTCTTACCAGTTGGGGGGCCCGCGGAGCGCTTCCGGAAAACCATCCTCTTGCTTTTCCTATGGTGCACATTAAACTCTGTCACCAAATCCGAAATACCGCCGACACCGTTCTCACCCTGGGCTCACGCCTCGGTGAGACGGACTGGTGGGGGAAGCCGCCTTACTGGGCGCCACCCGATGCACAAAAAATGATTCAGGTGGATATCGATGAGGAGATTGTCGGCATGAACAAGCCGGCGGACCTCATCATTTTGTCGGATATCCGAAAGTTTTTGGAGCGGCTGCTCGAAGCGCTGCGATCACGAGCATCCGTTGGAGACGTGCAGGCACGCAAAACCATTCTGGCCAAATGGACCAAAGCGAAGCAAGACGAACGCCAAAAATGGTTGGAAAAACTCGAAGACCGTTCCACTCCCATGCTTCCGGCGCATGTTCCGGTGGTCTGCCGGGATGTTTTCGATGATAACGCCATTTGCGTCATCGACGGCGGCAATACCGCTGTCTGGACGCATTTTTACCATGAAGCGCGTCATCCCAACAGCGTGCTGCAGACCGCGAAATTCGGGATGCTGGGCGCCGGGGTGCCGCAGGCGCTCGGAGCCAAAGTCGCCGCTCCGGATCGGCAGGTGTATTGCATCATTGGAGACGGCGCCATGGCGTTTCACCTTCAGGAAATCGAAACCGCGGTGCGTCACCAGCTCCCTGCGATCTACCTGGTGATGTGTGATAAACAGTGGGGAATGGTGAAAATGAGTCAGCAAATGGCGCTGAAACCGGTGAAAGCACTGGTCAAAAAATCCCTCAACCCGGATGAATTCATCAACACCGATTTCCAGGAAATTGAATTTCACCGGGTGGCGGAAGCCATGGGCGCCCACGGCGAGCGGATCGGCGACCCGGCTGAACTGCGACCGGCGCTGGAACGGGCGCTCACGGCGAACCGCTGTGCCGTCATTCATGTGGATGTTGACCCGGTGAAACACATGTGGGCTCCGGGCCTCATGCACTTCAAAGAAATGCACCAGGAACCCAAAGGGAGATAGCATGGATCCGGATCAAATGCAGCTCCATTTCAATCCGGAAAGTCTGACGCTTCTGAACGTGATCCTGGGGCTGGTCATGTTCGGCGTTGCGTTAGACCTGCATATCCGCGATTTCAAACGCCTGTTTCTCGCGCCCAAAGGACCTCTCATCGGCCTGACGGCCCAATTTCTTTTGCTGCCGATGTTCACCTACCTGCTGATTCGCATCATCGAGCCGATGCCCAGCCTGGCGCTGGGGATGATCCTGGTGGCGGCATGTCCCGGCGGCAATGTTTCGAACTTCATTACCCACCTTGCCGGCGGGAACACCGCCCTTTCCGTGACCATGACGGCGATATCCACGACGCTCGCCCTGGTGATGACCCCGTTCAATCTGACGTTTTGGGGGAGTCTATATCCGCCAACCGCAGCGCTTTTGACTCAGGTGCAACTCGATCCAGTGCAGGTATTTTTCACCATCGTGATGATTTTAGGGATTCCCCTCACCGCCGGGATGAGCCTGCGGCATTACGCTCCGAAAACAGCAGCACGCCTGCGCCGTCCTTTTAAAATCGCATCGATCGGGGTTTTCGTTTTATTCATTGCCATTGCCTTCATGATGAACTTTGACAATTTTCAAACGTTTATCGTGCACGTTTTTTATATCGTTTTCCTTCACAATGCAACGGCTTTGCTTCTCGGCTTTTGGAGCAGCCGTTTACTCGGGATGCCTCACCGGGATGCCCGTGCGGTTAGCATTGAAGTCGGCATACAGAATTCGGGACTCGGCCTGGTGTTGATTTTCGATTTTTTCCATGGACTCGGCGGCATGGCGCTGGTTGCCGCCTGGTGGGGCATCTGGCATTTGGTTGCCGGACTGTCTCTCGCAACATACTGGTCGCGAAAACCGGCCGCAGCCCCGGCCCTTTCTCGTATCGAGACGACATCCTGAAGAAATGAACGGTCACAAGCTACAGAACAGCCCGATGTCAGACGGCAGAGAGGGAAAATTCTGCGTGCTGATTACCGGCGGTAACGGCTTCATTGGTCGTACCGTCCTTCGCACGTTCCACCAGCACGCCGAGCGTTTCTCGTGCATTCTGTCGCTCGACCTCCAACCGCCAGCCCCTCATCAGCAATTGCCGTCCGTCGAGTATCTTGCTCTGGATATCCGGTCGCCGCAAATCGAATCGATTTTACACCAACACGGTGTGCAGGTGGTTGTGCATCTGGCGACGGTGATGCCCGGGGGACGCAAAGATGAACGGGAGCTGGCTTATGCGGTTGATGTTGAAGGCACGCGCCATCTGTTCGAGGCATGCATTGCTGCCAATGTGCAACAATTTGTTTATATCAGTTCGGGCGCGGCATACGGATACCACCCGGACAACCCCGAATGGCTCAGCGAAACCGATCCGCTTCGGGGAAACCGAGATTTTGCTTATGCCTATCACAAACGTCTGGTGGAAGATTTGCTGGCACAATACCGCCGGAGCCATCCGCAAATCCGGCAGTTGATTTTTCGCCCCGGCACGGTGTTAGGTCGTGAGGTCAACAGTCCCATCAGTCGTTTTTTCGAAAAACGAATTATTCTCGGTTTGACCGGTTCCACCTCGCCGTTTGTGTTCATCTGGGATGAAGATGTTGCCAACTGCATTCTGCAAGGCGTTCTGGAGCAGAAAACCGGAATTTACAATTTAGCCGGAGACGGCGCTTTAACGCTTCGTGAAATCGCCCGTCTGATGGGGAAACCCTACTGTGCATTGCCGGCGGGAGTGGTTCGGATCGCTCTTAGAATCCTGCGGTATCTGGGGCTTACCCGCTACGGCCCCGAACAGGTCAATTTCATCCGGTATCGGCCGGTATTAAGCAACCGCCGCCTTAAAGACGAATTCGGCTACATCCCGCGCTTCTCGTCGGAAACGGCTTTTCTGGAATTCCTTCAATGCCGGAATCAGCAAAGAAAGGAGACGCTTTGAGTTACCGGAATAAAGTGGTGGTGATTACCGGAGCGGCCGGGGGACTGGGTTCGGCCATGGCGGAACGGTTTGCCCGCGCCGGAGCGTTGTTGGCGCTTCTGGATATCCGATTGGATGCCGTTCAGGCCCTTGCCGATAAATTGCAACCGCGGTGCCGCCAGGCGATGGCACTGGAATGCGATATCACGGATCCGGATCAGTGCCGGCGGGCGATGGAAACGATTGCAACACATTTCGGCCGAATCGATGTGCTGATAAACAACGCCGGAATCACCCACCGAAGCGCATTCGCGGAAACCGAGGTACAGGTATTCCGAAAAGTCATGGATGTTAATTTTTTCGGCGCTTTATATTGCACCCGTTTTGCCATCCCATCGCTGCGACAACACCGGGGGCAGATTATTGTCATCAGTAGTGTGGCGGGCTTTGCTCCACTGTACGGCCGCAGCGGCTATGCAGCAAGCAAACATGCCCTGCACGGCCTTTTTGATACGCTGCGGGCCGAACTCAAAGAAAGCGGAGTGCAGGTCATGTTGGTTTGTCCCGGCTTCACCGCCACGGGCATCGAGCACCGGGCTCTTGACGCTGACGGCAGCATCACCCGGCATCCGCGCTCCACCACCGGTAGAATTGCCCAGCCGGACGAAGTGGCCGAAGCCGTTTTCCGGGCGGCGAAACGGGGCAAACGGCTGCTGGTGCTCTCGCGGGTGGGCAAGCTCTCGTACTGGCTCACCCGTTTCTGGCCGGCGCTGTACGAACGGTTGATGATACGGCGATTGCAGCAGGAGTTGCAGCGTGAAAGGGCGTAACGCGTTCCCTGCGCCATCGTATCCGTTCGGTGAAAAGCAGCTCGGCAATAGCAACTCATGAGTCTTCAGCCTGCAAAGGCTTTGAAGCTGCCGCAAGGGTTTCACGCCGCTCCCAATTTCATACTTTCTGGCAAATCGAATAATCCCAAATTTTTCCCACTAACCCGAAGGCCTCGGGCCGAGGATTTTTTTACTTAACCCGAGATCTCCGGCTGAAGATTTTTTAACCAGCCCGAGGCCTCTGCCGAGGGGAGCGCTCGGCAGGGACGCCTCGCGTTAGTTAGATTGTAATTTCAGTGAGGACGCTTTCGCGCTATGCGACCGGTGGGAATGTCTTCGCGTTCTGAAAATCAACCTGGACTTCACCGGACGGATACCCC
>WFVT01000061.1 GCA_015491485.1 Candidatus Zhuqueibacterota bacterium
GAAACAATGTCAGGATCCACCGCATATTTCATCAAATCGCGCATCACGCTGCGCTGAAGCTGTCTGGCTGTCTTCGATATATTGAAATGTGCCATCCGGTCTCATCCTCATGTTAGCATCGTTTGGAGCCGGCGATCCATTGGGTTTTGGTTCCGCATAAATAACATAAGAAAAATTTGATAAATCGCCAATGATTTGCCGCCGGATGGCAAAAAATTTTATGAGCTGATGATCACCTTACCGGTCATTGTGGCATTTTAAATGCAATGGCACCTTTCAATCACGGGCTTAACCGATTGAAATCATAAAGAGTGAAGTTAAAATGCGTTTGCAAATAGAATGGCAGGAAAGTGTATTGAAATTGTAGCACATGCTTCCAGCATGTATTTTCTGTTGTTAAGCGGGTATCGCGACTTCCGCAAGCAAGGATGCTTACGCCACACGCAAGCAGGGATGCTTGCGCTACAGCCGTGTTCCATTCCTGGCTTCTCCGCGCTCTCTGTGTGCTCTGCGGTTGATGCCAGAGATCGCCACGCGTTCGCATTCGTGAACGCTCGCGATGACGGGGCATATCCAACTCACAACACTATTCCTTACTCCCATTCTATCTGCAAAAACTGACCAATTGAATGCAAAACGATAGCCACACCCGTTATGCTCGATCAAATCATGCAATCTCCTAAAAGTTTCATTTTTCACTTGACAACCCCTAAATTTTTCATTATACTACTAAAAATTTAGGTTAATTATATCGGAGGTCGCCCATGCGTCGTCAAATTGTTTTTCACTTGACATTGGCCGGCCTGTTGGCCATTTTGGGTTGGCTGGGTTTCAGCGGCTGCCAGGATCAACCTCAGCCAGGCAATCCGGTCACGCCGGAGGGCCAAACTGCTGTTTTGAGCAAAGGCGAAGCTTTTGTCGCTTATGATGAACCGCCCATGCCGGTTGGTGGTTTTGAAGCCATTCATAAAAACTTGCAGTATCCAGAGAGTGCCAAAAGTGCCGGATTGCAGGGTCGCGTTATATTGAATGTGCTGATTAATGAAAACGGCGACATTGAGATGGTCAAGGTGCTCAAGTCCACCGGACACGAGGAGATGGATCAGGCAGCCATCGAAGCCGTCAAGAAAACCGCCTGGAGCCCGGCGAGGCAAAAAGGCAAGCCGGTGAAGGTCTGGGTTGGCATACCGGTTATTTTTAAGTTGAAGGATGGGCAACCGGTTCAAAGTCGTGACATTCGAAAAGAGCTCGATCCCAACCGGTATCGACCGCCCTATCCGAATACCAGGATACCCTATAATGACCGTTTGCGGCCCATCTTGCAAAAGAAGGGCGAGCTTGAAGGCAAAGTGACGCTGAAACTGCTGTTTTCCGAAGACGGCGAGATCATGGAAGCCGAAATCGATGAATCGTCGCGTTCGCATCCGGCGCTTGAGGAAGCGGCACTGGAATTAGTGAAACAGATTCCCTGGCTGCCTGCCCGCAAAAATCAGCAGCCCGTGGCCAGCGAGGTGAGGATGACGGTGCATTTTGATAGGAACGCCTATACCTTTTCGATGAAGGGCAAGCCGATTGAATGAAATCGGAAATTCATCGCAGCGAAGGCTCATGGGACACGGCCGTTCTCGAAACCCGAGAACGGCCCCCATTCTATGATGGCGACGATAGTGTGTATCGGCTAATATTCAGTCCTCTCAACAGGCTGCCAAAATAACGGTCATCGTAAGCCGCAGCCAGGCTGGTTGACAGATGGTGCTCTTCGTGCCTTGCGCCAGAAGATGGCGTCGTTGCGGAGTTTACCCCACACTCGCTGCGGGGCTCCTCGCAATGGCGGGTGAATATCGATTCTATTCTTTACAGCTGAACAGATACGCGAATTTTATACACGAAAAATCAAAAAGGGAAAACCGGCCCGGTCAGAAAGACGGTGGTGCTTTCACGTTTTGCAGAATCATCCAGCGAGCGAGTTCGTATAAGCGTAATCACCTTTTAAGCGGTTATTACTCCAAACCAATCGAGGGAGAAGCATGGCAAAGAAACGAAAACTGAATGAAGCCGAGTGGGAAATCATGGAAGGGGTGTGGCATTTCGATCGGCCCGTAACGGTGCGTGAGGTGCATGAGGTTCTGTATCCACAGAAGCAAAAAGCCTACACCACGGTACAGACCATCATGAACATCCTGACCGATAAGGGATTTTTGCAGCGCGAAAAACGCGGCAAGGTCAATTTCTACACTCCCACCCTGTCACGCGAAGATGCCGCCCGCATGGAGACACAAAATTTGGTTTCGCGGCTGTTCCAGGGCTCGTTCGGTGCTTTGGCCAACTATCTCATCAACTCCGGCCAGCTCACCGAAAAGGACTTGCAGGAAATCAAGGCGCTGTTGGACCAAAAAGATCGCGATGCGTAAACGCGGAGGTGAGCCATGCAAGCCCTGCTCAATCTTGCTGAAGCCTGGTGGCCGGTGTATGCCATCCATTTCGTGGAAATTTCGCTGTTCATTGCGCTGGTGTGGCTGATCGATCGGCAGATGGCTCCCAGCACCCGCCTGCGATACGGCCTGTGGACTCTGGCGCTGGTGAAACTCTATCTACCCCCCTTATTTTCGTTCCATCGCCTTTCACCGGCCGTCGCGCCGCTGGATGCGCCCATTTTGCAGGCGGTGCCGGTTTTAACGTGGCCCGATGACATGCTCGCCGTCCAGCTCAGCAAGGGCATTTCCCTGCCGCTGGTCCTGTTCGGCCTGTGGTTCCTGCTTGCGGCGGTCATGCTGGCACTGATCTTATTGCAGAACCTCCGCATCCGCCGGGCGCTGACATCGGCCACGCACTTGGAGCGTTTGCCAGATCCGGATCTTTTGTCGGTATGCCCGTCTCCACGCTGCGAGTTCTGGCTCAGTCCGAACCTGACCTCGCCGCTGGTGTTTGGCCTTATACGCCCGCGGGTGTATCTGCCGGCAGGATTTCCGCACTGGCCGGCCGAACAGCGGCGCGGTGTGCTGGCCCATGAGCTGGCGCATCTGCACTTCCGCGACACCTGGTTTCTGCTGCTGCAAATCCTGGCGTTGGTGTTGTTTGCAGCCAACCCGCTGGTGTGGCTGGTGCACCGACGGCTGCTTCAAATCCGCGAGCTGCGCTGCGATGAATGGGCCATTTCGCGCACCGGCATCGAGCCGCGCACCTATGGCCGTATTCTGCTTTCGGTGCTCCAGGAGCAGGTTCATCCGGCCACGGCACGCATGGTCGGCGCGTATTTCGCTGAAAGCCGAAAAACCCTAATGGAACGCTTTTCCCATCTGCTGCATCTGGAAAAGCGCATACCGCGCAGCCGCGCCGTGCACCGCCTGGTTTTTCTCGGACTCGGTACCGTCATGGTGCTGTTTTCGTGGCGATGCCAGGATCTGAAGGCCCCCTTTACACCAGGTGACAATCCCCCGGCTGCACTACAGCCAGCCTGGGATTATGATGTACCGCCCCGGCCAAAGAATGATCTGTCCAAAATTTTAAAACAATTCCACGAGTCAATTGCTCGCCTTGACATCAGCAAAAAAGGCACGATTCTTTTTGAGCTGACTATCAACGAACAGGGAAAAACCGTTGCCGTGCAGTTGAGTCGCCCCGAACCGGTGCCCGAGGATTTAAGCGATTTAGTGGCCACGGCGCAACGGTTGCTCATGGCTGTTGAGTGGGAACCGGCACGAATCGGCAATCGCCCGGTGCCGGCGCGCATTCAGTTACCGATATCGTTTGAGGTCAGCGATACCCGCCCCAAAGCTCCACCACCCGCTCCGGATGCTTCGCCGCATAAACTGCCTGTATTCGTGGCCTATGACGAGCCCCCGAAGCCCGTCGGCGGTTTTGAGGCCATTCAAAATAAGCTGAAAGAAATCATCCAGACGGATTGGCTGCAGGCGAGTTACAGAGGACGGGCGATCATGAATGTTCTCGTGGATGTCGATGGTTCGGTGCGGCAGACGCGCATTCTGCGTTCGACCGGCATCGATCGTCTGGATCAGGCGGCAGTGGAAGCTGTGAGCGCGGTAAAATGGCAACCGGCATTTCAGGGCGACAAGCCGGTCAGAGTGTGGGTCGGCATCCCGGTGATTTTCAGGGGCAAATAGCCGTTTTTGCAAGCCCAATATTTTAACCCACCGATACACGCTGCTGGAGCACGATTATTTTGGGGCGATTGGATTCAGCCGTTATGCATCCTTTTTGGGGGAACGCACCGGCAGGTACAGGGTCACCACAGTGCCAACGCCCAGCTCGCTACTCATATCCACCCGGCCGCCGTGATCCTCCACGATTTTCTTCACGATGGCCAGTCCCAGCCCCGTGCCCGAAGCGCTGCCGCGCACATACGGCTCGAACAGCCGGTTCATCATCGATTCGGGGATGCCCTTGCCGGTATCCAGGATTTCAATGACCACGAAATCCTGCGGCGCCTTATGGCCCGGCAGCACCATCTCCTTTTCGAGCTGGGTGGCAATGGTCAGCTTGCCTCCATCGGGCATCGCATTGATTGCGTTTTCGATCAGGTTTTCGAGCACCGTCTGAAGCTGTTCCGTATCCACCGGCACCTCCGGCAGCGCATCCGCAAACTTTTTTTGCACCTCGATATCCGATGGAATCTCGATAAACCCGCTGCTCAAAAATCGCTCGATGAAGGCATTCACATCGGTGGGCTCCAGACGCAGCTTCTCCAGATTGAGAAACTTCATAAACCCACGCGTCATCCGACGCATGGACTCGATGCGCTCTTCGATTTTCTGCGCATACGCATCCAGCCTCGGGGCCACCTCCGGCACCCGTTCCTGATACTCACGTTGCAAGCGTTGGAGCGTCAGCAGAATACTGGACAGCGGATTTTTTAAATCGTGCGCCACACGCTGCGCCATGGCTGCCCACGAATGCGCCTGCTGCACATCGGCGGCTTGAGTCAGATTCTGGATCATGAAAATCCAGTACGGTCGCTTCCTTTCATGCTCCCAAAACGGCTCGGCCAGTAACCGCAACCGCTGGGGTCGATCGTCCTCCAACGTGATGTCCAGCTTCTGCTGAACCGGATCGCACACGCGCAGCGATAACAAAAAATCACGCACCGCCGAATGGCGAAAGGTCATCCGTTCCAGCTTTTGCGGGCGGCGACTTTCTTTGAGCCCGCAAAATTCCCGACACACGCCGTTGCTAAAAATCACCCGCAGCTCGCCATCCAGGATCATCAAAGGCATTTCAAACAATCCAGAGCCGATTTCCAGCGCATGCCGGAGAAACCGCGCCTGCGAACGGTTCCTGAGGGCGATATAAACCAATCCCCCCAAAAAACCGATTCCGAGCAAAAGCCCCGCAAACGGGCCATACAACTCCAGCCGGTAATACGCATTCGGAACGATTGAGCCGAGATATACCCCTTCCGGACGGATATGGATGAAATAGGTCTTCCCATCCGCACTATGATAATATTGCTGTGGAATATCGATTTCAGGGTTCCCCATGTCCGACAAAGGGAGCAAAGCTAAGGGCTTCAATGAATGATCCAGAAGCATTCTTTTTAAAATGCGGTTCATTATCACAACAAATTCCGGAAGACCATCATCATTGACATCTATAAATGGAACGATTGAATTCAGCTCGGAAGGGAACGAGCGCTCACGGATCAGATTGAATTCGGCATCGTAAATGCGGATATTGCCATTGGCGAGTAATACGGCAATCTCCAGGTCCGGCTGCCGGTCCATTTGCATGGCGAGTGAAGAAAACTTTTCCGACAGAGGTAATTGCCGGATGATTCTGAGCGTCCATGGATCGCGCATTTCCAGCCGAAATCGCGGCTCATCGAGAGCCGCTGCAACCTTGAGGAGAAGCTCCTTTTTCCCATCATGATCAAAATCGTGCAATTGCGCTGCTATCCCACCATACGGTCCGGTCAATTTCTCCTGCCGAATCATTTCCCCCTGAGCGTTTAACATAAAAAGGTAACCGTATTCATCGCTGGTTCCATTGGCGCGATTGCCGTTGACCGGTGAACTGGTGGCCAGAAGAATCTCTATTTGTTCATCGCTGTTGAGGTCATCCAAAATGGGAAAACTGTTGATAGCCGGACCGATTTCGTATTTCCATTTCAAATCCAGGGTTTGCCCATCATACACAAACACGCCGCGAGGAGCCCGCGCCAATCCTTCAGAGGGGAAGACCACCAGCTCCTTCCTTCCATCATGCTCCAGATCAAGATACCGCATGTCAAACACATTACCGGTCCACTCATACACGGCGGATGAATCGACCCGCGGTTTTCCGGTGAACAACGGCTTTTCCGAAAGCAGGATATTGCCCTTCATATCCAGGATGCGCAGAAAAACCGTATCGTGCCGGCAAAACGGTACAAATATTTCCAGCCGGTCATCCCCGGTCCAATCGAAAAACGCTGGCTTTCGCAACTTGCCGGCAAAGTTGATTTGCTGCACCAGCTCCATACGGTAATCAAACAGATGGATCGAACTGATAAAGGTGCCAATCTGGATAGAGCTAAGGGTCATCGATTCTTCCAGACCGTCTTGGTTAAGGTCCACGAAGACGACGTCGCTCATGTAGCTTGGAAGGGCTGGGTTTTCATCCAAAACAATTTTGTAGGGATACGGGCCCCGAAGCGGGTCACGGGAAAACGGCCAATAATGACAACCCGACAGCGGGAGGATGAGCAAGACGACCATCAGCCTGCGGAGAATATATCGGCCGTAATAATTTACAATCCGATTTTGTCCTGTCGATTCAGCAACGGAATTGTCATGGTTTTCTTTCATAGGAGGGCACCGCCCCTGAACTCACAAACAGAGTGATGTTCCGAAGAAACACATTAATGGCAGGCAGACGGAAACTGTTATTAAAATAAAACCTCGTTTCCAAAATGCAACTTAAAATCACCCAATGGTGTTCATTGGGGTCGCTCAGACTGACACGATACGCCGTGCACCGTGAACGGGCCTGATTATGGCTTTTTCGGTTGTACCAATTGCAGCGAATCAATCCTGCGAATTTTATTTATCCGGTCAAAAAGCCGTTTCTGACGGGATTACCCTGATCAACAGGATATTGCTAAACGAATACGGTACAGTTCTGATGCACTCTTCCTATGACTCAGACTTAAAAAATCCGTACACCTTCGTGTTGTCCTTTTTATCCAGATTCTGTTTCTGCCAAACTCTGCGCTCTCTGTGTCTCAGTGAGAGAAAAGCGGACACGGATAAAACGGATGACGCGGATAAATCAGCGTTTTATCCGCGTAAATCCGTGGCTGATAAAAAACGCCGTTGTATCATGCCGTTGTGAACGAGGATAAGCCATCTCATAAAAGAAAAAATCTCTGCGTTCTCTGCACCTCGGCGAGAGAATAAACTCAAATGCCGTTTTGCATGCAAACGAGATTGCGTCGCTTCGCTCACAATGACAAGTGGCGCAAATGGGAGTTGAGAACCGCCCTACGAATAATAGGACATTGCCATCATCGCGGTCCCAAAACGCCATAGGCGTGGCATGAAAATGGCTGACATGCCACCGCTACGCGGTTGATGATTTTGCTTGAATGATGGCTCTACAAACATTTCACCGCTAGGCGGTTTGCTGGGGGGCATTCTATGTTAGCCAGGTTCGATCGTGAAAAACAGCGGCCTGCATTTTTCACAAATCAGTTTTGCTTATCTCCGCGCTTTCTTCGCCGCTGCGAGAAAAAAAGCGAACGCAGATAAAACGGATGACCCGGATAATCGCGGATACGAATTGTATAAAAGACAACCATCGACAATAACGGTGCTGTTTTTGGGCTTAAGCTCGCTCATCTTTTGATGTCGTTTCAATTCAATCCATCCGCGTTCAATCCGTGTTTATCCGTGGCGGCTATAAAACGCCGTCGTATCGTGACATTTGATAAAGCAAAAAAACTCTGCGGCCTCGGCGCCTCTGCGAGAAAATACAATCAAACGTGTTTCTTTTTTGAGATTGCGTCGTCGCTCCGCTCCTCACAATGAC
>WFVT01000062.1 GCA_015491485.1 Candidatus Zhuqueibacterota bacterium
CGTGATGGATGACCCTGCCAGCGTGGTGGATAACCCTGCCAGGGCTTTCAGTCCCTGGCAGGGTTAGGAATTCCGCCAATACAGGATTAAACGCCATGCACAGGCGCTTCACAAATTTTTGGGATTGATTCCGAGCTGCTTCAGCTTTTTCCACAAATGGCTGCGTTGCAGGCCGATGGCGCGAGCCGTGGCGAGGATTTTCTTGTTATTCACAATCAGCGCGTGCCGGATGTATTCCCGTTCGAACTCCTGCCGGGCTTCCCGCAACGGTTTGATCCGTTCCGGTTCAAACGGCGTCGGGCGGACGTTTTCCAGCACTTCGGTTACCAGATGGGCTTCAATTTGGGTGCCCGGTGCAATCACGGCCACACGCTCGACGATGTTGCGCAATTCGCGCACATTACCGGGCCAGTGGTAGGTGCGCAAAATCGGCCACACCGCCGGCGAAAACGTTTTTTCCGGCCAGCCTTCCCGGTTACAGATTTCTTGCAGGAAAAATTCCGCCAGCGGCTGAATGTCCTCCGTCCGCTCGCGCAAAGGGGGGAGGTGGATTTGAATGACGTTGATGCGGTAATACAGGTCTTCTCGGAAACGCCCTTCTTCGATGAGGGTAGGCAGGTCCTTGTGCGTAGCGCAAATGATCCGAACATCGATGTCGTGCGGTTCGGTGCCGCCCACCGGAAAGATGGCCTGATCGTCCATGGCGCGCAACAGCTTGGCCTGCATGGCCATATTCATGTCGCCGATTTCATCCAGAAACAGCGTGCCCTTATTAGCCGCCATGAACTTGCCCGGATAATTGCTCACCGCGCCGGTGAAGCTCCCTTTCACATGGCCGAACAGCTCGCTTTCGATGAGTGCGTCGGGAATGGCGGAGCAGTTCATCGGCACGAACGGATGCGTGGCGCGTTTGCTGTTCAGGTGAATGGCGCGAGCCACCAGCTCCTTGCCGGTGCCGCTTTCTCCGGTGATCAACACTTTACTGTTCACGCGCGCCGCCCGGTCGATGAGCGCATAAACCTCCTGCATTCTCGCGCTGTTGCCGACCATTCGGTAGCGGTTGCGCGCTTCCTGCAATAGCTGATCGCGTTCCCGTTGCAGATGGCGCTTCTCCAGCGCGTTGCGTATGCGCAACAGAATGCGGTCGGCATCCAGAGGTTTTTCGACGAAATCAAACGCACCGGCCTTGGTGGCTTCCACCGCAGCCTGGATGGTGCCCTGTCCGCTGATGATGATAAAGGGCAAATCCGGTTTTTTTTGCTTGCCCTGCTTTAATACTTCCAGCCCATCAATTCGGGGCAATTTTAAGTCCAACAGAACCAGATCAATGGGTTGATTGGTAATGATTTGCAGAGCTTCTTTCCCGTCCCTGGCCTCCACACACGTGTATTTATGGTAGGCCAATATTTCATGCAGGTCTTCCCGTACATGGGTATCATCATCCACGATGAGAATGGTTTCATGAAATTGGCTGTCTTGCGGATTCATCGTTCCCAAACCCGGTTATGAGGTGCAAGGTTGCCGTTCCGCGAATTATCTGCCCTCATTGTTGCATTTTACCAACACGAATGTTGCGAAAATGCAACTACCCCACATTGTTTCTTATCCGCATAACGGTGTTTTTATCCTTTAAGATGGTAAAGGATAAGGTCCGCTACCAATTGTTTAACTCCTGTTCTTTTAACACCTTAGGGCTAAAGGGCGTAAAATGTTGGATCCGGATGCCGTCCCCCTATCGACATCCGGATCCGCTGTTCATGACAAATGTTGCTTAAATGATTGCAAGGACTGTACCAGAGAGTATTTGCCCCGCCGACGCTGCGTCAGCCGTGGGCCAATTGCAGCAGAGCAAGATAATCCGAATCCTGATTGGGCAAATGGAACGGTTCAAGGAAACGGTGGACAAAAAAACGGAGCACCGCCGGCGTGTCGCTACGGAGGTGTTGCCGGGCTTCCCAATCGGCAAACGCCAACAGCACCGATGCCTGAAAAAGACGGGCCAGGTAATCGATGTTCCCCCGGATGAAAAGTTGAGCTTCGGCTTCAGAAGCCTGCAGCAGCCCATTGAAACGGCTTTCAGCCTGCCTGATCATCTGAAGCAGCGACTGCTGATACGATGATAATTCGGGCTGGGAAACCGAGTTGACCTGCTGCAGCAGGGTCTCAAAATAGGCTTGATGAAAACCGTATTTCCGACAATCCCGTAAGACCTGCAGACACAGGACGTTATGGCTGCCTTCCCAGCTTTCATAGACGACTGAATCGCGATATAAGCGCGGAATCACCGAAAAGGTTTCCACCGCGCCGTTGCCGCCGAGGATTTCCTGCGCCCGGCGCAATGCCAGTGACGCCGCCACCGATGTGCTGTATTTATTGATATTGACCAGCAGACGGTGCACGGCTTTTTCTTTGTCCGTGGTTTGCTGCAAATCCATGAGGTCGATCAGCCTGGACAGATACAGAGTGGAGGCCAGACCGGCGTACAGTGAGGCTTTGATTTCAGCCAGCGCTTCCTGAACCAGCGGATAGCGGATAATGGGCGCGCCAAACGCCGTGCGCCGACTCGCAAAGGCGCGGGCTTCCAGGTAGCCGCGCTGCATGAGTCCGCACGAACCGATGGCGTTGAACCAGCGCGATACATTGAGTACCATTTCGATGATGATTTTGAAACCCTCATCGATCGCGCCGAGCTGATAGCCGATGGCCTGTTCAAAATCAATTTCGCCGGTGGCGAGAGTGCGGGTGCCGAATTTGTCCTTCAGCCGTCGGATTCGGAAGCCGTTCAGCGAGCCCTCCGGAAGCCGGCGCGGCACCACAAAAGCACCGAGCCCGCGCGTTCCGTCCGCAGCGTTTTCCGGGCGGGCGCTGACCAGAAACAGATCGGCATTGGCCACGGAGCAAAACCATTTCTCGCCGCTGATCCGCCACACGCCCGGTTTACCATCCACCGGCACCGCCGTGCAGGCATTGGCCCCCACATCCGAGCCTCCCTGAATTTCGGTGATAAATTGGGCGCCGACCAGCCGGCGGTCGTAGTCCGAAGACAGCAGTCCGGGGAGATACCGGCGGCGGAGAAGATCGTCGCCCTTATTCTGCAGGGCGCGGATCAGTCCTGACGTACAGGCGATGGGACAGGCGTGCCCCATTTCGCCGCAATGGGACAGCAGGAAAAACAAAGCCGCTTGTTGTAATGCGTGCCCCGGCTGCGCTTGCAGCGCAAGAATGCCGGATTCGATAGCGGCGCGACCGGCGACATGGTAGGACGGATGAAAATGAATTTCCTCCGTCCGCTGTCCGAGATCATTCCAGCGGAGCAGTTGCGGATGATTGCCGATGCGATCGTTTTCAGTTGCAGCGGGATCAATCACCGAGGCGCAGACGCTGCCGAAGGCTTGGAGCTGCGGCTGAATGGCCGTAAAAGCATCATCGCCCATGAAAAAGCGCAGCATGTTCTGAAACACCCGGTTGCCGGTGTAAAAATTTTGGGATACGTCCTTGCGCCATTCCTCAAAGGCGGCGCGGGCCTGATCGAATCGATCCTTGGCAGGCATGACACAACTCCATTTTTCGTGACCGATTATTCGTCCGGCGGTAACTTCGGCCTGAGCCGAAAAAAGATCACCGCTTTGCGTTTTTTCAATTTTTGGAATTCGGGGCGCACCGCAAACCGGGTGACCCCGGTTGCATAGTCCCGGACGGTGTAGGCATGATTGCCCACTTTGCTGCCCGGACAACTGTACAGGCAGACAATGCACCCGGATTTCCATTCGGGGATCAGGGCAAGATTCCCGCCGAACCGGAAGTCGAATCCCCGACCACCGGGATCCATGAGCAGACTGTCAATGGCCATGGGTTCGGCCAGCCCTTCCCACCAAACGCGGATTTCCACCGGCGTGCCTTCAATCCGGGTATCGGGTGCGGGGGAATCCGGATCGTTGCGTTCATCCCAGGCCGCCGTGGTCAAATTGTTGCCCGGTTTTGCACCGAGCTGCTCCAGGGCGGCGTGAAAATCGCGGTCGCTTACGAACGCTTTAAACAACGCTTCGGACGCCGCGCGTCCCTTTTTCCACACCACGAAGTGGTAGCGCGGCGTCCATTTCATCCGTCCGGAAAACGCTCTCGGTTGAAATTCGGCGAAGAGACGCACCTCGCCTGCTGTGGTATCCACCCGCATCGGATGCTTTTTATCGACGCCGAAATACGGCTGACTGCGAACAGAAGCGGCGGAAGCCCAAAAGCATATTGCGATCCAAACGGGAAGCCTGCGAAAGGGATTTTGGACGAACATAAAACCTCCGGATGGGTGACATTGAACGGTGAAAGGAGAGACAGCGCTTTTCTCAAACAAACGCATTTCATGTGAGCCTGGACTCTGTCCGGGGAACGGTGCTTCATTCCCGGACGGCAGGGTATCTTACAGATTTCCGGGCAAAATGTAAAGCACAAAAATTTCGTCAGAAAAAAGTTGCATTCCTGAAATGGTTGCTGCATTTTGGAGAGAAATCGGTTCTGTAAGGCACCGGACATGATGGAGCCACTGGCCGCGGCGCCTGGAAACATCATGTCTGAAATGGGGGGACCATTTGAGCCCGTTTGGAAATTCAATGGTTTCCCGCAATTCTCTTTTTATGAATTGTCCAGATGCATCCCCGGTGTTCTTACGGTCCGTCCCATCACAAGTAAGCCATCTCATCCCTGACGGGGCATCCAGCATTACATTTTGCAAATCCAACTTACGTGCGTATATGCAATTATTCTGGAAATGCATTGTCGCCTTTGGGATCGCGGGGCTATGGTTGGCACCGGTTGTCGCGGCGGCGCAGAGCGTCGATTCGCTGAGTGCAGCCGATCTCAAAGCCATGCGGCTGATTCTTTCGGAACAGGAGCGAAAAGCCTTTGATCGGCTGACCACGCTGCAGGAGCAGCGTGAATGGGCACGCCGGTACTGGAAGCGGCGGGATCCTACCCCGACTACCGAACGGAACGAACGTTTCGAGGAGTTCCTGCAGCGGCTTGAATACGCCCGTCAGTGGTTCCGCGCTCCCAATGAATTGGGTTTTGATGACCGCGGGCGGATTTACGTGCGGTATGGTGAGCCCACCGAGCGGTTCATTCAGCCCATCGGTGAGTTGCTGGTGAAGCCGAATGAATCATGGTCTTATAGCAGCGTATATCCCGGCCTGGTATTCGATTTTGTCAGCCGCGGCGCCTATTACCGCCTGGTGGATGATCTCACCCAGGCGTTGGGCGCGCGGGCCGAACCCGCCGCGGAAATCGAAAACTTGATTAACTTGTATGAAAGCCGGGCGCATCTCGATCCCCGGTATGAGCGGGTGGCCAGTGAACTGCGGCGGGCACTGGCCGTGGACATGAGCGATTACGGTTCGCGCTCCGACCCCCGCAATATGCGGATCGGTAACCTCAATCTTGCCCGTCAGGAAATGGGCGATATCCTTGGGGAATGGCAAAAGATCCGCACCGAGGCTCCAAGGGTGTTGTATCGGTATGATTATAAGAAGAAGCCGCTGGCCATGGCCCACAGTCTGGCACGGTTTCGGGCGAATGAGGGGCGCGTGCGCGTCGAATTCTATTACGGTATCCCTTACAATCAATTGAAATTTGAGCCCCGGGACCGGTTTTATCAAACCCGAATCAAAGGCGCGATTGCGGTGTTTGACTCCAGCTTTCGCAAGCTGGCGCAGGATACCATCGAAACCCAGCTCATGGCGCCCGGTGTTGCAGCCATGCAGCGCGGAGCATTTATCAGCCAATTCAATTTTGAGCTCGATCCGGGACAATATCACCTGGCCATGCGGTTTGAAAATCCCGCCGGCAACCGACTGGGGATTTTGCGAGCCGAATTCCGCTGCCCAACGTTTCCGGCGGATGAACTGGCAATGAGCGATTTGCAGTTATCACCGCAAATAGTTCGGCCTTATGCCGCCGGCGATACGGTGCAGGATCTCCGTTTTCAGCGGTTTATCAAACATGGGCTGCGCATCATGCCGCTCCCCGGGCTCACCATCGATAAAAAGCGGATGCTCTATGTTTATTTTGAAATTTATAATTTGCAAACCGATTCCCGGGGCAATACGCAATATGAATTGGAATATGCGCTTCGAAATCTGGAAGAAAAAAAGGGGTGGCTGAGTCGGCTGTTCGCCGGGGAAAAGCCGGTTTTATCGGTCACGGAAAGCCGTACAGGAAGAGAGAGAAATCCGATCGAATATATGGGGATTGATTTAAGCCAGCAAAACGCGGGAAAATACCGGCTGCAAGTGGTGGTTCGTGACCGGGTGAGTGGACAGAGCGTGAAAGCGGCTGTACCGGTTAAAGTGGTCTCCCGGTGATACCGGAGTGCAAAAACTTGCAGATTTCGGGTGAAATTTGTTGCACAGCCCGATAGATTTGAGACAAAACAAATCTTTTGGTTGTATAAATAAAAATAATGAGTTGCATTAAAAGCGCAAGGGGCGTTGACGCGACTTTGATGACCATGGCATGAAGGTTGCACAACTACAAGCACTGCCATCCTTATTTCATATCAATCCAATTCTAATCCGGTGTTAGCAAGATAAAAACGGCCACACCATTTTGCGCACACCGAAGCTGTGCCCACCTGTCGTTGTCTTGCTAACATGAGCCGTCCAACACCAAACATGAGGAGGGAGGTGCTCATTCTATTAGAATTTGGACCCCGATCGGTTGACTGATTCCACCTCCGTGCATTTCATCCCGACCGATGGTTCCTTTCCTTTCCGGATTATCCAAACCCTACCCACTTCATCATTCATATGGAGGGATGTATGTATAAAAAAACGCTTGTCTTTTTGGGTTTCCTCATCTTTGCCAGCACCGGGATTTTTGCCGGCACCACGGGCAAGATTTCCGGTACGGTGGTGGATAAGGAAACCGGAGAGCCCCTGCCCGGTGTCAATATCATCATAGAGGGGACGACCATGGGTGCGGCGACGGATAACAATGGAACGTACTACATTTTAAATGTTCCGCCCGGAACCTATTCCGTCGTCGCCTCGATGATTGGTTACCAAAAGGAAAAGGTAACCGGAGTGCATGTCAGCGCGGACCTCACCACTGAAGTCAATTTTAAGCTATCCAGCACGGTGGTGGAGTTGGGCGAAGCCGTGACGGTGGTCGCCGAACGCCCGCTGATTCAAAAGGACATGACCGCATCGCAATCCATTGTGGATGCCGAGGAAATCGATAACACCCCGGTGAACTCGTTCGAATCGGTAATGATTGCCATGCCGGGCTTTGTGGTGGCCGGAGGGAGCGAAGGCGGAACGGTTTCCGTGGCTGAAGGCGGCGGCATCCACGTGCGCGGCGGCCGCGGCGGCCAGCTCGGTTTTATGATCGACGGATTTTATGTGGAAGATGCGCTGTACGGCGGCATCGGATCGGATGTGACCCGTGACGGCATTCAGGAGCTGTCGGTGATTACCGGCACCTTTAACGCCGAATATGGCGAAGCCCTGTCCGGCGTGGTCAACATTGTGACCAAAGAGGGCGGAAACAAGCTGGAAGGGAAGTTGCGTTTTGCCACCGATGAATTGATGATCGGCAGCCTGGGCGACGTCAAAGAGAATAACTGGCGTACCACGCGGATGGAAGCCTCCATCGGCGGCCCGGTTCCCGGCACCAATAATAAAGTCCGTTTCTACTTTTCCGGCGATCGCAACTACACCAACACCTATCTGAATATCACCAAACATGTGGTGCGGCAGGACGTGGAGCACTTTACCATCCCGGATTCAATCGTCGATGTGTTTGTGGATGAAAATAACTTTGTGCAAACGCCGACTCCGGACAACATCACCTCCTTGCGCAAACAGCGGCAGGTGAAAGGGGCGGTGCATTACCATAACAACAATACATTCAACCGGCGCTGGCGGGGAACCGGTAAAATCACCATTACCCCCAACGCCAATATGAAGCTCATTCTCGGCTTCAACGGCTCCAAGCAAGAATACAAAAACTACAGTCAGGCGTTTAAGCCCAATCCCGAGAGAGCGGCATGGACCAAAGCCGACAACCTGATGCTGAACTTCACCTGGAACCATACTCTGAGTCCGAGCACGTTTTATACCATGCGCGGTGCGGTCTTTACGATTTGGAACCGATTCGGCCGTTTTAAACCGCATGATCAAATTGTCCAGCCGCTGCGGTCAGGGCCGTTCAACAACTTCCCGTTCGCTGCGTTCGGCGGCCAATCCAATTACGAATTCCTGGGCGCTTATCCCGATCCCACCGGCGCGACGGTGGTAATCAACGGCGATACCCTGCGGGCGCCGGCGTACTCGGAAGCCAATGATGATCAAAATTACCGCTCGCAGACCATCACCTTCAATTTTGACATCACCTCCCAGGTATCCAAACATCATCAGATTAAAACCGGCTTCGAGTACAAACAACTTGATCTCCGGAATCATATCATCAATGGCATTAAGACATCCAATGATACCACGCTGTACCGCTTCAAGCCGGTTCAAATGGCGGCTTACATTCAGGACAAGATCGAATTCAAGGACATGGTGATCAATATCGGATTGCGCTGGGACTATCTCGATCCGAAATCGCCGTATGTGGCCACAACCAACGACCTGACCCGGCAATCAGGCCGTGTGGAACAGGCGAAGAAAAAGATCCACCTGAGTCCCCGTCTCGGCTTCGGGTATCCGATCACCGACAAAGCCGTCCTCCATTTTGCGTATGGTATGTTTACGCAAAATCCGGATTACAATTTCTTCTACCGCGGTATCTATCGTGACAGCCCCCTGTATCCGTTCCCGGATATCGCCGAGCATTTCATCGTGGGAAATGCAAATCTGAAACCCGAACGAACCACCGCGTATGAGCTCGGTACCGAAATTCTGTTGTCCGATGATATCGCCATGGATGTTACCCTGTTCTACAAGGACATTTACGATTACGTTGCCACGAAATATTTTCCATTCGCACAGCCTCAGGATTATTTCACGTTCATCAATCAGGATTACGCCAACGCCCGCGGCATCGAAATCAGCGTCGAAAAACGATTCAGCAACTACTTCTCCGCGCGGGTCAACTATACGTACTCGCGCGCTGAAGGAAATTCGCAGAGCGAGTTCACGCACTTCAATGAATATATCAATGCCTCCGTATTGCAGGAAGTGCCTCCGAAAAAGACCATCACCCTGGCGTGGGATCAGCCCCATACCCTGAACTTCATCATCGATGTTCGGAAGCCCAACGACTGGGGATTGAACATTTACGGCCGTTTCGGCAGCGGCTTGCCGTACTCGCCGACGGACGCCCGCGGTCGTTTGACCGACGAACGCAACAGCGCCCGGCTGCCGTGGAACGGGACGGTCGATGTGCGGTTGAATAAAGATTTCAATTTCCTGGGCATGCGGGAGCGCATTTTCGTGGATATTACCAACCTGTTCAACAAGCAAAATGTGCTCAATGTGTTTTCTTCCACAGGAAGTCCCACCTTCGATCTCGTCCCGGGACGTTCAGAAGAATTTATGGACCGACCGCACTGGTTCGGACCTCCTCGCCATGTTGAAGCAGGCATACAGATCGTCTTCTAAGATCGGAGCGTCCCACAGAGGAGGGATGATTGTAATGGAATGGAGTCAAGATGATAGCCTGGTTTTTTGAATACGGAGGGTAAAAATGGCAAAAAGCTGCTATAAACGGTCAATTTTCATCGCATTGGCGGCGGGATTGCTGTTGCCCCAGTTTTTGTACGGGCAGTCAAAATATCCTGCCAAGCCCAGTGCCCCAATGGATAAATGGGAATATTATAACACCTACGTCGCTCCCCACAAAGGCCGGGCTGCACTGAGTAAACCCGAGGCTTTTGTGGATCGCAAACGCAGTGTTCTGGATGTCGGCAATCTGGTGGTGCGTTTCAATAATGCCGGCACCTGGGGCTACGACCGATGGGGTCTGAACCATCAGTGGCCCGCCGGTTCCAAGCTCACTTACTACTGGACCCTGGCGCCGATGATCGGTGCGAAAAAGCGTATGCCGGACGGCAGCCTGAAGCCCACCGTGGCCGTGGGGGCGCGCGGCACCGTGCGCGACCATGAAGAGGAATTCCAGCCTCTGCCCGGATATGATGCCGGCTGGCAGGATGAAGGCGCGTTTTTCGGGATCGCCTTCAGCGACCGTCCGGATACCTGGCCGGCGCTGTGGCCCATCGAAAAAGATCCGGAAGGAAAATACACCGATCCGTACACCGGTCAGACGTTTACCGGCATTGAACGGCCCCTCGATATGAACCATCCTGAAGGCAGCGGTCTGCGCTTTCCGGGCGTACTGAACGGCAAAGTGGTGGCCGACCGTGAAGCCTACATGGTGATGACCGACAACGATCCCAAAGACGGGAACATTGCCGAATTCAATAACGGTGTGGGGCCCCTCGATGTGCGTGTGGATGCATGGGCCCTGCAATGGAGCGATGTGATCAATGAAGACTTTATCATCTGGCGCCATGTGTTTACCAATGTCGGTAAAGATACCCTGTTTGACGTTTACGTGGGCATGCACGGCGACCCTGATACCCCGGAGCAGGGCGCCTTTGAATGGACAGACGATTTTGCGCTGTTTATTCCGCAGGGATCCACCGATTACGATTCGCTGCTATGGAACACCGTCCTCGTCTGGGATGGGGATGATAAGTCGGAAGGCTTCATCGCGAGCAATGTTCCCTGGATTGCCATCAAAGTGCTGGAAACGCCCGTGGATGAAACGACCGGCGAGCAAAAAGGCCTGACGACGATGTTCCTTTTCCTGTACAGTGAAGACGCCCAGAGCGATGAACAGGCTTATAATGATCAAATGGCGTTCGGCATCGAACCGCCGGACAACGTGGAGCCGCATCCGGATGATTGGACGCAAACCCCGAACAGTTACGGCCCGGACATCACGTTTGTCTTTGCATCGGGGCCGTTTACCATGCCGCCGGGAAAGAGCCTGGTTTTCACCATCGCAGATATTCTCGGCGCCAACAAAGCGGATGCTTTGAGCAATGCCGCCCTGGCCCAGGTGCTCTATAATAATGAATACAAGGCGCCCGAGCCGCCCAAAGAGCCCAATGTGCGCGCCGTGGCCGGGGACGGGAAAGTGACCCTGTACTGGGACGCGTATCCTTCGGAGTTCAGCACCGACCGTCTGACCGGCAACAACCGTTTTCAGGGCTACCGGATCTACCGGAGCGACGATCGCGGGGTCACCTGGGGAACGCCGATTACCGATGTGAACGGCACGGTGATCGGTTATGTACCCCTGGCGCAGTTCGATCTCGCGGATGGTATTACCGGCGTGGATCCGCTGGCTCCGGAATTATACCTGGGCGATGACACCGGGCTGCAACATACCTATGTGGACCGTAACGTCATCAATGGATATGAATACTGGTACGCCGTGACGGCGTATGATTCCCGGGATGAAGCCGGACCATTGACCATCCGGCCGCTGGAGAACCCGCGCCGCAACAATCCCAACCTGCCCGGCGACAATACCGTTGCGGTGATTCCCCGCCCGAAAGTCGCGGGCTATAAAGACCCGCAGGTGAGCGAGGTCAAACACGTGAAAGGCGTGGCTGATGGGACCATTGAAGTGGAGATCCTGGACCCGGGTCTGGTGACCGGGGATGCGTACCGGATTACGTTCGATGCCAGCACGTCGCCGACGACGGTCACCGTGACCAATACCAAAACCGGGAAGAGTGTGCAGGGGCCGGCGGCGGGTCCCAGTGACGTGACCACCGATGCCATTCCCAGCATCGATGGTCTGCGTGTGAAAGCCATCGACACCCGGCGCGGTGTAAAATCGACCTCCGGCGCCGGCACCATCGAGCTGCGGCGCACCCAATTTGCCAATCGCAGTGGCGCAGGCACGTTGCATGACTTCGAATTCCGGTTTGTCAGCGACACCCTGATTTACACGGATTGGGACAATGGCACGCCGGTCAAAGCCACCTTCGAACTGTGGGATTTGACCACCAACACGCAAGTCACTGCTGAAATTTTTGATTCGCGGGACGGTGACGGCGATGGTGTTTTTGATTTCGGCGAACGCGTGGCGATTGTCATCTCGCCTTATCAGGGAACCGGCAGTTGGGAAGGAAGCTGGCCGGATGATTACGGCTTTGTGTTCGACTTCACCGACGGTTCGACCGCCAACCCGGGAGACACCTTCACCATCATTTCCAACAAGGTTTTCAACGACGATGATCAGTACGAATTCTCCACGACCAAAGAAGAGATCGATGCCGAAAAACTGAAACAGGACCTGGCCAATGTGAAGGTGGTGCCCAATCCGTACGTGGTGTCCTCGGTTTTCGAAACCTCGCTGAGCACCAAAGTGCTGCAATTCCGCAAACTCCCGCCTGAGTGCACGATCCGGATCTACAACCTCTCCGGCGAATTGATCCGAAAAATCGAGCACAACGATGGTACATCCATCGAAAATTGGAATCTGCGCAGTTACAATGATCAGGAAATCGCGTTCGGTGTGTACATTTATCACATCGAAACACCCTCCGGCGCGGAAACCTTAGGGAAGTTTGCGGTGATTAAATAATCTGACTATAGGGTTGATCGAATTCTGGAGGTTCGAAAAATGAAAAAACTGGCAATGTTCATATGTCTTTTGGGCATGTTCGGCTATTCCACAGGATATGCCCAATTCGACAATGTGGGCACCTCCGCAGCCAACTTTTTGAAAATCGGCGTGGGCAGCCGGGCTGAAGCGATGGCCGGTGCCTATGTGGCACAAGTTGCGGATGTGACCGCTTTACACTGGAATCCGGCGGGGCTGGCGAGAATGCAGAACAGCGAGGTCGCCATCGCCAGAACCGACTGGGTGCTGGATATCAACCATGTGTTCGTGGGAGCAGGGTTGCCCATGGGCGATGCCGGCACCCTGGGCGTAAGTGTCTATTCGTTGACAATGGGACAAATGGAGATGACCACCGCGCAGCAACCGGACGGCACCGGCGTGATGTTTGGAGCCAGTAACTTTGCGATCGGCCTGGCATACGCCCGGGCACTGACCGACCGGTTCTCGGTGGGGGTGCATGCCAAATATATCCGCGAAACCATTTCTTCGGCGTCGGCCAGTGCGTTTGCGCTCGATATCGGTTCGCAATACCGCACCAACTTTCGTGGATTGACCATCGGCATGGCGATCTCCAATTTTGGAACCAACATGACCCTCTCCGGCCGTGAGCAGCTTGTGCGTGTGGATATCGATCCCACCCTGGGGGCCAATCCCGATGCCACGCCCGCACGGCTGGAAACCGAAGCCTGGCCCCTGCCGCTGGTCTTTCGCATTGGTGTCTCCATGGACGTTTTCAACAGCGGCGATAACAAAATCACCGCGAACATCGATTACACCGATCCGCGGGATGTGAATCCATGGACTTCGTTCGGGGTGGAATACAGCTTGAAAAACATGATTTATCTGCGCGGTGGATGGCGCTCCCTGCTGACTGCCATGGGAATCTTCACCAACGAACTGCTGGAGGCCGAAGAGCCCAATGCAGAACAAAGCTTCTTCACCTTTGGCGGCGGATTGTATCTGAAATATCCGGGAAAGGACTACAGCCTGCGGATCGATTATGCCTACACCGACCTGGGAAGGCTGACCCAGGCCCACCGCTTCACGCTGTCTTTTGAGTTCTAAACGACGATCAGATGATTGAATATGCAGGGCATGGATTTCCATGCCCTGCTTTTTTCTAAAGGAAAATCCGCGATGCTTTTCCCCCTGCCATCGCTGTCATTGAATATGACCGGACCTCATCGAATGTATTCAAGCGGATCGGAATACCCTGAAATGGTTGATCTACAATTTGTTTTCCTGTCCGGCGCAACCGGATGGATTGATGAGGTGCTCCGGGCCCGGCTGTGATCACCCGTATTGGGCCGTACCGTGTTTACTCTGAGAGCCGTAGGGGGGTGTGTTTATGGCCGGTCTGGGATTCGGTGCGTATCGTTGGGAGGCGTGTCCGAGTCGCAACGCGTTTTCAGTTTGGAGAACAAAAAGCGCGCTGCGCATTTCATAGAAGCCAAACATTGGCAATAAAAAGCCCCGCCATATCGCAAATCGTTACGAAAAAATTCTATCGCTGTATTATAAACTTCGGATTTGAAGACACAGCCACGGAATGGTTTCACCAAAAATGAGTATCCGTCCGGTAAACTGCATCTTTTTATGCCAGCCCGAGGCCTCCGGCCGAGGGGGGCTCGGCGGGAGCGCCTCGCGTTAGTTTGTCATTTCGGTGGAGACGCCCTTGCTTTTGATGGTGCTTTTGGCGAGAACGCCTTCGCGCTATACGACCGGTGAGGATGCCTTCATGCCCTGAAAATCAACCTGTACTTCACCGTACCGATACAAAAATGAAAACTCCCCGGAAATGCGGTTATTCCGGGTAGATTTTCCTTTTCCCGTTACCTCCATCCCGGAAAAACCAATGATAAGAATTATTAGAATTGGGAATGCTGTCTTAAAATTCCAAAAATTGGGAAAATCCCAGAATTTTGTCAAAGAAAAGTATAATCATAACTGATTGTATAACAATAAATTATGACTCTGGCCCGATCGTTTTCTGTGGCATAGACCTTGCAC
>WFVT01000063.1 GCA_015491485.1 Candidatus Zhuqueibacterota bacterium
GAAAATGATAGCCCCCTGCTTCCGGCTATTCCTAAAATGCCGATGTTGGGATGGCTTGCAAGAACTTCATAACCGATATATTCTCCTCTGCGACTTTGCGTCTTTGCGAGAGAAAATCATCAGAGCTTATCCGCCAAAGACCCACGCTGGAAGTTTGTGCTACAAGGCATCCGCGTTTCATCCATGGCTCAAAATGGATCATGAATATCCGGCATGGCAGGGAGAAAAAGGACATTCAGATGTCCCAAAATTGGAATTGCCTGTCATTTAAATTTTTCTTATATTGATGCTTCTTTGCGAAACGGCGTATTAGCGCATATTTCAATTGCTGTTTTCGCAAAAAACCATCTTCCGCCTTCCGCCCAGGGAATGCCGGAGATGATCCGTAAGCCGAAAGCCAGAATCCGTGGGTGAATACAACCATCGGATCGGAAGCGCACGTTATCAGCAAAATGAACCGTTGCGATTGCAAACTCTCCTCAACAGCCCTATGAAACGGAAAGCACCGTTAGTCATTATTTTCGTTACGTTGTTTCTCGATTTGCTCGGCTTCGGCATGATTCTGCCGATTTTGCCCTTTTATGCGGAAAGTTTCGGCGCCAACGCATTTGAAATCGGTTTGCTTTCCGCCTCGTTCTCCTTGATGCAGTTTCTCTTTGCTCCGTTCTGGGGGCGCATTTCCGACCGGGTGGGCCGGCGGCCCATTATTTTAATGAGTCTCATGGGCTCATCGATTTCGCTGTTACTGTTCGGATTGGCCTCCAACCTGACCATGCTATTCATCGCCCGCATCTTCGCCGGTATTTTCATGGCCAATCTGTCGGCAGCCCAGGCCTACATCGCTGATATCACCCCACCCGAAGAACGCGCCAAAGGCATGGGGTTGGTGGGGGCCGCCTTTGGGCTCGGATTTATTTTTGGCCCCACCTTCGGCGGAGTGCTTTCGGCGAAAGGATTGAGTTTCCCCGCGTATGTCGCATCGGGCCTGGCGTTGTTGAATTTCATTGGCGCCTTTTTTCTCCTGCCGGAATCGCGGTCGAAAGAAGCGATTAATCATTCCCGTTATCACAAACGGCTTTCGGCGTTCGATTTTAATCAGTTCCGCAAAGCGATTTTTCATCCTCTGGTGGGTTTATTTCTGGTTTTGTTCTTTTTTGTCACCCTGGCTTTTGCCAACTTGGAAGCCACATTCGCCTTGATGACCGAACGCAATTTGCACTACAACGCCAAGGATAATGGTTATCTTTTCGCGTATATTGGTGTGCTGGTCGCAATTGTGCAGGGCGGACTCATCGGCCCGCTGACGCGCCGTTATGGCGAAGGCAAATTGCTGACCACGGGTTTAATTTTGCAAGCCGTTGGATTTTTGTTTTTGCCTTATCTGCACACTTTACCGCCGATGCTAATCATGCTCGGTTTGATTGCCGTGGGAAACGGGCTCAGCACTCCCAGTCTGCAAAGCCTGATTTCACGAAATACGCATGAGGATCAGCAAGGAGGTGTGCTGGGCGTGTCACAGTCACTGGGCAGCCTGGCCCGCGTCCTGGGGCCCGCCTGGGGCGGCTGGTTTTTCGATTGGCTGGGGGTTCCGGCGCCGTATTGGAGCGGCGGCATTCTGCTGTTTTTATGCGCGGGGTTAAGCTACTACGCGGTGGCGAACCTGCAGAAAAACCTTGCAGCGCAAGAAGCCGCTGCCATGTCGGATTGAATTCCCCGCCGCGAATCAGCGGCCATCCGGGCTGTCCCAAAAACAACCTGTTCCCTGAGGTTCGAAATCGGCGGGGCACATGGTACTGTTTTACCGCGTATGACCGAAAGAAGAGTTGCATCATCATCATAAGCGGGAACGCCGGCCATTGGACGGCCCGTGTGGAGACAAAACGCTGATTCGAACTGTTACAAATTTGTTAGGCAATTTTATTCTGAAATTTTGTTATATTAGTGAAGGTGTGAATGCAGAAGCAAGACGGATTCATTTGAGCTAAAAACAGGAGACGATCATGGGCAATAAAAAGGATGTATTCGGCGCCCGAGCGCGCCTGGAAACACCGCAGGGGCCTGTCACCATTTACCGCCTTGAAGTCCTTGAAAAAGCCGGCATCGGACGCATTAACCGGATGCCGTTTTCCATTAAAGTCCTGCTGGAAGCTGTTTTGCGCAATTTGGACGGTGAGCTGGTAACCGAAGACGATGTGCGCAGTCTGGCCGGATGGAGCGGCGATCACGTCCCTCAACAGGAACTGCCTTTTAAACCGGCGCGTGTGATCTTGCAGGACTTCACCGGCGTTCCTTCTCTGGTGGACCTGGCCGCCATGCGTTCGGCCATGAAGCGCCTGGGGGGCGATCCCAAACGGATCGAGCCGCTGATTCCGGCCGAGCTTGTGGTGGATCACTCCATTCAGGTGGATCGCTTCGGCAGTCCGGATGCACTGACCTGGAACATGAAAATCGAATTTGAACGTAACCGGGAGCGCTATGAATTTTTGAAATGGGGACAGAGCGCATTTCAAAAATTCAAAGTGATACCGCCGGGAGTGGGGATTGTGCACCAGGTGAATCTGGAGTATCTCGCCCGCGGTGTGTTTTTGAGCGAAGAGGACGGCGAAAAGATCGCCTATCCCGACAGTCTGGTGGGTACCGATTCGCACACCACCATGATCAACGGATTGGGCATCGTGGGCTGGGGAGTGGGCGGCATTGAGGCCGAAGCGGTGATGCTGGGGCAGCCGCTGTACATGCTGACGCCCGAGGTTATCGGCTTTAAATTGGTGGGCAGGTTGGCCGAAGGCGCCACCGCAACCGATCTGGTGCTTACCGTGACCCAGATGTTACGCGAAAAAGGCGTGGTGGGCAAATTTGTGGAATTCTACGGCCCCGGCCTGGCCGAACTTTCCCTCCCGGATCGAGCCACCATCGCCAACATGTCTCCGGAATACGGCGCTACCATGGGCTTTTTCCCCATCGATGAAGAATCTCTGAACTATCTGCGACGCACCGGGCGCTCCGAAGAGCAGGTGCAGCTCATCGAACGTTACACCAAAGAGCAGGGGTTGTTCCGCACCGCGGATACACCGGATCCCGAATTTACAGACACTCTCGAACTGGACCTCGGCACGGTGGAACCAAGCCTTGCCGGCCCGAAACGGCCACAAGACCGCGTGCGCCTGAATGAATTGAAAACGGCGTTTGAAACCGTGCTGACCGAACCATTTGAAAAACGCGGCTTCAATTTGAAACCGGAAGACCTGAAGCGCTCCGTGGAGCTGCGCACCAACAGCCATGTGGAAACCCTCAAACACGGCTCAGTGGTCATCGCAGCGATTACCAGTTGTACCAACACCAGCAATCCTTCCGTGATGTTGGGGGCTGGTATTCTGGCAAAAAAAGCGGTGGAAAAGGGTTTGAAAGTACCTTCGTATGTCAAAACCAGTCTGGCGCCGGGATCACGAGTCGTTACCGAATATTACCGGCAAAGCGGTCTGGATAAATACCTCAGCGAACTGGGCTTCGATGTGGTGGGCTATGGTTGCACCACTTGTATCGGCAACAGCGGACCGCTGCCCGAGCCGGTCGCCAGAGCCATCCAGGATGGTGATCTGGTGGCGGCGGCTGTGCTCAGCGGTAACAGAAACTTCGAAGGACGCGTGAACCCGCTGGTGAAGGCCAATTATCTGGCATCGCCGCCCCTGGTGGTGGCGTTCGCCATTGCCGGCACCGTCGATATCGACCTGACAACGGAGCCGATCGGCACAGACAAAGACGGCAACCCGGTGTACTTAAAAGATATCTGGCCGACCAGTGAAGAGATTGCGCAGTTTCTGGACCGCGCCTCTGATCCTGAGACTTATAAAAAGATGTATGCCAATATCAATGAATTCAATCCTTACTGGAATGAAGTGCCGGTAAAAGAAAGTGAACTGTACGATTGGAAGGAAGAGTCCACGTATATCCGCGAACCTTCCTTCTTTATCGATTTAAAACCGGAGCCGGATCCCATCCAGCCGATAGTTGGGGCGCGGGTGCTGGTGCTGCTCGGGGATTCGGTTACGACCGATCACATTTCGCCTGCGGGGGCCATTCCGCCGGACAGCCCGGCCGGACAGTACTTGATCGCGCGGGGCATTAAGCCGCATGAATTCAACTCCTATGGCTCGCGCCGCGGCAATCATGAAGTGATGGTGCGCGGCACGTTTGGCAATATTCGGCTGAAAAACCTGCTGGTGCCCGGCACCGAGGGCGGTGTTACCCTTCATCTACCCGACGGCGAACGCATGTGGATTTATGATGCCGCCATGAAATATAAAGAAGAAGGCGTGCCTCTGGTGGTGATCGCCGGTAAGGAATACGGCACCGGAAGTTCGCGTGATTGGGCGGCCAAAGGCACCATGCTGCTGGGGGTGCGCGCCGTCCTGGCGGAAAGTTTTGAACGCATCCACCGCAGCAATCTTGTCGGTATGGGCGTGCTGCCGCTGCAATTCCGTGAAGGGGAATCGGCGCAGGCGTTGGGACTCACCGGCCGCGAGAAATACACGATTCATTTAAGCGATGTTATCCAGCCGCGTCAGGAGGTCACCGTGGAAGCCGAAAGCGATGACGGCAACAAGCGGACCTTCTCCGCTGTTGTCCGGTTGGATACCCCGGTGGAAATAACCTATTACCGCAACGGCGGCATTTTGCAAACCGTGCTCCGGCAGATGCTGAAAAGCTGATCTTGCAGAAAATTGGAAATCATGCCGGATGGCGGGGCACCCTTCCGCCCAACCATCCGGCATTTTTTTTGTGGCTTTGAGGGATTTCCCGTTTAGTTTCGACGTCCGCAAAATTCGATTTTGGGGGCTGCTTCCTGCCGGAGGAAAAGCAGGGCACGCTTTCGGTTCCGGCGAATGAATGGGTGGGAAAGCCTATCGCTCGATAGGCCCGGGCAGAATGAACTGATATTTTTTGCCCAGAAGCCGCGTTTTCAAAAAACGGTCCAACCGCCGGAAGGCCAAAAAGATCGTCCAAATAAATGCATCTTCCTTATAGTACTTGCGCAACTCCTGTTCAGAAATCGGCTTGATGCCCAGGTCTCGCGCTTCGGTTTGTAGCACATCGTTCACAATGCGCAGTGCTATTGGAAGCCGTTCCGCCAATTTTTCTTTGTAAAGGTTGGCGAGGCAGTCAATCAGCACCGAACGCAGATCGTAATATCGATCCAGCACGTCCTGCAAAAACGCCCATCGCACCAGCCACACCAGAAACGAGGGGACCGCTTTGAGGAAAATTTCCGGATTCAGCATTTCCTTGCCGAAATGTCGCAAAAACGGTGTGGTGATATCGAAATACTGCAAGGTGATTTTATGGCCGTCGGCTTTCACAGCCCAGTTGGAGACCTGCGCATCAATGCCGATGAGTTCCCCGGGGCCGTCCGCAGCGTTCTTACGCCAGATGCGGAATAAATGTCGCAGCAGTTCCCGCCAGAACGCCTCATATTCGGCCGCAGAAGCCCTGCGCAAAAACTGATTTCCGACAGTGCCCGCCGGCAGGATGGGCTGCGCTACATACAAAATATATTCGCCGTCACGATTGTCGATGGTGACACACTGCGACGCCACTACATCCACATCCAATTGCTGCCTCAGCGTGTGAATATAGGTTTCGATCACGTTTTGGTAGGCGGTTCGTTGCTGCGGCGAGGGAAACGGCGGCAACCGTTTGAACGCAATGTCGGGCATGGATTCGATGCGGAACACCGCTGAAATTTCACCATAGCCAAGAATCTGAACAGGCACCGTCCCCTGATCCGGCGCCGCAGGATTCAGTTGATCTTCGAATGCCTGTAAGCGGTCGAGATCGATTTCCATCGTCACCTCACGCCTTGATCCATTGTGCCGTCAAGGTCAGCGCTTTTTCCAATCGCGATAAAATTTCTTCAGCCAACGCCGGCTCGATGATGAGCGGAGGTAAGAACTGCACCACTGACGGATCATTGCCAGCGAACACGCATAACAGCCCGGCTTCATAGCAGGCTTTGGTCATCACCGGCCCCAGTGCAGAGTCTGCCATTTTTAGACCGATCATCAAGCCTTTTTGCCGCACTTCTTGAAACATCGGCGCAAAAGCGTTCTGCAGACGCGCCAGACCGCGGTCAAAAATTTGGGCGAGGGTATAAACCTGCGTTAAAAATAGGGGCTCCTGAAGCATTGCGATGACTTCTTCAGCCACCGCGCAGCCGATTTCAGCGCCGCCGAACGTAGAAATATGCACGAACGGGTCCTCGTGAAACACCGTCTCCAATTCCGACCGGATGATGGTGGCTGTCATGGGATAAAGACCGCCGCTCAATCCTTTGCCGGTCACCAGGATATCCGGCACGACGTCGTAGTGCTGGATGCCCCAGATACGTCCGGTGCGGCCAAGGCCGGATTGCACTTCGTCGATGATCAATAAAGCGCCCGTGGCCTGGCATTGCTGTTTGACTTGCGGAAAGTAATCGTCATCCGGAATGGGCATCCCCAAAGTCGCTGGAATGGTTTCTACCAATACGGCGGCAAATTCTGAAGTAAGCGTTTTGGCCACGGCCTCCGCATCATTGAAAGGCACCCTGACAAATTCCGGCGATTCGGCCAGAAACGGGGCGCTGAACTTGGGATCGCCGGCAGCCACCGCATAGCCTGTATGACCGTGATAGCCGCCTTTGACGGTGAGAATTTTACGCCGGCCGGTGGCGCGGCGGGCGATCTTGATGGCGGTGTCAATGGCCTCACCGCCACTGACGCCAAAAACGGTGTATTGCAAATCTCCGGGAGTGATGGCTGCGAGTTTTTCCGCCAGATTGGCGCGGTATGCACTCACAAAATGGTGATTGCCGATGTCGAGGTGACGCAAGGCTTGTTGCAGCGCACTCACAATGCGCGGATGGCGATGCCCCAGATTAAACACACCGCCGTTGCAGTGGCAATCAATGAGCTGCTTCTGGCCATCCATATCCCAGACAAAAGGGCCTTCCCGCCGTCCGAAAACAAATTCAATGCCGTTGTCTTGAAAAAAACGGGCTTTGCCGGAAGAAACGTACTGGGAAAATTTTTCAAAAATTTGGGATTTGTTTAATAGATGTGGTGTACTCATGAGCCGTCTCCCTTGCTTGGTACAATGGAAAAATAACCGCGTAACGGCCTCTGACCAATAAAAAAGGAACGGATGCCTTGTCGCACAAGCTTCCAGCTTATGGCTCCTGCAGGATGGCACTGATGATTTTCCCTCGCAAAGACGCAAAGTCGCAGAAGAAAACATACCGGTTTTGAAGGTTTTACAAGCCGTTTCAACATTGGCATTTGGGACAAAGCTGAAAGCAGGGCTCTTTCATTTTCAAAATCAACCCCTGCCTGGGGTCATTGCGAGCGAAGCGGCGCAATCTCTTGAACAGAAAGTAGCTTATTTAACCGATCGCCGCGTGTTTTTCGTCTGACAAGCGCTCGTGGTGACAGGGCAGGTCAAATTCAACCTGAATTCAAGAAACGATGACCTGCTTGAAAAATGGGATCAGCTCACCCTGGCAAATCCTTTTTTTCAACCACGAAGTGCACGAAGGACATTTATAAAAATGTTCCGCGCGAAGGGCGTACGGGTCCTTTTGTCCTTCGCGCCGGAGTGAAGCTCCGGGAGCGTTGGATGGTGATGTTGTTTTTTATCTGTTACCGTCTTTTCCCTAAAAATGGAAAAAGGAAAGACGGGGGTA
>WFVT01000064.1 GCA_015491485.1 Candidatus Zhuqueibacterota bacterium
CTCAGCGCCTCCGCGAGAGAATAAACCCAAATGCCGTTCTGCCGGTTTATGAGATTGCATCGTTTCGCTCGCAATGACGAAACCGGACGAAAATCTGATGACGAGTCTAGGCTTTGTAAATAGGCAAATTGGTTGATTCATCATTAATCCACATTCCATCCGTATTAATTTGTGGCAAGTTTGCAAATCAGTGCCTTCTTTCCACAGACACAAGCTGGAAGCTTGTGCTACAGTGCATCCGTGTTCATCCGCGTGCATCCGTGGCTGAAAAAAAACCATCACAGATTTACGAAATGGTGATAATTCAGATACGATTTAGCATCAAGAAATGAAAACTCTGCGCCCTCGCGCGGACTCTGCGGTTTGCCGGTGGATTGAGAGCCTTTATAAACCATGATCGATTTTTATTTGCATGGATTCATGCCAGGTTCACAAATCAAGGCTTTTCGGCTAAAGACACAAGCTGGAAGCTTGTGCTACAGGGCATACGCGGCACATACAAAATTATGGATACAAGGCTTTGTGTGACAACGGCGGCACTCACAAATTTTGCAAATTTCGGTTGACTTCAAAAAGCGATTTTATTATCTTCATTGCTGTTTGAATGGTGAACCGAGGGTGTAGCTCAGCCGGTAGAGCAGCGGCCTTTTAAGCCGTTGGTCGAAGGTTCGATTCCTTCCACCCTCACTTTGGTATCGCGCCCATAGCTCAACTGGTAGAGCAGCGGACTCTTAATCCGAAGGTTCTAGGTTCGACTCCTAGTGGGCGCATGCAAAAAAGGCACCGACCTGAAAGCAGGCCGGTGCCTTTTTTGTATTGTGGGAGAGTTCAAGCCCAAAAGGCTATCGCAACGGCTCCTGGGGGAAAATAAAAAACCCCGGACTCCTTCCGGGGATTTGACCTTTTTCCAATCCTGTTCAGCGGGCGGGTACGATCCGCCGGCCGACCGTCGTCTCCATTACACCTACCGGTCTCTGTGGCCTGCCAATCACGCTGAATGTCCTTATTGAGGTCACTAACAGTATCGTCCTTCGCCGATCCCCTCTTGGGATTTTCGCAAAGACTTCATATTTTTGACAAAGTTGCAATGCCGATCATCCTCCCGATTCACCATTTGAATCGCCTTACACAACGCCTCAATACATGTCATTAATGCCGGCGGCTCGTTTTCGGCTGTCCGTGTCTAAAATGTGGGCAAAGGTCAAAAGGCGGGCATTTCCCGGTTTTTCCCTTGCATTCAAAACGGCTTCTCGCTAAAATAAGCAGGATACGATCAAACCCGATTTAAAACTCAGCCATCCAGCGAGACAATGCTTCACCAAAACCCTTGTTCCGTCTGCCCAATGAGTATGCTGATCGAATCAAGAAACGAGTTTTTCCCGTTTCCGGGGGCTGCATTTTCCCGCCCGGAACTATCCTCTGTCCGCCGTTTGAATATTGCCGGTTGCCGGCTTAAATTTTCATCCATTCGATGCATTTTATGAACGGGGCCGCTCAAAATCATCAACTCCGCCGCTTGTGCAGTCACCTTTTTGCGAATGCCTGGCTGCTTATACTGCTGCTGGCATTTCGCGCAAATGCGGCGGAAATCTTTTTGCAACGCCCGGAACTCAAGGAAGCCTATGCCATCTTAAAAAACGCTTCTTCTCTCAAAGAATGTTTTCGCGCCACAGAACCGATTGTTTTGCATCTGCCTGACATCACCATTCGCTTCTCGGAAGGCTTTTTCTACTCCTTTCCTAAGCTTAACGGCCGTGCCACCGGTTTTGCTTTCTCGGGTAAGGGAGAAGTGCTGTTTGAGCCCCGTCACCGGCTCGAACGTCAGCAGCTTTACCGCTTTACCGATCAAGAGAAACTAACCGCAGAATTTGATTATTTTGTATTACGGACTTTGGACGACCGTTTACAGATCGGTCGTTTTCGCACCGAAATCGCCAACCAGGCACCGCCAAAGCAGTTGCTCAAATTTCTGCAAACCAGTCAAAAAGCACTTCTGGAACGCCGCGGCTTCAATCTGCCGTCACGTTTGCTGGTGGAGTCACTCGCGCCGCAAAGCCGGTATGTCTTTCTCTCCTTTCGCAATATCCGCGATGACGCGGTTTTCCCGCCGTTCTATTATTACGTTTATGATCCTTATGCGCACGAATCCATCCGGCTTTACCAATATCGACCGCGCCGGCTTGGAAAACCGTTTTATACTATATGCAGCTATCCGGAGGGCGATTACCTGGCGCCTCCGAAAGCATCCAGTCTGCGGGTGACCAAATACAACGGTTGGCTGCAAATCGACAGGAAAGGCTTTGTCAAGGCGGATTTGGGAGCGGATATCTATTTGGGCGGCCGGGCGATTCAAAGCCTGTATTTTCAATTTTCCAACATTCTTACCCTGCACAGCGTTAAGGATGAAAACGGCGATTCGCTGGAGTTCATTCAGGAAAAAGATCAGAGCGGTTTCACCCTTTTCTTTCCGCCGGATTATTATTTTCCGGACACCCTGCGTTTATTATTCAGTTATTCCGGAGAATTGTTGGAACGCAATGCAGACGGCAACTGGTACATCCGGGATCGGATTTATTGGCATCCCCGGCTCGGCTACTATAAACGAGCGCGCTATAAGCTGATCTTCAAATATCCGGCGCATCTGCAAGTCGTTTCTATCGGCAAGCTGGTACGCGATTGGGCTGAGAACGGCTGGCGGTTGAGTTACTTCATTCACAACCGGCCAGCCAAAGCCAGCCTATTTGCCATGGGCGATTTCATTCGCGATGGATTTTATGGCCCGGATTCGGTTTATATTGAAATTTTTGGCCGGCGTAGCGGCAATCAGCGCTATTTTCGCAAAATCACAGCCGACGTCGCCAATAGTTTGTTTTTCTTTTCCCGCTTTTTACATCCCTACCAGTTCGACAATATCCGGATCGTTGAAGCGCCCCGGCTGGACAGCCAGGGATTTCCCGGCTTCATCAATCTATCATATCTTTCCTTTAAGCTACAATATCAGGGGATTATGGAAGCCCTGCGCAGCCACGAAGTCGCCCATCAGTGGTGGGGCAACCTCCTCGGCTGGCGCACCTATCGCGATCAATGGCTCAGTGAAGGCTTTGCAGAGTATATGTCGGCGCTATACCTGGCCTGGGCTTTCCCGTCCACCAATCTATTCGATGAAATTTTGCGTGCCTGGCAGGACGATATCATCGAAGGCGGCAATATCGGCGTCAGTCTCGGATTATTGCGGTTTGGCTTTTCCAAAAATGCCTTGCGCAACAGCGATTCCCACAAATCCGGCCCCATTTTTCTGGGGCACCGACTGGGGCAAAAAGACCCGGTGGATTATTATTTGTTTGTGTATGAAAAAGCCGCATACGTGTTGCATATGTTACGCTGGCTCATGTTGGACGACCGAACCGGAAGCGATGAAGCATTTTGGGATATGTTGCAGCGTTTTATCCAAAAATACCGTGGAGGTGATCCCAGCACCCAGGATTTCATCGAGCATGTCAGCGAATACATGAATCAGGATATGCGCTGGTTTTTCAATCAGTGGCTGCTGGACAATGCCATACCGACCTACGATTACACGTATTCTTTCGACGAAGATACCAGCGGGGTTTGGCTGCGCGGCCGCATTCTGCAAAAAAACGTCCCGGAGGATTTTCGTGTGGATCTGCCGGTGCATTTGATCTGGGCGGATGGGAAGCGCTGGCGTGGCCGGATTGCCATTCGCCAACCGGAGACGTCTTTTGGTTTTGGGCCATTTTCTGAAAAACCCGAAAAGGTCATTTTCAACGCCGGCCGGGCTGTTCTGGCCAAAATGAAGCCCTGATCCATTGTTAAATTTCTTGAACATTTTTTTAAAACCGTCGTCTTTTTATCTTGCCATTCACAATTCAAAAACCTAATTTTGTTTAAAAACATGAGCTGGAACTCAACATCAAAGCGTCGCGGCATTAGTCTGTCTTTGCCGGAACATCCCATCTTGTGTATAAACATGGCAACAACTCCTTTCCCAATGATCATAAATTCCGCGTGATCCTTTTCAAATCCATGAATCCCGGGTTCGGTGAATTTTAAAATGGAAGGAGGTATGAGGTGGCATTTTATTATTCAACGCCGCAAGATCCTTTGATCGCCATGATCATCGACAAAGAAATGCATGCCCGGCAACGGCTTTCCCGGCTGCTGCGTGAAATTGCTCCCGAATTTACCGGTATCGCCGAAGCCGCCAACGATAACGAAGCCGTTTCCAAAATTGAACGATTTACCCCGGATCTCATCTTTGTCGGTTATCCAGCGACCAAGCGGCTGCTGAGTGAAATGGATCGCGGTTATGCCAAAGGCGTCCCCAAAGTCGTTCTGTGCAAGAATGTGGATCGAGCGCAACCTATGATTGATCAGCTTGGCGGCTATTTTCTCCGCAAGCCGGTGGATGCACAGCATTTAAGGGATTTATTGGATTCAATGAATGGTTTTCACGCCAACGGTCACGGAATGCATCAGGTCGATTATCACCAACTGAACGGATCTGCCAATGGGGGCCACAATCAGGGATACTTGAACCGGCTGGTGGTGCGGCGGCACAGCCAATTTCGCCTGTTACCGGTACAAAAAGTATTGTGGTTCGGCACAGAATATCGCCTTGTTTATGCTTATACCGAAAAACGACGTTATCCTATCGATCTTGGTTTGGAACAACTGGAACAGCGGTTGGACCCCAATTTATTCGTACGCGTTCACCGATCCGCCATTGTGAATGTCAGCCGGATTCAAGAAATCATTCCAACCGGAGGCGGCCGCTGCAAGATTTTATTGGACGATCCGCAGCAGCGGATTTTGCCGTTAAGCGCTTCGCGCGCCCGAATGCTCAAAGATCTCGTCAAAGATAAAGTCAATCACCATTAAACCGGCGGCGGTCATGCAAATGACCTGTCGATATTCGGATTCTCATCCATCCTGAAAAGCCATGATGAAATTCGGCTAAAGAATTGATTGAACCTGCCGAAAAATTTAATAGCCTGTAAACTATCTCGCTGGAAGGGAAGCCGGCGTTTCAATTCCACAGGACCTCGGGCGAACTGTGAGGTCGGGAGTTCAGTCATGGCTGCCATCCAGCAAATCACCATCCACCCGCGAGAAATACCGCCGCGACGAAAATTTGATACCATCCCCCAAAGCCCATTCAAACGGCCTTTTGAACCTCCGCGGCGGGTGGGGGACTTCCCGCTTCCGGATCCACCACCGTTTCAGGTGGAGCTTTCAAAGCCCAAATCCATCCAAAAGCGCGATGCAGAAAAAGCACCGGACGGGTCCAATAGCCGATTTGCTTTCAAACAGGCGGTCCGCACCTATGAGGCCGATCCCGAAAAAATCCGTCATCGAAAAAACAAAGGACAGCTTTTACCATCCGGCAATCTACCGCGATCCCGAAACGATGACCGCCTGCATACCTTGAAAGCCTCGCCCTCTTTTGCGATCAAAAAATTCCAATCCGTCCAGAATTCCTGGCAATCCCAACCCTCGCCAACGTTTGACTTACTTGCCTGAACGATCCATCTATCCTGAATGGTTGGATTTTCCTTGCCTGTTTCGTTTACCCATCTAAATTAGTTTCACCGAATTGCATGAACGATTTGTTGCATTTTCTTTGGTTGACGTTCTCTGATGGATCATTAAATTTACAGCATCAACGGTCCCGCCCGAATCCAGTGGGTGGAGTTTTTGCGTGCAGGGGTGAGCTGTTGATCGAAAATGAAAGACCATTGCGCGCTGTTGAAAACCACTATTTGCATCTGGCTGCTCGGGCGGCATGATACCATCGTTGATTTCTCGAATTTCATCCTCACGGGGCAAGCTGTTTTTTAAAATTGAGCAAAGCGCGTACCCTATTCAATGATTCAACACAAGCCGTGATCTTCCAGGATCAGAACGCCAGGAGTTTCGTCATGACCAAAGGATCGGTTTCACGAGGACTGATTTGGGTTACAGCCGCCGTGGCGCTATTGCTTTCGGCCTGCGGCAAAGACAATCCGTTCCTGCCCGAAATCCGGGAGGATAATCAGGTATGGATCCAGTCGGATGGTTTTAATCCCAGAACACTTACGGTTCAAGCCGGGACAACGGTGGAATGGATCAACAAGGATAGTGAGGTGCATCTGGTGGACAGCGGCACTCCCGGCAAGCCGACGCTTCTTTTCACTTCCAAAAACATCAAGCCCGGGGAAAGCTGGTCATATACGTTCAACAAAGCCGGCACCTACCCGTATTACTGCGGCATTCACGGCCGGACGGGGACCATTGTGGTCGAATAATATGCCTGCCTGCGGTGTTGCATAAAAAGTGAATCTCCTTCAATTCCCATACCACCCATAATTTTTTTGAAACCGCCTGCCGAAGCCGGGCGTCTAATGATTTGTTGGGAGATGGCTTGGGTTGTCCGGTTTGGCAGGAGCTTCACTCACTATGACATTGCGGAGGGAATATGTTGCTCTTACTCACTCGCGGCAGGCCTTGGCCTACCATAGGCCTCTCCACGATTTTCCTGCTTTTGCTTACGACCGCGCCCCTGTTTTCTCAATCCACCATTCCCCCGGACGTATTATCAATCTTCGAAGAGAGTTGCGCCTATTCCGGTTGCCACATGGGGCGAAGAGCACCGCGCGGTCTGGATTTAACAGCCGAGCATGCCTTTGAAAATCTGGTCGGAATTGAATCATCCACGCGCCCCCAATTTCTGCTTGTAAAACCCGGTGATCCGGCCAACAGTTACCTCATGAAAAAACTTCTGGCTGACGCGGATATTTCCGGTGATCCCATGCCCAAAGATGAACCTCCCCTCTCGCCGGAACAGATTCAAATCATTGCCGACTGGATCCGATCACTGCCGCCGGATGCATCGGCAGAGGAGCCGCCGGCCTCGGCGACACCTCCATCATCATCGGCCGGCGGGATCGGAGGATTTGCCGGGATCACCGTTGCCAATCTGCCGACGGCTCAAACTCCGGAACGCGGAGGCTTTGTTTATCGGGTTTCTCACCGCTACCGTTCGCCGGTGAGCGATGGATTTGATCGCTTTTTTGGATTGGATGGCGGAGCGGATGTGATGACCCAGTTCGGGCTGCCACTGACTGATGCGTTGTATTTTACTCTGGGGCGTTCCGCCATCAATGCCACTTTTGAATTGACCGGGAAATGGCAAATCTGGCGTGAGGCGGATGCAGCAAGCCCACCGATTTCCGCCGCTCTGGTGAGCGGCATCGCCTGGGCCACGTTCAAACAGATTCCGGACCCTGAAGATCCCACAGGTGGTTTTCTGCCCCGAACCGCCGGAGAACGTTTCAGTGGTTTTGTCCAGCTCGCGGTCAGCAAAACCCTGGGACAGCGGCTGGCATTTCTCATCGTTCCGGGGATGGTATTGAATGGGAACGTCAATATTTCCGGAGAAAAACCTCTGATCACCATGGGTCTTGCCGGCCGGTGGGCTCTTAACCGCAAATATGGCCTCTTTTTTGAGTTTATCCCCATATTATCCGGCGCCGAGGGCGCCGATGTGGTCGGCGGCCCAAGAATAGAAAACGGCCAGCGCCGGTTCAACGACACGGTTTCTCTGGGGGTGGAAATTCGAGCCGGCGGGCACGTGTTTCATGTTTTCATCACCAATTCCGGCGGCAACACCACCAACCAGTACCTCAGCGGCGGTAATTTCGACTTCACCCGGGGCGAATTCCGCCTGGCATTCAACATTTATCGTTATCTTCGATTTCCATTTTAAGCGCCCGTTTTTATTCGTTACTAACCATTAAATGGAGGTGCCGTATGAAGCAACGCGGAGATTTGGTGCGCATGTGGCGGGGGATGCCGTTCTGGCTTCTATTTATTTCAGGGCTGTCCTTTACAGCCTGTCAGCAGGGGCAAGGCCCCGGCAACCCGGCTGGACCGGATGACGGCAATGGCAACACTCCCACCGTTGAGGCGACCTTTTCCAGCATCCAGAAAAACATTCTCACTCCGGGATGCGTCAATCGGGGTTGCCATCCCCCTGCCGGCCCCATGTCTCTGAGGGAAGGTGAGGCGTATCAAAATCTGGTGAATCGGCCTTCGGCTTACGGCATGCCGCGCGTGGATCCCGGGAATCCGAATAACAGCGCGCTCTATTTGAAGGTTATCGGTGATTCACGGACCGGTGCCCGCATGCCGCTGAACGCCCCGCCTCTGTCAAAGCAGCAGACCGACGCCATTCGTACCTGGATCGAAAACGGCGCCAAGAATGATTGATGGAACCGGCGCTGTAAAAACCGCCGCCGATGGATAGTCAGAAAGCGCTTGCATTCGCCCCTGTTTTATGAGCATATTGCACCACAACGCGGCCGATACACTCTTTCCCACGCACAGGGGCTTTGCAAATGTCTGGATGGTTTTCAGGATTACAGCGGCGGCATCCGATGGTTGCAATTGAAAGCGCAACCGATTCACATGCACTGCGTGACAGCGCCCGGTTCTGCGAGCCGGACCACCTCAGGCGGTATGCGGCTCTGGACCGAATGCTGAATCGGATGCGGCCGCTATGGTTAAGCATGGTTCTGCCCCTGGTTCAGCATCAACGTAAGAAAAACGCCCCGGTTCAGGTTTTCGGTTTAACTCTGCAAACCCATTTTGAAGTGCATCATCCCGGGTATTTTTTCAGCAGCCGATGGCTTGCCAAATATGTGCTGCCGCGTTCGCTGAACAACAAGCGGTTTCTGGATATGGGCACCGGTTCAGGCTTGGTGGGCCTTGTTGCAGCTCGAAACGGCGCTCGGGTTCTGGCGGTGGATCATCATTCCCTGGCCGTACAACTGGCTGAAATCAATGCACGCCGGAACAACCTGGCTGCACGGATGCAATGCCGGATCAGCGATCTGTTCTCATCC
>WFVT01000065.1 GCA_015491485.1 Candidatus Zhuqueibacterota bacterium
CAACTGCTCCAGAAGCCTGGCTTTATCCGACCTTGAAAAATAGATCAATACATTGCGGCAAAGAATTATATTTAACGGCCTGATGGGAGGCGCGTCAGTCAGCACGTTTTGCCGCTGAAAGCGAACGTGCTTCCGTACCGCTTTTTTGATTTGCCAGGCGCCGTTTTCCAGCGGTTGAAAATACTTTGTCCTCATAAAAGCCGGCAATCCACGGCTCAGCTCCAATGCCGAATAAATCCCCTTTCTGGCTTTTTGAATCACATTCCGTGAAACATCCGTTGCCACCCAGCAGCCCTTCCATCCGGGCGACCATCCGTTTTCCAAAAATGCCATGACCAGGCTGTAGGGCTCCTGACCGGTCGAACACCCCGCCGACCAGATTTTGAGATACCGGTGCGGATGCCTTTTTTGCCACCAGGGGAGATAGACTCTGGAAAGCGCGTCAAAAAGGGCCCGATCTCGAAACCAGAATGTTTCATGGACGGTCAGGGCATCAACGACCAGACTTTCGAGCTGCGGATTTCCGCCGCGGCGCAAGGTTTCGCACAAACAATCGGCGTCCGGCATGCCAACCTGTTTTGCCACTTGCTCCAGCCGGTTTTCAATGATAGAATACTTCTTCCGGCCCAGAATGAGCCCGCTGTGTTTGTACATGAATGTGGCGATAAATTCACCGTGTTCCGGATGCAATGGCATGGGCTTCCCCCGGAGGTATCAGGCGATAAACATGCGAATAGCTTCGTAGAGGCGATCAATCGGAGCGATGGCATCGGCAAGGCCATGCCTCACCACATGACCGGGCATCCCCCATACCACACTGGTAGCTTCATCCTGGACCACGACCGGGGCGCCACCGGCTTTTAACACCTCGCATCCTTTTAATCCGTCTCGCCCCATCCCGGTCATCACCACGCCTACCGCTTGCTGGCCATACACCGTTGCGACCGAACGGAACAGGACATCCACGGCCGGGCGGCAGAAGTTTTCAGGCGGTTCCCGGGTCAACTGAATGCGTCGTAACCCCTCCTTTTCAACCACTTTCATGTGAAAGTCTCCCGGTGCGATGTATGCCCGACCGGCGGTTATGATTTCGCCATCCTCGGCTTCCTTTGCCGGAACGGTTCCCACTTGATTGAGCTGATAGGCCAGTTTTTCCGTGAACAACGGCGGCATGTGCTGAACAATCAATATGGTTTGGCGCATCCCGGGAGAAAATTGGCCGAACAGTTCGGAAAGATGCCGGGGGCCCCCGGTACTGGCGCCGATGGCGATCAATTCACGTTTTTTCTTTTGAGGCTTTTCAACAAGCCATTTTATCGTGCGAGACGGGGCATGAGCGGTCGCCGCCCGCCGCTGCGGATTAATTTTTAGCTGGCGAATTTTTGGCAGGAGTTGTTCGCGCAGAAATTGCAAATTTTCAGCGAGAGAACAATTTTTCCCCGGTTTGGTCACAAAATCCACCGCGCCGAGCTGCAACGCACGGAGGGTTAATTCCGCCCCTTCCTCGGTGTAATGACTGACGACGATGGTTTGAATTTCCGGATACAACGCGTGCAAATGGTGGAGCGTCTCCAGGCCGTCCATTTCCGGCATTTCCATATCCAGAGTCACGATATCCGGTCGCAATTCCGGTATTTTCTCAAGGGCCAGTCGGCCATTCGCCGCTGTACCAACCACCTCGATTTCCGATTCACTGCTTAAAATTTGCGAGATCGCATGCCGGTAAATTGTGGCATCGTCCACCACCAGAACGCGTCGTGTCGGTTTAACAGTCATAGCCTGAAATATAGCGCAACTTTTCCATGACCATTTCTTTGGTGAACGGTTTCATGATATATTCATCAGCGCCGGCGTCCAGAGCATCGAGGATGTGAACCATCTTGTTCGCTGCGGTTAACATGATGACCTTGATTTTGTGATCAGGGTCCCGCTGTCGGAACAAATGCAGAAACGCATAGCCATCCAATTCAGGCATATCCCAGTCCAGGAAAATGACATTGATGCCCGGCTCTTGCTGGATCATGTCCAGGGCGATCCGGCCGTTTTCCGCTTCCAGCACACAATACCCACAAGGTTCAAGAATATTCCGCAAAATTTGCCGCACAGTCTTTGCATCATCCACCGTCAAAATTTTCATCGGGCCCCTTTCGTTTTGGCTAAATTTCAATCCGGCTTACCATTTGTTTCAATTCAGCAGCCAGCCGCGCCAGCTTCTCGGCATTATCGCGGGTGGCCGAAGCCTGCTGCGCGCCTTCCAATGCGGCATTCGCCACCCCAACCATATTTTCCACCACCGATTCAGTCCCGGCCGCCGCTTCGGAAATATTTCTCGAAATTTCATCCGCCATCGCAGATTGTTCTTCAATAGCCGAAGCGATGACATTGGTAATGCCGTATATCTCTTCGATCGTATCAATGACCGATTGGATGGAATGAACCGAACGGTGTGTATCTTCCTGAATTTGCTCGATTTTCAGAGCGATATCCTCCGTAGCCCGCGCCGTTTCTCGCGCAAGTTCCTTCACCTCTTTGGCCACGACGGCAAAGCCCTTTCCAAACTCCCCGGCCCGCGCCGCCTCGATGGTCGCATTGAGAGCCAGCAAACGGGTTTGCTGGGCGATGGAGTTGATCACTTTCGTAACCTTGCTGATATCCGTGGAGCTTTTCTGCAATTTGGAAATCGTTTTGTTTGTTTTATTGGAAAGATTCACCGCTTTGCCCACGATATCAGCGGCTTCCGCGGTCCGTTCAGCGATTTCTTTGATGCTGCTATTCATTTGCTCGACCGAGCTTGCCACACCGCTGACATTGCGACTGATTTGTTCTGCCGCGGCGCTTACGGTGTTGGATTGTACCGAAGTTTCCTCTGCATTGCTCGCCATCTGATTGCTGATTTCCAAAAGCACACCTGAGGTTGCTTCCACTTCATTGGCGGATACCATGGCAGCCTCTTTCACCTGGATCTGATCGGTAACTTCATGCCACTCCAGCGTGTTGCCGATGTAGCGGCCTTCGGCGTCAAACATGCCGCTGATATTCAGTTTGAAATGGAGCGGGCCGATAGTCAGGTGCCGGGTGAAAGGCAGTTTCGTGGGGTCATCCAGCATCGCCGATTTTTGTTCCGCACTCTCACAAAACATTTCAATGTTGAGGCCGACCAGACGATTCGGATCCAGGCCGGGAAATTTCTGCTGCAATACGGACAAATGCCGTTTGAACAAGTGTCTCATCGCAGGATTCACATAGGTTATTTTATATTCGCGGTCGATTTGCATGATGGCCGTAAGCGTGGTTTCAATAAACGACAACAACCGCGCCGTTTCATTGGCTTTGCGTTTGAGTTCGGACACCTCTTCCCAATTGACCACGAAGCCCGCCAGCTGGTGCTCGTCATCATAAACCGGGGCGATATTGGTACGGAGAACCACATTCCCAAAACTGAACTCGGCCTGATGCGGCAACCGGTCCGGATTGTTGAGGATGCTTTCCACCCGTGCCGGGTCGCGATGAAACCGATGGATGGAAGCTCCTATGAATTCATCCACTGAAATTCGAAAAATCCGCTGGATTTCCGGCTCAATCTGCCGCAAGGTTTGTTCGGCTTTTTTGTTCATATAAATCAAATTTAAATTTCGGTCAGCGATGAAAATATTGGTTTGCAGTGCATCCAGCGTGTGTTTGGCAAAGCTATGCCAGACCTCACCGGAAAGCGCCACCACCTCGCCGGCGGCATCGGGGTCCACCGCCGTGGCCTGTTTCAACGCTTCACTTTTGGATACCACCTTCACTTTGCGGGTTCGCTTTGAGCCTGTTTGGGTTTTGGCCTTCGCCATGAGTCAGCCTCCTGCATTTAACTTACCATCACGATTTTTTGCAGATCGAGCATTAACACCAACTTGTCCTGTAAAGGAATGACGCTGCTCACATACTCCTTTCGGATATTATTGAGCGTTTCAGGAACCGGTTGCACCGCCTGAGGGCTCGCTTCGATCACATCATCCACATCATCCACCAGCAAGCTGATGGCGTCCTCGTCCTGCCGAATGACAATATTCATACTGTCCGACGGCAGATCGTCACGATGGAGATACAGGAGTTTTTTGAGGTGAACCGCCATCACAATTTGGCCTCGCAAGTTGATCAGGCCGGCCACGTATTCCGGAGCGAGAGGCACCGGAGTGATGGGCTGCCGACTCAAAATTTCCTGCACCCAGCGAGTATCAAGGCAAAAATGGTCTCCGCCCAGCCTGAAGGTCGTTAACAGGTACGGCGGCTCCGGATCCGTCTTTCCGGAAAAGGGTACTTGAGAACCGCTTTCTGACATCCCTGCAGACGGCATACCGTTACCCCAGTTGCTCTTCAATTGATTCGCAAACGCTTGAAGCATTCAATAAGCGTTGAACCGTTCTAATCAGTTCATTCTGGTCCAATTTGATC
>WFVT01000066.1 GCA_015491485.1 Candidatus Zhuqueibacterota bacterium
TATGATTCAGTTGACGGAAGAACAGAAGATGGTGCAACAGTTGGCGCGGGAATTTGCGCAGAACGAAATCGCCCCGCGCGCGGCTGAGCTGGACGAAACCGGCGAATTTCCACTGGACAATATGCAAAAAATGGGTGAGCTGGGTCTGCTCGGCGTGCCGTTTTCTGAAGACTACGGCGGTGCCGGGCTGGATACGCTGTCCTTTGCTCTGGTGCTGGAAGAGTTCGGGGCGGCCTGCGGTTCCACGGCGCTGTCGGTGGCCGCGCACACCTCGCTGTGCTGCACGCCCATTTATTTGTTTGGCAATGAGGAGCAAAAGCAAAAATATTTGCCCGATTTGCTCACCGGCAAGAAGCTGGGCTCGTTTTGCCTGACCGAGCCGCTGGCCGGTTCGGATGCGGCTTCCATGCAAACTCGCGCGGTGCGTGACGGCGACGAATACGTCATCAATGGCTCGAAGATTTTTATCACCAATGCCGGCTATGCCGAGGTGTTCGTGCTGTTTGCGAAAACCGATCCGGAAAAAGGCCGCGACGGCATTTCGGCGTTCATCGTGGAAAAGGGCATGCCCGGGTTCCACGTTGGCAAAAAAGAAGACAAAATGGGCCTGCGCGGCAGCGATACGCGGCAGATTTCCATCGAAGGCCTGAGAGTGCCGAAAGAAAACCTGCTCGGCACGGAAAACGAGGGTTTCAAGATCGCGCTGGCCACACTGGACGGCGGTCGAGTCGGCATCGGTGCCATGTCGGTCGGGCTGGCGAGAGCGGCTTTGGAAATCGCAGTGCCTTATGCCAAAGAACGGCAGGCGTTTGGTCGGCCCATCGCCGATTTTCAGGCCATCCGCTGGTACATTGCGGACATGGCCACGCAAATCGATGCGGCGCGGCTGCTGGTGTGGCGCTCGGCCATTCTGCGCGACAGCGGCAAGCCGTACACCAAAGAGGCGGCTATGGCCAAATTGTTCGCCAGCGAAATGGCCATGCGTGCGGCCGACCGCGCCATCCAGATCCTGGGCGGCTACGGCTACATCCGCGATTATCCGGTGGAACGCATTTTCCGCGACACCAAATTGATGGAAATCGGCGAAGGCACCAGCGAAATTCAGCGCCTGGTGATCTCGCGCGAGGTGCTGAAGGAAATTCAATGAGAACGGTGTGTTCAGGATCGAGAGGAGTGAGGATTTCATGAAATTAGGCGATGTTGAGATTCATCTGGTATCCGATGGCACCTTCCGGCTGGACGGTGGCGCGATGTTCGGCGTGGTGCCGAAGGTGCTGTGGGAAAAATTGGAGCCGCCGGATGAGAGAAACCGGATTCTGATGGGATTGAACTGCCTGCTGGTGATTCGCGGGCAGGACCGCGTGCTCATCGATACGGGCATCGGACAAAAATACGACGAAAAATTCGCATATTTATACGACATTCAGCAATCCAAACATCTGCTGGACCATCTGGCGGACCTGGGATTGCAGCCGGAAGACATCACGCATGTGATCATGAGCCACATGCATTTCGACCACATCGGCTGGAACACGCGCAAAACCGACGACGGCCGCATCGTGCCGACGTTCCCGAACGCCACCTACTATGCGCAGCGCGGCGAATACGAATACGCGAACGATCCCGATCCGCGCAGCAAAGCCAGCTATTTGGCCTGGAACTGGCAGCCTCTGGAAGAGAGCGGACAGTTGCAGCTTCTCGACGGCACCACAGAAGTGCTGCCCGGCATCGAGAGCTATGTGACCGGCGGGCACACCCGCGATCACACCATCGTCAAAGTGAAGACGGCCGAAAAGACGGTGGTGTTTCTCGCCGATCTCGTGCCGACGCCGTCGCATTTGAAAACCGTTTATGTGATGGGATACGATCTTTTCCCCGTGCAAACCATGGAAGTCAAACCCAAAGTGTTGCAACAGGCCTATGAGGAGCAGTGGTTGTTGGTGTTCGAACATAGCGCGCGCATCAAGGCCGGATATGTGAAGCCCGGGGAAAAGACCTGGGAGCTTGAACCTGTGGACCTTTAAGCGAACGACGAGGATGAAATCATGAGCCATACACTACGAGAGGTTGTGATTGCCGGCGCCAATCGCACGCCGATTGGCGCGTTTAACGGCGCCCTGGCCAGCGTCCCGGCCACCGAGCTGGGCGCCATTGTGGTGAAAGAAGCACTGAACCGCACGGGCATCGAGCCGAAGCAGGTGGATGAGGTGATCATGGGCTGCGTGTTGACCGCCGGACTGGGACAGGCGCCGGCACGGCAGGCGGCGCTGAAGGCCGGCTTGCCCGAACACGTGACCTGTATGACCATCAACAAGGTGTGCGGTTCGGGATTGAAATCGGTGATGCTGGCAGCCCAGGCCATCATGGTCGGGGATGCCGATATCATCATCGCTGGCGGCATGGAAAGCATGAGCAATGTGCCGTATATCCTGGACAAAGCGCGCACCGGATACCGCCTCGGTCACGGCCAGCTCATCGACGCCATGATCAAAGACGGGCTGTGGGACGTGTACAACGATTTCCACATGGGCAATGCCGCGGAACTGTGCGCGCGAGAGTGCAACATTCCGCGTGAGGCGCAGGACGATTTCGCCGAGCTCAGCTACAAGCGTGCGCAGGAAGCGCAGGAAAAGGGCTGGTTCAAAAATGAAATCACCCCCGTGCCCGTGCCGCAGCGCAAAGGCGATCCGATCCTTGTGGCCGAAGACGAGGAGCCCAGGCGCGCTGATTTTGCCAAAATGCGCACCCTGCGACCGGCCTTCGACAAAGAGGGCACGGTGACCGCCGCCAACGCATCGAAAATCAACGACGGCGCGGCGGCGATGGTGGTGATGGCCGCAGACGTGGCCGAAAAGCTGGGCGTCAAACCCATGGCGCGCATCGTGGCGCAGGCCTCGGCGGCGAAAAAGCCGGAGTGGTTCACCACCGCGCCGGTGGATGCCATCAAACGGATTCTCGACAAAGCCAACATGAAACTGGATGATATCGATCTGTTCGAGATCAACGAGGCGTTTGCCGTGGTGGCGCTGGCAGCTAAGGACATGCTCGGCATTCCGCTGGATAAACTGAACGTGCATGGCGGCGCGGTGGCGCTGGGACATCCCATCGGGGCCAGCGGCGCACGCATTTTGACCACGTTGCTGTATGCGCTGCAACAGCATGATAAAAAGCGGGGCATGGCTGCCATCTGCATCGGCGGCGGCGAAGCCTCGAGCGTGATTGTGGAACGGTTGTAATGAGAATGGATGAGGAGGATCCGATCACATGAATATCGAAACCGTGGGCGTGGTCGGCGCCGGCACCATGGGCAATGGCATTGCCCATGTGTTTGCGCAAAATGGCTACCATGTTCGGCTGGTGGATGTGAGTCAGGACATTCTTGACCGGGCGCTGCAGACCATCCGCAAAAATCTCGAACGGCAGGCGAAAAAGGCCATTATTCAGGAAAGTGAGATTGATACCATTCTGTCGCGCATTCAAACCGCCACCGATGTGGATGTGATGCGCGATGCCCAACTGGTGGTGGAGGCCGTGGTGGAAAACGTGGACGTGAAGCGGGAATTGTTCCAGAAACTGGATGCCATCACGGCGCCCGAAGCCATTTTAGCCAGCAACACCAGTTCGATATCCATCACCGAAATTGCCGCGGCCACCCAGCGGCCGCAGCAGGTGGTGGGTATGCATTTTTTCAACCCCGTGCCGGTAATGAAACTGGTGGAAGTCATCCGTGGCCTGGCCACCAGCGATGAAACGTTCGACCGCATCATGGAATTGAGCCGCAAACTGGGCAAGGAGCCGGTGGCGGTGAACGATTATCCGGGCTTCGTGTCCAACCGGGTGCTCATGCCCATGATCAATGAAGCCATTTATTGCGTGATGGAAGGCGTGGCCACACCGGAAGCCGTGGATACCGTCATGAAGCTGGGCATGAACCATCCCATGGGGCCGCTGACCCTGGCCGATTTCATCGGGCTGGATGTCTGTTTGCACATTCTCGAAGTGCTGCACCGAGAGCTCGGGGATGACAAATACCGGCCGTGTCCGCTGCTGCGCAAAATGGTGGCGGCCGGCCATCTCGGCCGCAAAAGCGGCAAAGGCTTTTATGAATATTAAGCAAGGAATCAACGAATTCGAATACGATGACCGATTGAAAAACAGCGTTGCCTGGGATCGCTCGCAAGGCGACGGAATGGATGGGCGCTTTGGCGGCGAAAACAGGCAGGCATTTTCACTTTCGAAACCAATGAGGTAGAAAGGATTATGGATTTTCAATATACGGAAGAACAATTGATGCTGCGGCAAACGGTACGGGATTTTGCCGAACAGGAACTGGCCAAAGATGCCCGCGAACGTGACGCCGAGGAGCGTTTCCCCACGGAACAGGTCAAGAAAATGGGCGAGCTTGGGTTCATGGGCATTCAGGTGGATCCGAAATATGGCGGCGGCGGCATGGATACCGTGGCGTACGCCATTCTCATCGAAGAACTGAGCCGGGTGGATGCCTCGGCCGGCGTGATTTGCTCGGTGAACAATTCGCTGGTCTGCTACGGACTGGAAAAATTCGCCTCCGAGGAGATCAAGCAGAAATATCTGGTGCCGCTGGCCAAAGGCGAGAAACTGGGCTCGTTCTGTCTCTCGGAGCCGGGCAGCGGCTCGGATGCGTCCGCCCTCAAAACCACGGTGGTTCGGGACGGCGATGAATGGGTGATCAACGGCACCAAGAATTTCATCACCAACGGCGTGCATGCCGATGTGTACATCGTGTTCGCCACCGAGGATCCCTCCAAAGGCTACAAAGGCGTGCGCTGCATCGTCGTCGATCGCGACAACCCGGGCGTGAAGATTGGCAAAAAGGAAAAGAAACTGGGCATCCGCAGCAGCGATACGGCTTCGATCATTTTCGAGGATTGCCGGGTGCCGGTGTCCAATTTAGTCGGCGAGCCGGAGAAGGGCTTTCGCATTGCGCTGACGATTCTGGATTGCGGCCGGATCGGCATTGCGGCGCAGGCGATGGGCATTGCCGTGGGGGCCTTCGAGGCGGCCGTAAAATATGCGAAGGAGCGTGAGCAATTCGGCCGCCCCATTGCCAGGTTTCAGGCCATCCAGTTCATGCTGGCCGAAATGGACACGCGCATTCACGCCGCCCGCTGGTTGATCTATCATGCCGCCAATCTGAAGGACCGCGGTGAGCCGTACGAAGCGGCGGCATCGAGGGCCAAGTTATATGCTTCTGAGACGGCCATGTTCTGTGCAGACCGCGCAGTTCAAATACATGGTGGATATGGCTACACTAAAGATTATCCGGTTGAGCGTTTTCTCCGGGATGCCAAGATTACGGAAATTTACGAAGGCACCAGTGAAATCCAGAAACTGGTGATCGCGCGGCATGTATTGAAGTAGTCGCAGAAGAGGACGGTACGCCCGGGAATTCACCTTTAACTTGAGGGTAAATTTATGTCAAGTTTCAATGAAAACAGTTATCTCTGGTTTAACGGCGAATTTCGCCTTTGGAAAGACGCTACCATCCATGTGATGTCACACGTGGTGCATTACGGCTCCAGCGTGTTTGAGGGCATCCGGTGTTATGACAATCCTCGTGGCCCCGTGATCTTCCGTCTGAAAGAGCATATCCGGCGGATGTATCGTTCGGCCAAAATCTATCGGATGGAAATTCCGTACCCGGAGGAAACCGTCGTTCAGGCATGCAAGGATGTGATCGTCAAGAACCAATTGAGCGAGGCTTACATCCGGCCGATTGTTTTTCGCGGCTACCATTCCCTGGGCGTGGATCCGTCCGCCTGCCCGGTGGAAGTGGTAATTGGGGCATGGCCCTGGGGGAAATATCTGGGCAGCACTGCATTGGAGGAAGGCGTCGATGTTTGCGTATCCACGTGGCAAAAATTCCGCCCCAACACGCTTCCGGCCATGGCAAAAAGCGGGGGTAATTATTTGAATTCGCAACTGGTCAAGCTCGAAGCAAAAATCAATGGTTTCGTGGAGGGAATTTTATTAGATTCAAATGGTTACATTAGTGAAGGCTCGGGGGAAAACATTTTTCTGGTGGTGGACGGCAAAATGTACACGCCGCCGTACAGCGCCTCGATTTTGCCCGGGATTACGCGAAACAGCGCCATTCAGCTTGCAAAAGAACTGGGAATCGAGGTAATTGAAACTTTTATTCCGCGAGAAATGTTGTATATTGCAGATGAAGTGTTCTTTACGGGCACCGCAGCCGAAATTACACCGATCCGTTCGATCGATCGGATTCCCATCGGCAAAGGCAAGCCCGGGGAAATTACCTTGGCGATTCAAAAGCGATTTTTTGATATTATTCGTGGTGATGCCGAGGATAAATACCATTGGCTAACCCCGGTAAATTCATAAGTAAAGGACTTTTATGGGTGGTCGCAGAAAAGCGCGTGAACTGGTGCTTCAAGCCTGTTACGCTCATGAGCTTTCTCAAAATCCGCCTGAAATGATTCTGGAAACCCTGATTTTGCCGTCCGATTTGGAGCCGGCGAACAAAGAGTTCGCCGCACGTTTGTTCCGGCAAACCGTTGCCCATGTGGATGAGTTTAATGAGTATATTAAAGGAAAGGCGGCCAATTGGGAGCTGGATCGCATTGCCATCATCGATCGAATCGTTTTGCGAATGGCCATTTGTGAATTTCTGTATTTCGATGACATCCCGCCCAAGGTCTCGATCGATGAGGCGATCGAAATCGCCAAAAAATATAGCACCGAGAACAGCGGGCGATTTGTCAACGGCATTTTAGATGCGGTGCTGAACGATCTGCGAAAATCCGGTCGGCTGCCGGATCCGGAACAGGACTTGAGTCAGGGCGCGACATAGCGCTCTTTCTGTTTTTGTGCTGGAGCCCGCTGTGGGAGGAATGTTTTTCCCCGGCTTTTTTTATTGGCTACAGGAAGTAAACGCTGAAGACCGTTACATTACATTTGACTTTTGTTGATAACCTCAAATCAAAGCAAGACGAGGAGTGCGCTTTACACGATGATCGGAAAAGTTATCACTAAAATTTTTGGCAGCAAACACGACCGCGACGTAAAGCGGATGCGGCCGATTGTGGCGCGAATCAATGAAATTTACGAAACCTTGGATGATTTAACCGACGAGCAACTGCGCGAGAAAACCCAGGAATTCAAACAGCGGATTCAGGACGCTGTAGGTGAGGTGCGCCATGAAATTGAACGGTTACAGGCTTACCTCAAGGCGGATTTCAGCGAGGGAAACGGCGCCCCGGACGAATACGATTTTTCGGATCTGAAGGACCTGTCCAAAGAGGAAATTCGGGACCGGCTGGGCGAGCTGGAAGAAGAGGAGAGCGAGATTACCGCCCGCGTGTTGGATGAAATCATGCCCGAGGCCTACGCCGTGGTCAAGCAAGCCTGCAAACGGCTGGTGGGCAAGCGCTGGGATGTGGTCGGTCATGAAATCGAGTGGGACATGATTCCCTACGACGTGCAGCTCATGGGCGCTATTGTGCTGCATGAGGGCAAAATCGCCGAGATGGCCACCGGTGAAGGCAAAACCCTGGTCGCCACCATGCCGCTGTATCTCAATGCCCTGGCCGGCAAAGGCGCGCATCTGGTTACGGTGAACGATTATCTCGCCCGCCGTGATTGCGAATGGATGGGCAAGATTTTTGAGTTTTTGGGGTTGCGCGCGGCTTATATCACCAACGACATGACGCCCGAGCAGCGCCGTGAGGCTTATGCGGCTGACATCACTTACGGCACCAACAACGAATTCGGGTTCGATTACCTGCGCGACAACATGGCCATCCGGCTTGAAGATCAGGTGCAGCGGGGGCATCATTACGCGATCATTGATGAAGTGGACTCGGTGCTGATCGATGAAGCGCGCACGCCACTGATCATCTCCGGGCCGGTGGAATCCTCCAACGAACAATACGTCGAAATGAAGCCGCGGGTGGAAAACCTGGTACGGGCGCAAACGCGGCTGGTGAATAGGCTGGTGGCCGACGCCGAGAAATTGCTGGAAGAAGGAAAAGACGAAGAAGCCGGTGTGCTTCTTCTGCGCGCCAGCCGGGGGCTGCCCAAGCACAAGCGGCTCATGAAATTGCTCAACGAGCCCGGCGTGAAAAAACTCATTCGCTCCATCGAAAACGATTACATGCGCGACAAACGCATGCATGAGATCGATGAAGAGCTGTATTACGCCATTGATGAAAAACAGCATACCATCGATTTGACCGACAAGGGCCGCGAATTTTTGTCGCCGAACGATCCGGATATGTTTGTGTTGCCGGACCTGGGCGAGAAGATGCATGAGATCGACAGCGACGAATCCCTCAGCCCCGAAGAAAAAATCAAGAAAAAGGAAGAGCTGAATCAGGAGTATGTCGCCAAAGCAGACCGGTTGCACAGCATCCAGCAATTGCTGCGTGCTTATTCGTTGTTTGAGCGCGATGTGGAATATGTGGTCCAGGATGGCAAGGTGATCATCGTGGACGAATTCACCGGGCGTCTCATGCCCGGCCGACGATACAGCGACGGCCTCCACCAGGCGCTGGAAGCCAAAGAGGGGGTGAAGGTCGAGGGCGAAACCCAGACCCTGGCAACGATTACCCTGCAGAATTATTTCCGCATGTACGAAAAACTGGCCGGCATGACCGGCACCGCCGAGACCGAGGCATCGGAATTCTGGGAGATTTACAAGCTGGATGTGGTGGTGATCCCCACCAATGAACCCGTGCGCCGTATTGATTATGACGATGTGGTGTACCGGACAAAGCGCGAAAAATACAACGCCATTATCAATGAAGTGGAGGAGCTTCACAAGAAAAAGCGGCCGGTGCTGGTGGGAACGGTTTCGGTGGAAGTATCCGAGACCCTGAGCCGCATGTTGAAGCGGCGGGGCATCCCGCATTCCGTTCTGAACGCAAAGTATCACCAAAAAGAAGCGGAAATTGTTGCCCGTGCCGGGCAGCCGGGAGCGGTGACGATCGCAACGAACATGGCCGGGCGCGGCACGGATATTAAACTGGGGCCCGGCGTTGTAAAACATCCGAATTGCGCGCTGGTCAAGCCGAAAGAGGGCATGGAGCCGTGCCCATATCTGGATGAATACAACTGTTATGAAAATGTCCCCTGCGGACTGCATATTATCGGAACGGAGCGGCACGAAGCGCGGCGCATTGACCGCCAATTGCGCGGCCGCAGCGGACGTCAGGGCGATCCGGGATCGTCGCGTTTTTATCTCTCCCTGGAAGATGACCTTATGCGGCTGTTCGGCTCCGACCGCATTGCTTCGGTGATGGACCGGCTGGGCATCGAGGAGGGGGAAGTTATCCAGCATCCCATGGTCACCCGGAGCATTGAACGCGCCCAGAAACGGGTGGAGGCGCATAATTTTGAAATCCGTAAACACCTTCTCGAATACGATAACGTCATGAACAGTCAGCGCGAGGTGATTTACGACCTCCGGAACCATGCCTTGCGCGGTGAGAACCTGCGAGATGAAATCATTGGGCTGATTGAGGAGCAGGTTGAAAATTTAGTACATCAGTACATGCCCGAAGATGCCTACGCGGATGAATGGGATCTAAACACCCTCCGTTTGGAGTTCCAGAAACGCTTTTTGGCGGAATGGCCCCTTTCGCAGCAGCAGGAAGAAAGCATGACGGCCGAAGAGATTGAACAGCAGCTCAAGGCGCAGGCGCTCAAAGCTTATGAAATGAAAGAGAAGGCGCTGGGATCGGAGCTCATGCGGCAGCTTGAGCGGTTTATCATGCTGCACACCATCGACGAAAAATGGCGCGACCATCTCTATGAGATGGATCAGTTGAAAGAAGGGATAAATTTGCGGGCGTACGGCCAGAAAGATCCGCTGATTGAATACAAAACGGAAGGATTCCGGCTGTTTAAGGAGCTGCTCGCCAACCTGAACAAAGATGTAGTAGAACGGATTTTCCGTGCGCAAATACAAACAGAAGAACCTATACCCTATGCAAGAAGGCGAATGCCGCGCCAGATGGTGGCGGTTCACCAGGAAGCGACGGGTCTGGGCTTTCAGGCACAGAAACAGCAACAAGCCCAGCAGCCGCAAAAAGCCGGAAAGCGGCAGCCTCTGGTTGTGGACAAGAAAGTCGGCAGGAACGATCCGTGTCCGTGTGGTTCAGGCAAAAAGTACAAAAAATGTCATGGCCGAGAAGCCTGAGCGAACGGAATGTGGGATGCTCAAAACCGCAGCAAGAAGGCTTGAAGAAGAGGAATTCAACAGGCGCTGCTCTGCGGTGTTCGGCTGTTCGCTTTCATTAAATTAATGTAAAAAGACTTGATTTTCGCCAAAAATTGCTTAATTTGCGGGTGAAAACCGGAGTCCAGAGGAAAAAGGAGTAGGCAATGAACGAGCGCGTGGTAGAGATTTTGGTTTATATCATGAACCAACTGCGGTCGAAAAAGGGGAATCTCACCCAACTGGAACTGCTTTCACGGGATCTGCTGGATCGGGGATATACCGAGAATGAAATCAGCTCGGCATTTTCCTGGCTTATGGAACGCCTGGAATCGGGATATGAAGAAATCATCCGGCAGACAGCACCCGCATCTTCGTTTTCATTTCGTGTTTTGCACGAGCTGGAACAAATGATCATCCTCCCGGAAGCGTACGGTTATTTGTTGCAAATGAAGGCGCTTGGCCTGTTGAACGATTTCGATGTGGAGCAGGTCATCGAGCGTGCTGTGATGCTGGGCAGCTCTAAGGTGGATGTCCGTGCGATTAAGGCCATCATTGCCAGTGTGCTCTCCCAGGAAATCCCATTCGATGACGGGTTCTTTTCCGACGATGAAGCGCCGATTATCCATTAATTTTTGTCGATTAGGTAGAGTATGAGCAAATATCTGGTGATTGTTGAATCTGAGGCCAAGACAAAGACCATCAAAAAGTTTCTTGGAAAAGATTTTGAGGTTAAATCTTCCGTAGGACACGTAAAAGACCTGCCCAAACAGCGATTAGGCGTCGATCTCGAAGACGGTTTCACTCCCGAATACATCACCATCCGCGGTAAAGGCAAAATTCTCAATGAATTGCGAAAAGCCGCCAGGGCCTCGGATGTGGTCTATATTGCGACGGACCCGGACCGGGAAGGCGAGGCGATTGCCGCGCATCTTGCCGAAGAGATCAAATCTCGCAATGCCAATATTCGCCGGGTCATGTTCAACGAAATCACTGAAAGGGCGGTTAAGGCGGCGCTCGAGAACCCTTCCGATATTGATCAATCCAAAGTAGAAGCTCAAAAAGCACGCCGGGTTGTGGATCGGCTGGTAGGCTACCAGGTCAGCCCGATTTTGTGGCGGACGATTTATCGGGGACTTAGCGCCGGCCGGGTACAGTCGGTGGCATTACGATTAATTTGTGAGCGCGAAGAGGAAATTGAAAATTTCGTACCGCGCGAATATTGGAGCATTACCGCCAGAGTGAAATCCAAAGATGCGGCGGAATTTTTTACCAAATTAATCAAAATCAACGGCAAAAAAGCAGATATCAAAAACGAAAAAGCGGCTAATGAGATTGTTGACGATCTCAAAAACCAGCTTTTTAAAATTGAGAAAATCACCAAAAAGCCGGTTCTGAGGCAGCCCAATCCGCCGTTTACGACCAGTACCCTGCAGCAGGAGGCCTCCAGACGCTTCGGTTATAGCACCAAGCGCATCATGATGATTGCGCAGCAGCTTTACGAGGGCATTGAACTCGGCCCCGAAGGCAGCGTCGGCCTGATCACTTATATGCGTACCGATTCCACTCGAATTGCGAATGAAGCCTTGCAGGCCGTCCGTGAATATATTTCGCGCGATTATGGATTGGACTATCTGCCGAAAAAAGCGAGACAGTTTAAAGTTAAATCAAGCGCTCAGGACGCTCACGAAGCCATTCGTCCGACCTCGATGGAACGGGAGCCTAAAAAAATCCGAAAATATCTAACGGAAGAACAGTACAAAATTTATGAGCTTATCTGGAATCGGTTTGTGGCCAGCCAGATGGAGGCAGCGCGCCTGGAACAGACCACCGTTGATATTACCGCCGGTAAAAAATATCATTTCCGCACCACCGGTTCCGTCGTGGTGTTCCGCGGGTTTTTGCAGGTTTATGAAGACACCAAAGAAGAGGCAGAAAAAAGTGATGAAGAGGCAATCAACGTTACCGTGCCCGCGAACTTGAAAGAAGGCGATGAGCTGACGCTGTTAGAGCTGTTGCCGAAACAGCATTTTACGAAACCGCCGGCGCGATATACGGAAAGCAGCCTCGTCAAAGAGCTGGATACTTTGGGAATCGGGCGACCGAGCACCTACGCGATTATCATTTCTACCCTATTGCAACGTAAATATGTGGAGCGCAAAAAACGGCAACTGGTGCCCACGGAACTTGGAAAAACCGTGAACAATATACTTGTTGAGAATTTTCCCGATATATTTAATGTGAAATTCACCGCTTTTATGGAAGAACAGCTCGATCAGGTCGAATCCGGGAAAAAGAAGTTTTTGCAGGTGGTCAGCGAATTTTACAAGCCGTTCAGCCATGCCGTTCAACAAACGGAAGAGAAAGGGGCGGAAATCAAAGAAGGCTTGCAACAGGAAACCGAGGAAACTTGCCCGCAATGCGGCCGAAAGCTCATCATTCGTTGGGGGAGAAATGGCCAATTCATGGCGTGCACCGGATATCCGGATTGCCGGTACACCCGTCCATTAAAAGAGGAAACCCCGGAAGTGCGGGAAGCGTGTGATAAATGTGGGCGGCCCATGATTGTAAAAACCGGCCGTTTTGGGAAATTTTTAGCTTGTAGCGGTTATCCTGAGTGTCAGAATACCAAGCCGTTTACGATCGGTGTTCCCTGTCCTAAAGAAGGCTGTGATGGACAAATTGTTGAACGCAAAACCCGGCGCGGCAAGATATTTTACGGATGCAGCAATTATCCCAAATGTGATTTTGCTTCCTGGGCCAAACCCGTTCCCCGCGCCTGTCCGGAATGCGGTAATCCGTATCTGGTAGAGCGCTATTCCAAGGCAAAAGGACAGTATTTGGCCTGTCCCAGTTGCAAGGCCGAAATTACGGAATCTTATGAGGAAGCAGATGCCCAAATCTCTGTTGGTGGATAAGCTTCCAGCGGCGTTAAAAGCATTTTTCAACTATTTGAAAACCGTCAAATCCGCTTCTCAACATACCATTGCTGCGTATGAAACCGATCTGTTGCAATTTTATGAATTTCTGCGCCTGAATCATGTCAACGGGGGAATATCACGGTTGCATGTTCGGCAGTACCTTACCCACCTGCATAACGCGAAGTACTCGCCAAGATCGATGAATCGCAAACTGATTTCTTTACGGTCTTTCTTCCGCTACCTCCAGCAACAGGGCGAGATCGAGTCCAATCCCACAGCCAATATATCAACACGAAAAGTGGCGAAAACATTGCCGGATGTATTGTCGGAAGAGGCCGTTTTAGAGGCGATTGCCTCGCTGCCGGATGACTCAACGGAATCTTTTCAACAAAAGCTGATCGTAGAGCTGTTTTACGCCACCGGCATGCGCCTGAGCGAGGTTGCCGGGTTAACGGTTTCTGATATTGATTTTCATTCCATGCACCTTCGTGTGCTGGGGAAAGGAAAAAAAGTTCGGCTGATTCCCATTTCAGCCGATTTAGCCCATAAATTAAAGCGTTGGATTCATGAACGCAAAATATGGTTAACTCAAACCGAAGGAGGTGACACCGATCACATTTTCATTCGTCGGAACGGACGCGCATTAGGAGCGCGGGACATTTCCCGGATTGTAAATCGGGTTTTGTCTCGAGTCGCGGAGAAGGGGAAAACCCATCCTCACGTATTGCGACATAGCTTTGCGACCCATTTGCTGAATGCTGGTGCGGATCTTGTAGCGGTGAAAGAGCTGCTAGGTCATGCAAGCTTGTCTACCACCCAAATTTATACGCATGTATCTCCCGAACGCTTGCAGGAAGTGTATCGAAAAGCGCATCCGCGTGCTGTTCTAAGCAGGGAGGTTTCGAGATTGAGGCAAAACGGGCGTATCGGGGGAGCAAACATCCATAACGAAGGAGGTTGATCATGCGCACGAGGTTCACCGCGCGTCACTACAAAGCTCCTGCATCGTTGAAAAACTTTGCAGAGCAAGAGGTACAAAGACTTAAAAAGTACTATGACGGTATCATCGATTGTGAAATTATTTTGGATTACGAAAAACAAACGCAAGTCGCGGAGATTATTTTAAGCGTATATGGGCAACGATTGACCGCCGTCGAAAAAAGTGAAGATATTCGAAAATCGATTGTTTTAGCTGTGGACAAGCTTGAGCGCCAGTTGAAGAAGTATAAAAACAAGTGGAATAAAAAGGGAAATCATAAACCTGCTTTTATAGAAACGACTGCGGCTGAAACGGAAATCGAAGAAGAATAACCTATCCGAGTAAACGCCATCCCGGGGCTGTCCCGGACGGAGTCATGGTATGCAGCGGCTGAGCCGATAGCCATGAGTTCCGGGACAGCCCCTGTAATTTTATCATAAAAGGGAGCGAGCTGTGTACAGGTTAGATGTCAAAACGCTTTATGAGGATAACAAAGATCGGTTGGATTTGGAAATTGTCAATGGCGATTTTAGTTTTAATAAACCGATTACGGAAGGTGATTTACACCGCCCCGGCTTGGCATTGGCCGGATTTGTGAAGGTGTTTACCTATCAGCGGGTTCAGATCGTTGGCAATACGGAAACCCGGTATTTAGCCGATCTCACTCCGGAAAAGCGCAGGCATGCTCTGGAAACCTTGATGCAATTCGATATTCCCTGCATTATCGTTACCGAAAAAAATGAAATCTTTCCGGAAATGTTGAATAGCGCCAATACGCACGGCATTACGATTTTTCGCACCCCGTTAAAAACCACCCAGCTCATCCATTTGCTTGGTGAATACATGGAGAACAAATTCGCTCCCACGACCACCGTGCATGGCAGTTTGGTGGATGTTTATGGAGTGGGACTTTTGTTTACGGGCCGTTCGGGGATCGGAAAGAGCGAAATCGCTTTGGATTTGGTGGAACGGGGGCATCGGTTGGTGGCCGACGATGTTGTGAACATCAGTCGGCAGGCCGGTAATGTTTTGATCGGTACCGGAAGTGAACTGTTACAATACCACATGGAAATTCGTGGATTGGGCATTATCGATGTCCGTAGCCTGTTTGGCATCAATTCCGTGCGTGTTCAGAAGCGAATAGAAGTGGAAGTGCATCTGGAAGAGTGGAACGAAAAAGAGGATTACGAGCGCATCGGCCTGGATGAAGAACATACCGAGTATCTGGGGGTGCAAATACCATTGGTCAAGCTGCCCATTTTTCCCGGAAAGAATATTACCGTGATTGCGGAAGTGATTGCTTTAAATCATATGCTTAAAATGTATGGGCACAATGCCGCACAGCTTTTCAATGAACGCTTGCTCAAAAAGATTCAATCCCGTCAGCAAAAGCAGGCAGAGATGCGTCAGGCCGCCATGCCGCAACCGGATGAAAAGCCTTCGGAAAAATCAAAACAGGATTTTCGAGAACTGAAACGCTATCTGGAACGTGATTTTGAGTGAGAAGTGGATTTGTTTCAAATGAAATTCTGCTGGTTGTAAATGAACCGATCATCGGATGCCATGGAAAATAAAGCAACGGAATTCAAGGTTGGTTTAATATCCATCGTGGGGATTTTGATCCTGGTTTTGGGAATCATGTGGGGCAAAGATGTGCGGGTGGGCACATCGTATCAGCGGTTGCAGTGTATTTTTACCAACTCCGGGGGACTGAGACCGGGTGATCCAGTCACTGTAAATGGTGTCAAAAAGGGTAGGGTGGAGTCGGTAAAATTGCAGGGAAACCGAGTGCTGGTTACTGCCTTACTCAGTCCGGATGTGGTTTTATACACCGATGCCAAATGTCGCATTGCCATGGTAGATTTGATGGGAGCCAACAAGCTCGAAATCTATCCCGGCGATTCCGGAGTCCAATTGGACCTGAGCGATCATCCGGCCCCACTAACCGGGACGGATGTAATTAGCATAGAACAAATGATGGCGGATTTGGTGGAGTTAAAAAACAAAGTAGAATTCTTACTGAATCAAGCACAGACGAGTATTGCTGCACTGAATCGCATCATGGATGAGCAAAACATGATTCAGCCTTTGCAGAGCAGCATCCGGCACTTATCCGGTGCCGCCCAAAAAGTACACGCGCTCATCGAAGAGGAAGATGTAACATTACGAAAAGCTTTTGCCAACCTGCAGCAATCCAGTCAGATGTTCTATCAATTAATGGAAACACATTCAAACGATCTGGAAACAACTCTGAAAGAACTACCGATTCTGCTGAAAAGGCTGAATGCTTTCAGCAAGACGTTGGAGGAGTTGTCCCAAAAAATGAACAACCGGGAAGGCTCGTTGGCAAAATTTTTATATGATGATTCCACATACATTCGAACACAGCGGGTGCTAATGCGTCTGGATAGTCTCACCACCGACTTGAAGCAGCAGCTCGGAATGTTTTTGCAAGGAACGGACATCAAGTTGTTCAATTTGATCGATTTTTAAAAATGCAGAAAAAATCACTTTAGAAAATACTTGCATTTCGCCTCCTGATTTTTATATTTAGGTTTGTTTGAAATGAGATGATTCGGGCAGGTAGCTCAGTCGGTAGAGCAACGGACTGAAAATCCGTGTGTCGGCAGTTCGATTCTGCCCCTGCCCATTTTTTTATACCGAAAAGCCACCTTAGCTCAGCTGGTAGAGCGGCTCACTCGTAATGAGCAGGTCGTCGGTTCAAGTCCGACAGGTGGCTTTTTTTCTTTGGCTAACCCAAAATCATTCTATCGGCCCCTATGAAACGTAATTTCCTGCCAATTATTTTCATTACCGTCACTATCTTCACCAGCCCTGCTTCCAGCCAGCTTCGTGGCTTTTCTTTTTTAAATACGGTAGCCGGTGCACGTGCCGGTGCGATGGGCGGGGCCTACATCGCAATGACCAACGACTTGCATGCCATCTCTTCCAATCCGGCGGTACTGGCCTTGCTGGACCGCCGTCAGGGTGCATTTGACTATGTGAATCATTTTCTTGATATCCAAAGCGGCTTCGGCGCTTATTTGCATCCAATGCAGAATGGGAATTTGGCTTTTTCGCTCTATTTTCGGG
>WFVT01000067.1 GCA_015491485.1 Candidatus Zhuqueibacterota bacterium
AGCGTCAGATGTGTATAAGAGACAGCAACATGACGATATGACGATGATCGTGGTTAAGATTGACGATGCGTTCACATAAAAATTGCGCCGTTTTATTTTGTAGTTTGGCACAGCAGTCCTTATATTTGACATAAATCAAACATGAGCGGGATTACCGCAAGTTGGAGGTCGAATATGGATGGGTTTGAGGTACAGCAACAACTGATTGACGGAATTGTGGTTTTGCACCTCAAGGGCTATTTGGATGCGCATACCGCCCCTCAGCTTGAAAACGCGTTGCAAAATTGTATTGAGCAAAAACAGTACAAAATTGTCATCAATTTTCAACATCTTTCGTATATAAGTAGTGCCGGTCTCGGAGTATTTATGGGCTTCGTGGAGGAAGTCCGGCAGAACGGCGGCGACTTGAAATTCAGCAACATGAGCCCTAAAATTTTCCGGGTTTTTGACCTGCTGGGCTTTCCGAATTTATTCGAAATTTATGATGAAGAACAGGACGCCCTGAAAGCATTTCAATCGAAATGACTCACACGCTTTAATTGAGGTAGTGATCTATTGGCAGCCAAAAGCAAAAAATTCCATTTGAAAATCCCCAGTCAAACCGATAATTTAGAAATTATTCGGGATTTCGTCGCCAAGATTGCCCGAAAAGTCGGCTTTGATGAGGACGATATCAGCAAAATCGAACTTGCTGTGGATGAAGCATGCACTAACGTCATCAAACATGCTTATGACAATCAGGGCAAGAATCCCATCGATATCACGATTCAAATTGATTATCAAAAATTGACCATCCTGGTTACCGATAAAGGCAAAGGCTTTGATCCCAGCAAACTCAAGACGCCGGATTTGAAGGAATATCTTGCCGAGATGCGCGTGGGCGGCCTCGGCATTTATTTAATGAAAAATCTCATGGATGAGGTTGAAATACAATCCCAGCCGGGAAAAGGCAACCAGGTTCGCATGGTCAAATACCTCAACAAAGGGGATGACGGCGCCTCTCAGAGTGGAGATTCTGCATAATCCGTGTAACATCGCCCTTAAAACGGCTCCAGATTGATTGTGCGGTGAATACCCATTTCATCTTTGGGCTCGCATCCACGGTTCAAACATGCATGCACCGTTGCATGCTGAGGATAGAACGATTCAAATAAACCGTTAAATCTCGTTTTATGTCAGTCATTGCCCCAAAACGGTCTTCGAGGCAACGCAACGATGTCGATTTACAAAGCCTGTTTGAGCTGAGCCGCACCATAACCGGCAGCCGCGACTTTCACCACGTTCTGGATGTCCTGTTGCTTACGCCGATGGGAAGAATGCTTATTTCGCGGGGCGTGATATTTTTGCCCGCCGGTGATTCTCTTTTTCAGGTCGCGGCTATGAAGGGCTTGCCGCAGGACTGGCGGGAAAAGAAAGTGGCGTTTCACAAGCTCCCCCGCACCTTGACGACCGTCGAGCCCGCGACGGCTGCACAATTCTGCGATGCATTGCCGGAGTTGGGGCTGCGGATTTTGTGCCCGATCTATTTCGACGATCGGTGTTTGGGCATGCTTGCGCTGGGACAAAAGTTGGATGGCAGGCCGTTTTCAAAGGGCGAGCTGGATTATCTGGAAGCGCTGGTCAACATCGCAGCGCCGGTTTTAGAAAACAATCGTCACGTTAAAGCTCTGGAAGCGGTCAACAAACAACTGGATCGCAAGCTGCAGGAACTGCAAACGCTTTTTGAAATCGGCAACGAACTCAATTCCACTTTGGACAAGAAAGCCATCGCCGATACTTTATGCTTTGCCATTATGGGAGAAATGATGGTTCAGCATTGCGTGGTTGTGCTGAAACGCGGAAACGCCGAGTTTGAAATTCTCGCCGATAAAGGGCAGTCCGGTCAACAGCCGATCCCGCTGTTGCAGCATCCACGTTGGATGGCGGAATTGATGCAATTTTCTCATCCTTTGAAACTTCAAAATATATCTGATCCGTCCTTACGGCAGGCAATGATCGATAGCCATCTGAATTTGTATATTCCGCTCATGACGAAGGAAGAGGTGAAAGGGGCGGTTTTATTGGGAAAACGCTTTATTCAAAAAGATTATACGGACAATGAATTGCAATTTCTCAATACGCTGGCCAACACCGCTACCATCTCCCTTGAAAATGCCCGGCTGTTTCAAGAAGCCCTGGAAAAACAACGGCTTGAAGAAGAACTGGCCATTGCGCGGGATATTCAACAAAGGCTGCTTCCGTCGGCGCCGCCGGAAATTCCCGGCTTCGATTTAGCCGGCCTGAACTGGCCCTCGAAACAGGTGGGAGGGGACTATTTCGATTTTTTTCTAATCGATTCCAACCGGCTGCTTTTGGCGATAGGAGATGTATCGGGCAAAGGGGTGCCGGCTTCGCTGCTGATGGCTAATTTGCAGGCCAGC
>WFVT01000068.1 GCA_015491485.1 Candidatus Zhuqueibacterota bacterium
CAGTAGCACAAGCTTCCAGCTTGTGGTTGCAGTAAGAACGCACTGATTAGTGAATTTGTCGCCAATTATTGCGGTTAGAATGTGGCTACTTATTCCGTCTTTGCGAGGAGCGAAGCGACGCAATCTCCAATCGAATCCAACACACTGGGTTTAAGCCATTCACATTTCCAATCCGGCCTGCAAAGCTCCCCTCCTGGGAGGGGTTGGGGGTGGGTCAAAACCCGATTCAGCCAAAGCCAGGGCAACCGTTTCCCTTGGCCAATTCACAGCTTACGGGCAACCATCTTTCGCGCCGACCAGGCCGTGCTCTGACCCACCCCTAAGTCCCCTCCGATGGAGGGGATGTTTTTATCTCTCGCAGAGGCGCAGAGAACGCAGAGGCTTTTTCGTTTTTGGGATAGACTTTGCAGGAACGTCAGTGATTTCTATGCCAACAGGCAATACCACCTTTACCAGCCACGGATGAACGCGGATGAAACGTGGATGCTGTAGCACAAGCTTCCCGCATATTATACAATCCGTTATCCGCGGCCATCAGAGCCATCTGCTTCATTCGTGTTCGCTTTTTTCTCGCTGAGGCGCAAAGAACATTCGGCGGTTTGGATTCTATTTAACCGCGTCAATCCGCGAGAAACGATTGCATCTGTATTCTACCGCCAGACACCGCAAAACCAGGCCCTTCACGCCGTCTATTCACAGACAGCGTGCAGCGGCCTATGCAACCTCACGCTTCGCACCGATCATGCCAGCACGTTCAACATCGGCTCGAAGCAGATCCGCTTACGGGTGCATTCCTCCGGGCACACCACATCATCATCCGGGCCGATGTTATGCAACGTTTTCAGACAGAAATATTGATGGTACGGATCCTCGCGCTCCAGATAGACCGGGTCTTGCAAGTCCGGAACATAACTGGCCTTGGTGCGCATATATTTGCAAATGGCCTGATCCGGATTGGCCGGATTTCGCATCATCGCCATGACAGACCTCAATGATTAGGGTTGAAAATTTACGCCGAACGCAAACGCAATAGCGCATCTTTGACCAAATTCCGCGTCAGCATCACTTTATATGCATTGTGATCCAGGGGTTCCGCATCGGACACAGCGGCGGCCGCAGCTTTTTCGATCACTGCATCGGAAAGCTCCTTGCCTTGCAGCTCGGCCTCAGCGGCTTTTGCTCGCCAGGGAATCGGTGCAACACCGCCCAGTACAATATCCGCTTTTCGCACCCGGTTGCCCTGGATTTGCAGCACCGCCGCCACGCTGCTGATGGCGAAATCCATGCTGTCTTTTTCTTTGAATTTGATATACAGCGAGCGCGTGCCCGGCTCCGGTTCCGGAATACGAATGCGCGTGATGATTTCATTGGCCGCCAGCCGGTTTTCAAACATCAGGTTGTCTTCGGGCAGTTGAAAGAAATCTTTCAGCGGCATGGCGCGGCGACCGTTCGGCCCGTAAATTTCCAGGGTGGCTCCGAGAGCCATCAGCGCCGGCGCCGAATCGGATGGATGGACAATAAAGCACGGACTGCCGCCAAAAATAGCGTGATATTTGTTGATGCCTTCCGCCGCATAACATTTGCTGCCATCCTTTTTCAGGCAAACATATTCGCGTCCCCGGAAATACCAGCAGCGCGGCCGCTGACACAGATTACCGCCGATGGTGCCCATGTTGCGCAACTGAGCGTTGGCAATGGAACCGGCTGCCTGTGCCAGTACGGTATAGGATTTCCGGATCGCCGGATGTTTGGCAATATCGGACAGGATGGTCAGCGCACCGATATCCAGACCACGGCCGTTCTGGATACCGTGCAGCTCCTGGATTTTCTTGATGTTGATGACCCGCTTCGGCTGCAAAATCCGCTCTTTTAGCAGATCGAGCAGGTCGGTACCGCCGGCCATGACCACGTTTTCATTCCGGTTGTTGCCCAGAAGCTGGGGCAGTCCTTCCAGACTGGTTGCTTCGAAATATTCAAAATTCACCATGATCAATCCTCCTTCCCGGCGAGTTCTCTGGAGGCCAGAGCCGTGAGCACACGGTCCGGCGTCATCGGAAGTTCACGCATGCGCACCCCTGTGGCATTATACACCGCATTGGCTATGGCGGCGTTGGTGGGAATGGTCGGCGGCTCGCCGATGCCGATCACGCCGCGCTCCGGCTCATCGTAAAAGATCACCTCAATCTCAGGGGTTTCTTTGGCACCCAGAATTTTGTAATCACCGTAATTGGCGTTCACCATGGTGCCGGTGGATGGATCCATGTGGCGTTCCTCGAGCAAAGCATAGCTGATGCCTTGCAAAATAGCGCCGTTCACCTGACTTTCCGTAGTCAGCCGGTTCAAAATCAAGCCGCAATCGGCTACCGCCAGAATCTTGTTTACCTGAATCCGGCCGGTCCACGTATCCACCGTCACTTCGGCGAACTGGCAGCCCGCCACCCCGCGGGACGACAGGCCTTCCACCCATTCGCCATGCACTTCCAGTGGATCCGTGCCGAGAAGCTGACACAATTCCTGCCAGTCGAGTTTTTTCGAGGCGTTATTTTTCATTTGTACACCACCGCCGTTCCACACCAGCTCGGCCACAGGGACGCCCCAAAGCCGAGATGCCAGTTCCATCAATCGGCTTTTGGCACGCTCAGCGGTGTTTTTGATCGCCGGTCCAACCGACGGCGTGGTGGTGCTGCCGCCCGAAGCACCGCTCTTCGGGAAATTCGAATCACCCAGCATCGGCCGGATGCGCTTCATGGGAATCCCCAACTCCTCGGCGGCGACCATGGCCATGTACGTGCGGGTGCCGGTTCCGATATCCTGGGTGCCGCACTTGATGTCCAAAGTGCCGTCCGGATAAATGGTCATGGTGGCCTTGGTGCCGCGGCCGCCGGGCCACCAGATGCTCGCCGCCAGTCCCATGCCGCGTTTGTATCGGCCGCTGTCCGCGCCGGGAATTGAGTTGCGCCGCTTCCAGCCGAACTTTTCCGCACCGAGGCGCCATTCTTTTTGCCGCGTGGGGTTGCTGTCGTTTTTCAAGCGGAACTCCAGCGGATCCATGTTCAACTTTTCCGCCAGCTCGTCCATTAATTGCTCCATCACAAAAGAAGCCTGCGGGCACCCGGGAGCTCGAAAAGCGCGGGCCGGTCCGGCGTTGGTGAAAACGTCGTAATGCTCGTGTTTCCAATTGGGAATGTCATAGATAAACGGCAGGCGGATTCCGGCGTTGGTGCCGATACCGGCTGTACCGTACGTCTTCGCATAAAAAGCGGTCAGTTTGCCGTCTTTGGTGGCCGCAAGTTTCACTTTTGAGATGCTGTTAGGACGGTTGCCATAGCCCAAAAAATCCTGTTTGCGCGTGACCATCAATTTCACCGGTGCGTCGGCTTCTTTGGCCAGCCGCGCTGCGATCGCGGTGTAACGGCCGGGCTGCAGCTTGCTACCGAAACCGGCTCCCATGTGCTTGCAAATCACCCGCACCTTGTTCACCGGCATATCCAGAAATTTCGCAATCCCTTCCCGCACCCCGTGAACGGCCTGGGTGGAATCGTAAATCACCAACTCATCGCCATCCCAGTACACCATGCTGCCGTGAGTTTCCAGGGTGGAATGCGTCTGCACCTGAGTACGGAATTCACTTTCCACCATTGCATCGGCGTTGGCAAAACCGGCATCCACATCGCCTTCACTGCGCACACGCGCATCGCGAATATTCGAGCGGTTGGCAAACACACGCGGTGCGTTTTCCTGCATGGCCGATTCGATGTCCGCGACAAACGGCAGGACTTCATATTCCACCTCAAACAATTCAAGGGCGTCTTCCAGAATCTCCGGGCTCGTCGCCGCCACAGCCGCGATCTCCTCGCCGGCATACCGGACTGTGCCGGTGGGATGAACGTCAGTGAGTACGGCCTTTACCCCGGGCAGCCGCCGCACTTTGCTGGCATCGATATTCAACACCCGCGCCGCCGGATGCGGCGAAACCAGAAGCCCGCCATACAGCATCCCCTTCGGATGCATGTCCTGGGTGTATTTGGCCCGTCCGGCCACTTTATCCGGGGCTTCCAAACGAGGAAGCGGTTTGCTCAAAACGACCATATCCTGGAGTGATTTCCAGCCAGTCATGGTTCAGCCTCCTTTCCGCATGATTTTTGCGGCGGTTTGAACGGCTTCAAAAACTTTCGGATACGTGCCGCAACGGCAGAGATTCCCGGCCAGGCCCTCTTTGATGTCATCGAGGGATGGATTGGGATTTTCCTTCAGCAGCGCCGTGGCCGCCACGACCAGCCCGGGTGTGCAGAAACCGCACATCAAACCGTCCTTTTCCACGAAAGCTTTCTGCAATGGCGACAGGGAGTCGTCCTGGCTTAATCCCTCCACTGTGGTAATATCTTTGCCGCGGGCATCCACAGCGAGAGTCATGCAGGCCAGAACGGCTTTACCATCCATCAACACCGTGCAGGCGCCACAATGGCCGCGATCACAGCCTTCTTTGGGGCCGGTGATATCCAGACGGTCGCGCAAAGCACTCAGCAGCGTGGTCCTCGGTTCCACCGCGACGCGGCGCGCTTTGCCATTCACCTTCAATGTGATGACCGTGCGACCGCTTATGGTCTCTCCTTCAGGCCCAAGAATTCGGGCGGCCGCTTCTTTGCTGATAAGGCCGCCGGTGGTGAGGGTGGCAGTGCTCAAAATGCCGCTGCCCATCCCCTTCAAAAAACTGCGACGACTGATTTTGTTGGAGGAATTGGATTTAGACATGATCACACTCCTCTTTTGAGGCGGGAGATTTCCAGTTGGTATCGCAAGATTAACAAGACTGCTGTTGAAAATCAACCTTTTCTGTACCAGGATGGATCGATTTCTTGCAAAACCGGCCTGTTGCAGATGCATGTATAATAGAATAAAAATACGCCTTTTTCGTTCAATGGATTTTGCACCTGTAACGGCAGTTCCCGACCCGTTACGATTCAGAGTCATCCATCATCGCAAAAAATCTTTTTTGCCAATATTTTTGCCCTTCAACGGACGCCATCGTTACGCGGCACCCTGACAGAAAATAGCTGCTTTCGGGATTCCCCATGAGCCCCATCAAGGTATAATGCCAGCCCCGGGCAGCGGCTTGCGTCCCGTTCCGGGCAACCGGAGTTTCATCGAAAAAGAGGCTCCAGCACCGGCTCTTGAGATATTGCCTGATGATCCCCCGGCTTTCTCTTTCACATTCCTTTCGAACGGTTTCATCCGCGCATCCGTCTTTACCTTCAGCCATCAACCATTTCCACCCGGTTTTGCTTTTTATTAGGAGGTCCAAATGCGTTTCTGGAGCCGTACAATCCATTTAAGCCTCATCGCGCTTGTATTATCAGCAGCCGAGGGGTTTGCCCAGCCATCCCAGTCCGAAGTCGCTGCTTCCGCAAAAAGTCGGGCGCAGGTCTATCCGCTGTTTCAGCCGGGCGTTTCCGAAACTCAGCATCAAATCCAAGTCAACGGCAAATCGCTGCGCTATCTTGCCCGGGCCGGCTACATGAACATGCTGGACGAATCGGGCAAACTCAAAGCCAACCTGTTTTTTATTGCTTATGAGAAACTCGATGTCCGGGATCGCAGTAGCCGTCCGATCACGTTTGTGTTCAACGGCGGCCCCGGATCGTCTTCGG
>WFVT01000069.1 GCA_015491485.1 Candidatus Zhuqueibacterota bacterium
ATCAATCCTCTGCGAGCTCTGCGCCTCTGCGAGAGCATAAAATCCAATACTCAGCCTGGTGTACATACACCAGGCTGAGTATTGGATTTTATGCTCTCGCAGAGGCGCAGAGCTCGCAGAGGATTGATCGGAACAGAATGCGGATAAAGCGTATGATGCAAAAGGGGCATGGACTCTTTAGGCTTGAGTGATACTGAAAATCGCTTCACTGTTTCCCGTCTTCTCTTTTATCATATCCTGCCGATCCGGTCCATCCTGTCGAAAGCCGTTTTTGACGGGATGAACACGATGAACAGGATGCGCAGAGCGTTTAGTCAGTCATGGTTGCATTGTAGCACAAGCTCCCAGCTTGTGGATACGTCTATTTGTAAACCGGCCATGAATGCAGACCGGGAAAAGCAATACGCGCAAGGTAAACTTCCCTTAACACAAAAGTCCCCGGCACCTTAAAAGCGCCGGGGACTTTGTGCTTCAACTCGTTTCGCAGCAAAGCTGCAATTATTTCAGCAGCAGCATTTTCAGTGTACGCGTAATGGGATTTTGACCTTCCGGCGCCAGCGTCACTTTGGCCAGGTACATGCCACCGGGGACGGCCAGACCCCGGGAATCGCGGGCATCCCACGGAATTTCATAAACGCCGGCTTTAAGCGATCCGGGTTCATATTGCCGCACCAGTCTTCCCTGGAGATCATAAATCTGAACGGATACACGGGCGGATTGTTTGAGTTGGATCCGGATCCGGGTTTCTGGATTGAAGGGGTTGGGATAATTCTGCAATATGGCAAAACTCTCCGGCCGGGACTCCACAACCGGAGACGCGATACCGGTGGGAATATCCCGATGGCCCATCACCACGATGCCATCGGCCTGAAACGTACCGCTCATCTGGTAACGGAAAATGGTCTGCGCCAGCCCGAAATTACCCGTGAAAGTCATGGAAAGGCCGGTGCCGAATAAGTTGGGATCGGTAATGGTTCCGGAAATGGTTCCATTAAATAGGTTGATCGTACCGGTCCATGGCGCGGGCAACTGCACTTTCAGCGTATCGCCGGAGGTGGTATCTGCCTTACCTTCAAAGGCAAACACGGTGGTATCTGGATTTCCAAAGGCACCGGTGGTTTTGAACTCTCCGCTGATTTTCATGCTGTCCGGGTCCACGGTAACGGTTCCGGCAATCGGCCCGGTGGTCTGAAACGTCAGATTTTTCCAGTTACCGCTCCAGGTACCGGAAAACTGGTAGGGATCGATGTCGCCGGGCCACTGAATGTCCGTAAACATGACATTATGACTAAAAACCAGGGTGGTATCGCTTTTGGCGTTGTTCAGCTCCATGCGCCAGGCATGGTCGGTACTCGGGGCATCATATTGCCCGTTACCGTTCAAGTCGGCATAAAAATCAATCCAATAGCTTTCCCCTTCCACCAGTACCAGCATATTCATGGTGAAATTGGCCGTGCTGAGCGAGTCGATGGTGTGTCGTCCGACTTCCAAACCTGTATTTTTGTTGACCACCCGAAGCTCAAACTTTTGATTTAAATGCGGATTCATATTTTGAAAATCCAGCGTGAGGGTGTACTGCGCCAGAGCTTCGGCGGATAAAACAGCCGCCATTAAAAAAAGCATGAAAGCACGTATCCATTTACGCATAGCCACCTCCCGGATGATTAAAGGTTAACGAGTACCAAAAGCACGGATCCATTGCTGACGAATGTGCTTCTGATCGACCATTTGATTTAATGAGCGAAAATTTTCATGACCAGGGTGTGAACGGGCAGCTCGGTGAAACGAAATGGGAACAGAGGCATTGCTCCTGCGAGTGCATCGTGACATTTTTACTAAAATTTTGTATGCAAGTTGGGGCAATCAAAAAAATGACGGAATACTATTTTAAAGATAATGAATAAAAATACCAATTAAATTTATGCAACATTTTGCCCGGACCGGGAGAAGCTTTCCGGGGAGGCTTTCTCTGGCTGCCGTGGCGGATGAACCGAATCCCTTATCCGCCTGCCTGAATGAATTCGCGCCCTGTCGAAAATCTTTGCTTTCATCCGGAAATTTTGACATCTTAATTGAAAGTTGACCGGAATTTTCAAAAACATGATGTGGCCAAAAGGATATTCCGGTTCAACGACGACTTTCAGACCGATTGAAACATGGCTCTGAAAACCCATAAAACCGCGGTGGTGATCATCCCGCCGGAAACCATCTGGGAGCCGATTCAGCGTATCCGGCGGCGGTATGACCGAAATCTGCGGCGGTGGATGCCGCACATCACATTGCTGTATCCGTTTCTGCCGACCTCGGAGTTCGAGGAAAAGGCGCACCGTTTCCGGAGCCGGTTGCGGGAAATCGAACCGTTCGAGCTGCGTTTGGCGGAGATCCGATATTTCAAACATGCGCGTGAAACGTTCACCCTGTGGCTCGCTCCCGAACCGGCAGAGGCGGTCATTCAATTGCAGGAGCGGCTGTGGCGGGCGGCGCCGGAATGCGATGATACACGGCAGTTCCCCAACGGATTTGTCCCGCATCTGAGTGTCGGACAGGTGGCGAGACGGTCCCGGTTAAACGAGGTGCTGGCTTCGCTACAGCGCGAATGGCGCGAATTGTGCTTCCGGGTGGATACCGTCGCCATGATCTGGCGCAATGATCCCCCCGATGATGTATTCCGGATCGGCCGGACGGTTCCGATCGGCTCCACGGCAACGTGCTGATCGGAGGAAATCACAGAACAGGAGGGAATGATGTGTTGAAAAAGTGGGCATTTTTATTTTTGCGTTTGCTGGTGGTTCTGTTTCAGCGTGTGTTTTATTTCCTGACTCTCGGACAGTTGCCGCCGTTCGCCACAGTATCGGTGGTGGTGCGGCAAAACGGACGGGTGCTGCTGATCGATCGCGTGGACGGCAAAGGCTGGTCGTTGCCCGGCGGCTTCATGCGCATGCACGAAACCACCATTGAAGCGGCCAAACGGGAAACGCGGGAAGAAACCGGGCTTGAAATTGAGGTGACCGAATTGCTGGGGGTGCTTTCCGGTAGGCGTAAAGGCACCGCCATCCGCAGTGTGGAGGTGATTTACGCGGCCAGGCCGGTGGCCGGCGAACTTAAAGGCTCCCTGGAAGGCGAATGCCGCTGGGTGGATATCGAAAAAGAGCAGCCGGATTTTGCGTTTGATTATAAAGATTTGATCTGGCGCAGAACAGGAGCAAAAGTGTAAGCTGAGCGCCGATCTTCTGTTCAATGACTGACGGTTTTGGAAAACAGGTGAATGATCACCACGCCGGCGATGATCAGCGTCATGCCGATGATTGCCGGTACATCGGGATATTGGCGGTAAAGCACCGCTCCGGCGATCGTCACCAACACGATTCCCAATCCCGACCAGATCGCATAAGTGATGCCTACCGGAATGGTTTTGAGGACCAGAGTCATGAAATAAAACGCCGTGCCGTAGCCCACCACCACGATCAAGCTCGGAATGGGACGCGTGAATTGTTCCGAGGCTTTCAGCGCGCTGGTGGCCACCACCTCGGCCACAATGGCAATGGCTAAATAGAGATAGGCCATCTCAATCTCCTGCTTCCAGGATCCAAACCAGCATTTCTCCCGGGGCGCGGTTATCCCAGGCGTAATACGGAATGGCTTTGATCGGCGTTTCGACGAGTTCCGTGCGAGCCTGGCGGTACAACGCGCCATGCCAGGCATCCGGGTTGCGCCGAAAGGCGGTGCCGGCGAGCGTCATCAATCCCCCCAGCAGATCGCTTTCGAAACATGGCTGCAGTTGGGCGTGGGCGGGCAACCGCAAATCGTGCAACTGACCGCCGTTGTCCACCTCTTCGAAGCAGTACAGCCAGGGGCCGCGCTGCAATGCCACGCGGCCGCAATTTTCACGCACCGCCGGATGCGCCTGCAAGCGCAGCACCGGCATGTCGAATTCGATTTCGATGCGGTCGCCGGGCTGCCATTCCCGGCGAAGGTGCACAAACCCCTCCCGCAACATCTTCTCGATTGAAACGCGTTTGCCGTTGACGAACACTTCCATGTCGCGGCACCATTCCGGCCGGCGCAGAGCCAGGGTGAATTCACACGATTGTTGCGGTTGCAGTTGCAGCACCGCCCGGCCCTCTTGCGGCAGGGCAACGGTGGTTTGCACCTGCACCGGCACGCCGGCAAGCCGCACCTGCGCCTCGCTGCCGATGTACAGTTGCACATACAGGGCATCGGGGCTGGTGCTGTAAATGTACCGGCCGAGCGAGGCCAGCAGGCGCGCCAGGTTGGGCGGACAGCACGAGCAGTGATGCCATGTCCAGCGGTGATGCTGCCCCCGGCTGGATAGCGGATTTTCGTAGAAAAACGTGTCGCCGCGCAGGGAGACGCCGGCAAGAATGTTGTTGTACAGCGCCCGTTCCATCACATCGGCATAGTGGGCGTGACGTTCGATCAGCAGCATGCGGTGCGCCCACAAAAACAGCGCAATGGCCGCGCAGGTTTCGGCATACGCGGTTTCGTTGGGCAAATCGTAATCCTGCGTGTAGCCTTCGTTGGCGGCGGAACTGCCCACGCCGCCGTGAACATAAAGCCGCCGGGAAACCAGATGGCGCCAGATGGATTTGCAAGCCTGCCACAGCTCGCGATCCTGGTATTCCACCGCCAAATCGGCCATGGCGCAGTAAAGATAAGCGCCCCGCACCGCATGTCCCACGGGCTCCCGCTGTTCCCGCACCGGCAGATGCGATTGTGTGTATTCGTGCGAGCCGGCCCAGTAGTCGGCGGGGTCTTCGCCCCTTTCTCGTGCTTCCAGATCGAAGTAATGCGGCGGTTGTCCCCGTTCATCCACGAAATATTTGGCCAGCTCGAGATAACGTTTCTGCCCGGTGGTTCGGTATAGCTTGATCAGCGCCAGCTCAATTTCCTCATGGCCGGGATAGCCCCGCTTCTGACCGGGACCCCGGCCAAACACGCGGCCGATATGGTCGGCATACCGACACAGGGCGTCGAGCAGGCGGGTCTCGCCCGTGGCCTGGTGGTGGGCGATCGCCGCCTCGATGAGATGCCCGGCACAGTACAGCTCATGCCAATCGCGCAGGTTTTTCCAGCGCATGTCGGGCCGTACCACGGTGAAATGGGTGTTGATATAGCCATCCGGCTGCTGCGCACGGATGATCCAATCCGTCAGCGCATCCACGGTTTTGCGCAGTTCAGGGTCGGGATGGGTGATGAGGCTGTAGCAGGCGGCTTCCAGCCATTTGGCCACGTCGGAATCCCAGAACACGTGCGGCTCGTTGGGCATGCCCGGTTTCCAGTTCAATTTCCAGGCATCGATGCGGCCGGTTTCTTCACAGCGCTGGTAGATCGTGGGGATGGTGACGTTACGGTTGCATTCCAATCGCGGCGTCCAGAAACTGTCACGGATGGTAACATTGGGGAGCGGGACGGGATTGAGCGCTTGCAAGGCGGTCGCGTTTGTCCGTTTGGATGGAACCATGTTGTTTAAACGTATGGCAACGCAGATTCATCAAATGGCGGTTCGGGGTTGGCCAAAAACCGCCATTCATCGTCATTCCCGCGAAAGCGGGCATGACGATTTCGGGGCAATTCTTCTGTTTTTAGACAGCCCGGGATTGGAGGACGTGCCTTTGAACCGCCGCCGGTCATAGGACGGCCTGAATGGCGAACGGTCGCCAGAAACATGAAAGTGACATCGATGGTCCATTTGTGGCGGCGGCTCTTTGGATCAAACACTTCTGAAATACCAGTGCGCCGCACGTTGTTGCAATTCGCTTGAGCTGCGCAGGTTTAGCTTCCGTTTGATATTTTCCTTATACGTCTCTATGGTTTTAACACTCAAAAACAATTTATCGGCAATTTCTCGTGTGGTCAGTCCCTGCCCGATGAGCTGGAACACTTCCAGTTCCCGGTCGGTCAGGATATCGATCTCTTCGCCCTCTTTCTTGGCCGGCTTGCCAGACATCGATTTGAGGAGCTTGGCTTTCATGGTTTCGCTGAGATAGATTTCACCGTCCAGAACGGTCTGAATCGCATCGATCAGATGCGCGGTAATGACTTCTTTCATAATATAACCATTGGCGCCCACCCGAATGGCTCTTTCAGCATAGTACACTTCGTTGTACATTGAAAGAACCAGAATCGGCAAAGCTCCATAACGTTTGCGAATGGATTTGATG
>WFVT01000070.1 GCA_015491485.1 Candidatus Zhuqueibacterota bacterium
CCACGACGCATCCATAATCCCATGGGAGCCTCATGGAACAAAACCCAATCGGCCCGGAGCCATGCTTTTCCATCTGATACAAATTTTTCTGATAACGATCTTCCTGCTTTCCGCCATCGGGAAAGCCCTGTATCTTACCGAAACCGCCACAGCGTTGGCGCGGCTGGCTTCGCTGCCGCCCGGCATTGCCCAAATGCTCGTCTATCCGCTCATCTTATTCGAAATTGCCGTCGCCGGAATGATCCTGGTTCGGCGCTTTTTGCACGTCTTGCAATGGCTGCCCATTCTTTTTGCGGCCGTTTTGATTTACAGCCTCTGGCGGAACCTGGCATGCGGCTGCTTTGGAAATCTGCCCCTATTAAACGAATTGCCTGCGGTCGGGCATGGTTTGCTGCTGGCGGGCATGTGGGCCGGGCTGTTCAGTCTGCGGCATTTCAGCGAGACTCCCACTGCTCGGCAGCCGAAACGCTATGTTTCCGTAACGGCTACCGTTTCCCTTGTTCTGATGCTGGCCGCGCCGATGACGATTCCATTCCGTGCTGCTTCTTTTCAAGATCATCTCGATACCACGGAGACAGCCACGATCGCGGATGTCCGGCGGGCCATCGATACCGGTGAGGCGGTATTGGTCGATGCCCGGCCTGCGTTTGAATACGAAATCGGCCACATCCCGGGAGCCATCAACATCCCGGTGGACAGCGAAAATTTGCAATCGTTATACGAGGCGTATCGATTGCAAGGTCGCGCTCTGATTGTGTATTGCATCGGCCCTTATTGTGACGCAGCCGAACGATTGGCAGCCAGACTCAAATCACTGGGGCATCGCCGGGTGCGTGTTTTCCCCGGCGGTTGGGAAGCATGGCTGGCCGAAGAGGATTATTGAGGCTTGATGCCGGTTTCTCATAACCATACCGGTTTACAGACATCGTGCGATATCTTTTCCACATCCAACGATACCGCCGTTACGGGTTAACCATATAAATATTTTTGAGATTGCGCCTGCTCAATCGAAGACCGTTGCCGGTATATAACATTTTAGAAACCATGCATTCGGGTATATTTTGCGGCGTGCCGCACAAGCCGCATCCTTCACCGTCGTTCCTTCCTCACGGATGATCTTCCTGCAACAGGACGGCTTCTATCCGTTCAATCGATAAACACCGAGGGCACCTATCATGAAAAGTTTCGGTGCAGCGCTGAAAGCGATTTTCGCAGCCGGTTTGGCGGCTGTAGTGTTGGGCGGCACTCCTCCGTCTCTATTTGCTCAGACCGCGAACGTCGTGATCAACGAAATTCTCGCCGATCCACCATCCGGGGCGGCGGGGGATGCCAACGGCGATGGAGTTCGCAGCGCCATTCAGGATGAATTCATAGAATTGGTGAATACCGGCGGCATCAGCGCCGATTTAAGCGGCTGGACCTTATCCGATGCTGTCGGAGTCCGGCATATTTTCCCTGCCGGGACGGTGCTTCCTCCGGGAGGCGCAATCGTTGTTTTCGGCGGCGGCTCACCGACCGGAGACTTCGGAGGTGCACCGGTACAAACGGCCAGCACCGGCCGACTGGGCTTGAATAACACCGGCGATGAGGTCATTCTGCGGGATGCATCCAGCAATGTGGTGGACAGTCACATTTACGGCGGCGAGGCCAATGACAATCAGTCCATCACACGTTTTCCGGACGGCACCGGTGATTTTTTCAAACACGCCGAGATTCCGGCGGCAAGTGGTGCACGCTTTTCGCCGGGGACGCGCGTGGATGGTACGCCGTTTCTCACCCTCAACCATCCACCGGTGCTGCAGCCCATTGGTGATCAGAGCGGCACCGTGGGGGAACGGCTTGTTTTTACCGTTCAAGCCACGGATGCGGATGGCGATTCGCTGACCTATACCGCAGCCAACCTCCCGCCGGGAGCCGCCTTCACCGGTCGCACCTTTATGTGGATTCCCGATGTCCCGGGGGTTTTCTCCGGTGTGCTGTTTCGGGTGGAAGACGGCCGCGGCGGCTTCGATGAAGAATCCATTACCATCACAATCCGCCCTCCGGTTCTATCCATTGCCCAGGTCAAAACGGATCTTGATCACGATTTCGTCCCGGACCTGTTGGGGCAGCGCGTCCGGATTCAGGGACAGGTGATCAGTCCGAACTTATCGGACAGCAGCGGATTCGACATCTTTGTCCAGGACAGCTCCAGCGGAATCCGCGTGCTGTTGGATCAAGCATTCCCGCCCATCGCTCCGGGTACCTGGGTGGATGTTTCCGGTGTACTCGCCCAGTTTAACGGCAGCGAACGCATTCTGCCCGATTCCTCCGGCGATATTCGACTGCTCAGCAATCCCGTTCAGCCTGTCCTCCCCATGCCCGTCACGGCTGCACAGCTTGGCGAACCGATTCAGGGGCAACTGGTTTTTCTGGCCGGATTGCGCCTGGCCGCGGGAGAATCTTTTCCAGCCCCAGACAGCGATGCCGTGGTTAAAGCCATTGATGCTCAGGGCGATACGGTATCCCTGTTTATCGATGCGGATACCGACATCGACGGCGGATCGGCTCCGGACGGACCGTTCAGTTTAGTGGCCATCGCCGAACAGCATGATCCTACATCGCCGCCGGATGATGGCTACGGCGTGATACCGCGCTCCCTGAATGATTTTGCTGATTACACTCTGGTCATCAATGAATTTTTTGCCGATCCGGATGCCCGCTTCGCAGGCGATGCCAACGGCGATGGCCGAATAGATCGCTTTGAAGATCAATTTGTGGAATTGATCAACCGGACCGACACACGGCTGGATCTGTCGGGATATCAGGTACGGATCGACGGCGCCTTGCGACACACTTTCCCGGAAGGAACGAACGTGGCTCCGGGAGAGGCTGTTGTGATTTTCGGTGGCGGGACGCCGCAGGGATATCTGGGCTTTGCCGGAACGCAAAACAACGTTCAAACAGCGTCCTCTGGCTTTTTGCAGCTTGCAACCACCGGCGGCTCGATCGATCTGCTGGATTCCCGGGGGCGGCTTGTCGAGCGCATCGTTTATAACGACGAGGCGGGGAACGGGCAGTCTTTGAACCGGGACCCGGAGGTGGAAGGGCCCTTCCGGCTGCATACCGAGATCAGGCAGGCCTTTGGTGCACGCTTTTCTCCGGGCTACCGCGCGGATGGCGCTACGTTTATTGGATTCAGGCTGTTCAGCCAGGGGGAGGTCGATGTCATCAAACACGGCGCTAAAGTCGTCTTCCGAAACCCCCATTGGGATGCAGAAAAAGCGATCTTTTCCGTTGAGGCCGCGATTTACAACAGACGGCACAAAACCATTGTGCCGCCGCTCATCGGGCGCATTCATAAAATCCGCTCCAAATCCAAACGCATCCGATTTCTAAATGCCGACGGCGGCGGTGATCGGGTCGGGGCTTATTATAGCTACAACCGATTTCTGGGACCGGATTATGCACTGACTCGCAAAGAAACGTCCGGATTCCGGCGGATTGAGATCGCCAATCCGGACAGAAAACGGCTCAAAATCCGCTACCGGATTCTGAGCCTTGACGCTGAATTGCCGCAAATGGGCAAATCGGCCGACCGGGAAGCGCTTCCGCCGGATCGTCCTCTGGCGGAAGCCGAACTGGATATCGATGTGGAAAACCGCACGGTGATGGTCCGGGAAATCGCCATTGCCGAAAAGGAGGGACAGCCGCGGGCGTATCGTCTGCATCCCGCCTATCCGAATCCGTTCAATCCGGAAACGCGTTTGCGATTCGAGCTTGCCGAAGCGGCGGAGGTTACGGTGGCCATTTACGATATCCGGGGCCGCAGAGTCCGGCTGCTGGTACAAAAACGCTATCCTGCCGGTCGGCATGATCTCGTATGGAAAGGCATCGATGATACCGGACGGAGCGTTGCATCCGGGGTGTATTTTGTTCGCATCTACACCCCTACATGGCAAGCCGTGCAAAAGGTCCTATTGGCACGGTGAATCTCCGTAACGGGGTTATTTCAAAAACATGAATTCATGGGCTTTGTCCATGTAAACCGCCGGCTCACCGACAAAATCGTTGCATGAACGGGAAAACGCATTATCTTTGAATTTCTGGAACAACCGAATGAGGTGTTTCAAAAGCTCCAAAACGGTATCTACTATCGAGGCACCGAGCGGGGCTGCTGCCAATAAAAACCGCAGCGCCCACTGGCCACCGCAGGGAACCGCACGGCAACAGAAAAAGGCGTTTTTCTCGTTGGGATGGGGTTCTTCCGGCGGCTCCAATTAGGAAACGGTCCGTTGCGCTATCAAGCAATGGATGGTTTCCGGGAAAAGACTGACAGCCAATTTATTCGATCATCTGCGAAATGGCCCGTTCAACCCGTTCCAAGGTCATCGTTGTTTTTCCTGCGTATTATGCCGAAAAAACCCTCGAACGGACGGTTCGAGAGGTACCGCGTGATATTGTGGATGAAATGATCCTGGTGGATGATGCGAGCCGTGATCGCACGGTGGACATTGCACGGTCGCTGGGATTGACAGTGTTTCAGCACCGGGAAAACCGCGGCTATGGGGCTAACCAGAAAACGTGCTACCGGCAGGCACTGGCTCATGGCGCCGATATCATCGTCATGATTCATCCGGATTATCAGTACGATCCCAGACTGATCCGATATTTTGTAGAGTTTATTGAAGACGGCTATTTTGATGTGATGTTAGGCACCCGGATCCGGACGCGTCAGGAAGCGCTGGCAGGCGGGATGCCCCGGTACAAATACTTCGCCAATCGAATCCTGACATTCATCGAGAATGTGGCCACAGGACAAAATTTATCCGAATGGCACACCGGCATGCGGGCTTACAAACGCTCCGTTCTTGAAAATATCGATTATGAAGGCAATTCGGACGGTTTTTTATTCGACACTCAAATCTTATTTCAGATCGTCGAAAAAGGCTATCGTATTGGAGAAATCCCCGTACCGGTGCGCTATTTCCCTGAAGCGTCATCCATCAACTTCTGGCAAAGCGTCCGATACGGCCTGGGCACACTGTGGGTCACTTTGCGTTTTTTGATGAAAAAACTTTTTGCAAGACATTGAACTTGTAGGTATGTTTGGCAGAAGGTGAATACTCCGGAGAAACGTACGCGCCATGTTGGATATTTGGGGGCGACTTCTCCCCTGCTGATCCCCCAATTTCCACCCGGGGAATCTGACTTCTCTGGAAGTACTCAGCGGAATTACAGGCGAAAACGCGTTGATAAGCCTCCGGCTTCAACCGTTTTCTTATTTGGCCACTCAACAGAAAAAATGATTTTTTTCTTAGATTTTTCTATTGATTTTTCATGATTGTGTTTTTATCATTAAAGCCAAATCTGCCTGTCTTCCTTTCCCGTTTTCTCACCATACGGATTTGCATCAGCTCTCACGGATGGGGCATACCGAAAGGATAGGGGCGTGAACCTGCTAAACGAAAAGGAGAGGCTGATGAAGAAACGTTTTATTCATTCCTTCCTGTTCCCCCTACTGGCATTGACTCTGGCCGCAGCTCCAGCACGAGCCCAGGTCAAAGTTGCCAATGTGGAAGCCCATCAGGTTCCAAGCTTTGTGGGCTACGTTCCGGATGAGATTGTTGTAAAATTTGACCGATCCATTGTGGAAGCGTTAAAGAAAGAACTCTTCAGCCAGGGGAAAACCGGAATTTTTGCGCTGGATGCTTTAGGAGCACGATTTCAAGTGACGCGCATTAAACAGCAATTTCCGGGAGCCAAAATTCGTCGCTATCGCGGTCGTATCGTTGATCTGTCCGGTTGGCACAAAATTAAGTTTTCCAATGCCCAGGATGTCATGGAAGTGGTCAGGGCATATGAGGCGCTGTCGGGTGTTATTCAGGCGCAGCCCATTGGCATCCATGCGGTAACGATCACCCCCAACGACCCCAGTTATCCCGATCAGTGGCATTTAAATCAGGCAAACGATGCTGACGTTGATGCCCCGGAAGCCTGGGATATCGAATCGGGCAATGGCGCCATCATCGTTGCAGACCTGGATACGGGGGTCCGGTATTTTCACAAGGACCTCGGCGGGGTCAACGCCTCGTACAACAATCCAGCCGCCGCAAACGGCAACATGTGGATTAACACCGACGAAATTCCAGACAACGGCATCGACGACGATGGCAACGGTTATGTCGATGACTGGATCGGCTACGATTTTGTCGATAATGTTAGCTCTTGCTGGACCGGAGAAGATTGCAGCACTCCGGACAACGACCCACGCGATTTTAACGGCCATGGTACGCATGTCGCCGGTATCATTGCCGCCATGAATAACAACGGTTACGCGGTTGCTGGTATCGCCGGCGGTATGGGCAACGGCACCAATACCGATGCCGGTACCGGAGTCAAAATTATGGCGCTGCGTATCGGTTGGTCCGGTCGGTTTCTCATCTGGGAAGCAGGCTATGTACGTATGGATTTTGCGGCGGAAGCCTTCTATTATGCCGCGGACAATGGAGCAAGACTGGCGAACTGTTCCTGGGGTTCTTCCAATACCGGCGGATTGGCCGACGCGATTGATTACTTTTTAGCCTCAGGCGGTTTGATTTTCAAAGCCGCCGGAAATGATGGCGCCGATTCCCCGGATTACATGGGATTGCGAACGGACATCATCAATGTGGCGTCCACCGATGAAAATGATTTAAAATCCGATTTCTCCAATTACGGCACCTGGGTGGATATTTCCGCCCCCGGAAGCAACATTTTAAGCACTTATCATGAAAGCAACGATCCGCAAAATGATTATATCGCTTCGCTTAGCGGTACGTCCATGGCAACTCCAGCGGCCCTGGCTGTTGCCGCTTTGATCTGGTCCAAAAATCCGGGTTGGAGTGCGGCCCAGGTCAAGCAACGACTATTTGATACCGCGGATGATCTGGATGCCAAAAATCCAACCTATGCCGGTCAATTGGGCGCCGGTCGTGTCAATGCCTTCAATGCCGTCAACGATGGCGGCACCACTCCCAATCCGCCGGCCGCGCCGTCGAACCTGACTGCCACGGCGGTGGGTACCTCACAGATCGATCTGAGCTGGCAGGACAATTCCAACAACGAAGACGGTTTCAAAATCGAGCGCAAAGACCCGGGCAGCACCACCTTCGTGGAAATCGCTCAGGTCGGCGCCAACGTCACCAACTACAGCGACACCGGCTTGAATCCGAACTCCACCTA
>WFVT01000071.1 GCA_015491485.1 Candidatus Zhuqueibacterota bacterium
GTGCAAATACTGCGATTTCGTCGATATTTGCCGGCGGAATGAAGTGGACTATGAAGTGCGGAAGTTGGATGAAGCAGCACCATCGGAATCGGACGGATAGAGGCGGAACATCGCCGAGATTGCTATGCCAGGGCCGGAGAGGGATGGCGAGAAATTCTCATGACGGATACCTCCGTGCCCCCGGCTGTTGATGCCTGCTCGTGTTTGCTATGAATCCGTCAATCCAGGTTGATGATCAGGGGGAGAAGAGTGGCTCGCCGGGCGTCGCGGGAGAAGGCATGCTCGCTGAAAGTTCAATCTAACGCGAGGCGTCCCGGCCCTCGGCCAGAGGCCCCGGGTTCATTGGAGAAATTTCGGGGTTTTCAGCCTGCCGGTAAGGATAAAATGGGGAATTGAGTGGAAACCTTACAGCAGGTTCCAAGCCTTTGCAAGGAGCAGAATCCTGCGATGCTATTACCGGGATGCGCTTTACCGCAAGGGATACGAATCAAAATGGAGGCATTCAGCCACTTTGCAGTAAACAGCGATTTTGAACCGCATGATTCCCTGGTTTCACGGGGACAGCACGTGAAATCCTAAAACCGCATGAAGTAACATGGAAAGCGGCAGATGCGCGATAATCCCCAAAATCCGTATTTTTCCTTTATCGTAACCGCATCGGCGGGATCGGGCAAGACCTATCAGCTCAGTCAGCGCTTTTTGCGATTGGTTGCCGCGGGCGCCGATCCCACCGAAATTTTGACGGTGACATTTACCCGGAAAGCGGCAGCGGAGATGCAGAGCCGCATCTTTAGCGATGCGTTGCAGCTCCTGGCCTCATCCGAGCTGGCTCGTCATTTCGAACAACAAATGCAGGAATTTTATCATCTGGCACAGCAAGAATTCTCCTTTTTGCGCCCGCCGCGGACTGCCCGTGAAACGGCTGAAGCCATTCTGGCGCGCACCCAAAGCCTGAAAATCCAAACCATGGATAGCCTCATTCTGGAGTGGGTGCGATTGTTTCCTGTGGAAGCCGGAAACCATATCCCGATCCCGTTTGAAATCATGTCCACCGAGCAGCGGAGAGAGATGCAACGGGAAGCCTTCCGGCGTCTGTTTGAGCAGGCGGAAGAGGACGGCGAGCTGAATGCACTGCTACGCCGCTGCTTTGAAAATTTCGAATATACTCCGCATACCCTGCATGATGCCTTGAAAACTCTGATGGCCGAGCGAACCTACCTGTGGGGCATCAAGCAGGAACGGCAGTGGCAATGGGAAGATTTCCTGCTGAAAACCGAAAGTCAGTGGCAAAACCGCACCGAGCAGGAGGTTCTTGATGAATTGCTCGACTTCTTAAATCGCCGTGTGCATCAATTCTCGCCGGCGGCAAAGCGGGAAACCCTGCAGGCCATTGAAAAACTGAAAGCCGGTGAGCCGGCGACCTGCCTGCAAGGGGCTGTCTTCAAAAAAGGAGAATGGGTGATTAAACATGACGTCAAACGCCGGTTCGAAGACCATGAAGCAGAATGGATTCTGGATGTCGTTTACGATCTGATGCGACGGCGGATCAATGACGAAGCGCTGACGTTGTACTCCCTGTTCGATTACTATGCGCAGTTCTGTCATGCATGGAAACAGCGGGAGCACCTGGTGGATTTCGATGACCTCACCCTCGGCGGATATCACCTGTTTCAAAGTCCGGACAGCTACGGTGCCCGTTACCACATTTTTTTGCGCACCAGCCATTTGCTGGTGGATGAATTCCAGGATACCAGCAATCTGCAGTGGCACATCTACCGGGCGATTGCCGAAGAGCTTCTGTCGGGTTCCGGCATCGCCGAAGAAAAAGGCGTTCGCGCCACCGTATTTCTGGTGGGCGATGCCAAGCAGTCCATCTACGGTTTTCGGCAGGCCAACTACCGCCTGCTTGACCAGGCGTTGGAGCACCTGAAGCAATGGGACATTCGCCGTGTGCCGCTCAACCGGAGCTGGCGGTCCAGTCAGTTCGTCCTGGATCATGTCAATAAGGTATTTCAGAACGAGCCCCATTTGCCGGTATTCGATATTCACCGCACGGCCGAACAAAATGGCGAGCCGGTGGTTCCCGGAATCGGGAGCGTGACGCTGCTGGAAATCAACCCGCCCAACACGGATGAGAATGGACGTCCGAGGAAATTACGCAAGAATGCAAACTGGCGCGAAGTGGAGGCGGAACAGGTGGTGCGGCTGATTCAACACTGGTTCGAGCAATCCCTGCCGGTATATGATAAATCCCTTTCCGGCTATCGGCCCATTCGGTGGAGCGATATCGGCATTTTATATCGCAACAAATATCAGTCGGAAGCGCTGGAGAAAGAGTTGATCCGGAAGGGGATGCCGTATCGGAAAGAGGAGCGCAAAGGGTATTTCGACCGCGGCGAGGTGAAAGATGTCAAAGCGTTTTTGAATTTTCTGGCGGCGCCGGGAAACACCGTTGCGCTGGCATCCCTGCTGCGCAGTCCCTTGCTTCGCATGAGCGATCACGATTGGATGGCGTTGTTGCAATACTGGCACGACAGAGGGACATCGTCCTGTTCTCTATTTGAGGCGCTCGCTGATGTGTCTCCCGATATTCACCGGCTTCTGCAGCGCTCGCTGAGCCAACTGGGACGCTTTTCATCGGACCGTATTTTGTTGGATTTTCTGGAACGGACGCGTGCTTTTGCAGCCTATCGTCTGGCATGGGGCGAGGAAGAAGGCCGTGTGGCGGAGGCAAATTTAAAACAGATGGTGCAGATTCTGGCGCAACAGAAGCCCGGCGGCGCAGGCACCCTGATGGATTATTTGCAAACCATTGAAGAAAATTTAAAGACCGATGAAACCGGCAATGCACCGCTTGCCGCCGATTGCATCACTCTGATGACCATTCACAAAGCCAAAGGATTGGAATTTCCGGTGGTGATGCTGATTGGTGCGGAAGAAACCTTCAGCGGCAAAAAACGCGATAAGTTTATCAAAATTTATACCGATGAAATGCATCACCCCGAAGAACCGCCGTTTACATTCGTCGGGCGGACTGGAAAGTCCGCTCCTCCTCAAATCCGCGAATATCAAACTTTGCTGAATCTGGCGGCGCAAGAGGACAGCAAAGAAAGCATGCGGCTTTTGTATGTAGCGCTGACTCGCGCCAGCCAGCATATCGTCGTCAGCAATGCCGCCGATCCCGGTGTGGATTCGTTTTATTTTTATATCAAGAGCCGGCTACTGGAAGAGCTTGCCCGGGGCGAGATGACGGAGCCTACCGAACTGATTCCCGGGGTCTGGGGATATCAGTGGCGAGCGACGCCCCGGGAGACGCTCCGGCCGGAACCCGCCCCGGTGACTTCGGAGCCGCCTCCCCCGTTGCCGGATTTTTCGCATATTCCGGAAAGCGGAGTGAGGTTGCTGCGTCCCAGTCAGCCTCTGGATGAAGAGCGCATCATGGAGTTGCCGGGCTTTGAGGATGCCTATGATGATCAAATCTCCGCTTATGCCGATCTTCGTGAACGTGAGCAGGCGAGAATCATCGGGGTTTTGGTTCACAAGGGATTGGAAGCGTATTTGAACGGGCGAAACTGGTTGCCGGAAACGGCGCTGGAGCGTGAAGCCGAGCAAAGCTTTTTCCGTTTCTCCGATGAGGAATTGCAGGCCATGCTGCAATCCGTTCGGGAGCAAGTGGAACATACGTCCCGGATGCCGGAATTGCAACGAGTGCTTGGTCTTACAGGCGCTCGCCGTTTTACCGAGTTGCCGGTGTTGCATTTAAAAGGCAAGGCTCTGGTCTATGGTTTTGTCGATTTATTGGTGATGGCGGAGCAAGAAAGCTGGGTGATCGATTTTAAAACCATCCCGGCGGAGGAATCCCAGATGCGCGAAATCGTCCGGAGACACGGATTTGACGATCAGCTTCGGCATTATGCCCAGGCGGTGGAGGCGATCTTTCATCCCCCGGGATTGCGAAAGGCGGTTCTTTTTACCCGCTCAGCGAAGTTATATGAAATTTTGTAAATTTCAAACAATTGGTGAAATTCATCTTGCGAAAAAGCAAATAATGTTTGTATAATTTAGTTAAGAAAGTTCATAAAAATGAGCGACGGATAAAAAGAAATGTTGAGCCGGCTCAATCGGTTGTAACTATTGCATTGGGCAGGCATTTCTATAGATAATCATGTCTTCCAATGCGTCCGAAAACGCTTTTCGACCGTATCCGATATTAGCGAGGAATTATGTGTTGCCGTGAGTCCAAAAAACATCATCAGAGGTTCTGAATGCCGTGATCGGGAGTGAGGAATCCGAGAGTCGCATTCCGGTTTGATGATGAGACAACTCGAGGTTCGGTGCGATCTGTCCCCAGCCCCCATAATGATAAAGCCCCGTGTGAAACCGTCACATGGGGCTTTTTTGTTTCAGGCACGGAATGGGTTGTCCCAATGGATTCCACCCGGACGCGTTTGTGCCGGGGGCTACCGATCGTGGCACCGCCGATAAAGGGGGACTGCGTTCCGGCGCCGGTTTTTGCGGATAACCCCGCTGTGCCGCTTTCCGGTCGTATCATCGAAATTCGTCGCAATCCCGGTTCCGGCCTGATGCCTTTAAAGGCTTTGAAGCCAATCGCAGATTTTTTGCACCCCTTCGAGGGTGTTTCGGCAGAACTGAGTGAGAAATTCACCGTTGAGCGGACGGTGCTGTGGAATGTGTTCCGCGGCTTCGAGAGCCCGGGTGCCGTCGAAATCCACATAGGCCAGCCGGGCGGTCAGTTCGTGCGGATCGCGGCCGAATGCGCTGCCCGGTAAAATGGCGACCCCGGTCTCTTCCAGAAGCCTTTTGCAAAGCTCGGTGCTGGTCGTAATACCGCGGGCTTCCAGCCGGTCCCGGAACGGACTGAAATCGGGAAACAAATAAAACGCCCCTTTGGGTTCCACCACCTGCACTCCGGCATCCGTGAGCATTTTCATGAGATGGCGACCCAGAGCGCGAAGAATCCGCCGGGATTGCCACAAATAGTGTTCAATTTCCGTGCCGCCCTGAAACGCCCGGACCGCGGCATACTGAATCGGAGCGCTGGTGGATGTGTATGTTTCGCTGGCAACCACCGCCATGGCATCCAGCAACCAGCGCAGGGAAGATGGGAACGTAAAGGTTCCGAGACGCCAGCCCCCGGCTCCACACCATTTGCTCAATCCACTGCTGATAATGGTTCCCTCCGGATAGAACCGGGCGATGGAAACGTGCTGTCCCTTGTGGTGTAATTCACCGTAAATTTCATCCGAAAGCAAAATGACCCGAAACCGGCGCGCCACACGGGCAATGGCTTTGAGTTCCTCGATGGGATAAGTGCGGCCGGTGGGATTACTGGGATAGTTCAAAATGATCAGCCGCGGGCGCCCCGGATCTTCCAGACAAATGCGTTCCAGCTCCTCCGGGGTCAAATGCCAGTCGTTGGTCTGCGATGTTTGCAGCCAGCGGATGTGACGGCCGATAATATGCGCCTGAGGGGCATAGGATACCCAGCTCGGGGTGGGAATCACCAGGTCGCCGTAGTAAACCAGCTGTAAAATAAACATGAGTTCTTTGGATCCGGGGCCGATTAGCACGTCATCCGGCGAACGCTCCAATCCCTGAGTGCGCTCATAGTATTCGGTCACGGCCTCCCGCAGCGCAGGCAAACCTTTAACCGGCAGATAATCTTTCTGGTGAGCATTGGTTTTGAGGGCATCCACAACCACCCGGGGAACGGGAAAAGGCGATTGTCCCAGGCCGAATTTGTACACATGTTTGCCCTCTGCGCGCAACCTGGCGCTGAGTTCGTTGATCTCAAGCGTGGCTGAAAGATGGAGCCCCCGGACATTCAAATTCATGTGAATATCCGGATGATTGTTCGTCCGCGCCTTCATCAATCCGGTCCGGTGGTGGCGAGTGACGGTTGAGAGACCCATGATCGTTTCCCTGTTTTTGATCCATGCCCGGTATAAGGTGAATTTATAAGTGCCAATTATGCAACTTCTGATTTAGAATGTCAAGTACTTTTTTCTCAATTCGCGGTTTCCAGAACATTTTTTATGGTCTGAAATGGAAAAAGTTCACCGTTTGATGCTTTTGGGAAATTGGATGTTGGAACAAAAAATCATTTGGCAAGCATGTTCACACGATTCATTGTGAAGTTGGACGAATTTCAAACACCGCGGCGGCGCAGGTCAACCACAAGGATACATCAACCCCATCCGTGATTCATTATATCGGCATGAAATGTAAGCCGGATAACTCTCTCCCCCGGACTTAAAACCTTCAGTCGCCCCTCCGGGCTGCCCCCAAATCCGACAGGGCGGTTCCGGCTTTACCAGCGAATCCACAGCCCGGCTTCAACATAGCGGTAAGCATAGAATTGCGAGCCAAAATCGCGATAGGCCAGCCGGGCCCGCGAGAAGCGGCTTACTCGCCAATCCAGTTCAATAAAACCGTTGCGTGCGGTTTCGTTGCCGGGTTGCTGTGTGAGATACACCCCGGCTTTCAACCGGCTTGCAGAGCCCAGTGAGGATTCCGCAATAAGCCCGATGCTGCGCGACCAAAACCGGTAAGGCGTCCAATAAGGTGTACTGTTGGGATACTGTAAGGTGGTGTGCTCATAAGAAAAAATCCCTGCGAGATGCACCGAAGGGGTTCGACCAAACAGCCGAAAATCCGCTTCGCTATAAAAGATGCCTTTGCGGTTACCATCCGAATACCACGCCAGTTGGCTGTCCACAAATAACCGCAGCCGATTGCCGAAGCGGCCGCCGAAGTTTTGTCCGATCCGGTGTGCCCGATAGCGGTTTTTAATGGCCAGCACGCCGTCTTCCACCGGGCTGAATTGATAATAAAAAGCGCTGTATAGCCCGTCTCGCCAGGCAACATCGCCCTGCAGCCGAAGAATGGCAAACGTCTCGGACGACCGAAACCGCAGTCCCCCGAGGGTAGCCGAAAACCCGGCGCGCGGCGTGAGCACCCGGCGCCATTGGGCTTCGCCGCCGATGCCGTTGACCCGTACCGTCCCCATCATTTTGTCCTCCGCCATTGCGAAAAAATACGTGCGCCACTCAATCTGCCATTCACTGCGATAATAGCGTTCGTAACCGACCGTGACACGGGTTTTCTCGAGGCGGTTGGAGTCGATGTAATAGCTGCCCTGAGCCCGGGTTTGCGGGCCATACAATTCACGGAGCTGCATCAAACCTTTGCGGGCCTGCTCGTGCTGCGGCCGCTGCCGCAAAATTGCCAGATAGTGGCTGCGCGCCTGCTGCCAGCGGCCGGGCTGCCACTGGAGTATCTGCGCCAGATAGAGCCGAGCCCTGACATTGTCTGGATCGTGGGACAAAATAAACCGAAAAATGGGTTCCGCCTGCCGGGGGCGGTTGGTCCATAAGTAGCCTTCACCAAGCCAGAGCCACACCTCCATGTCCTCGGGCCGCAATTTTAAATACCGCTTGCTCGCACGGATGGCGTCTTCCTGTTTTTCCAGCCAGCGGGCATGCCGGGCATGCTCTTTCCACAGCGCGGCGTTTTCCGGGTCCAGGCGCAGCAGTATTTTTTCGAGCTGGTATGCCTTCTCAAGTTTTTCATTCCAGAGATAAAGCTGACGCAGCCGTGACAGAGCCTCACGATTTTGGGGCTCGAGTCGTAGCGCCGATTCATAGGCCGCCATGGCGGTGGCCTGGTCTTCCTGCCAGAGCGCAATTTCGCCCAATCGGAGATAAAATGCGAGGCTGTCCGGTGCCATGCGAACCAACTGCCGGTATTCGGAAATCGCTTCGCTTAGCCGATTGGCAGCGATGTATCCCTCAGCAAGCGCCCGGGCAATGGCAACCGAACGCGGATGGCGTTTTTGCTGAGCTTTTAAAAAATCGATCGCCCACTGCGTGTGGCCGTAAGCCGTGAGCAAGCGGCCGATTTCGGCGGCTTCCTGAGGCGGTAAATCGGGTCGCTCCGCCAGGGAACGAATTTCCTGCTGCAAGGTTTGCTGGTCGCCGCGCTGAAGCAGAGTTTGAACAAAGTGGATCGCTTTGCCGCGACTGATGGAATGGAATATCGCCTGCCCGTTCGCCGGCCAGAGCAGCAGAAGCAGCAAAATCCATCCCATTCGGTTTTGCCGGAATCTCATTTTAAAAACTGGTAAACGTCCACTCGATATCATGATCCGGTTCCGGTTTTTTTCGTTTCCAATACCGCAGCCATCGCCGCAAACCACCCGGGCGGCTGATTTCGAAAGCGTCTTCAATGGGCTGCTGAGAAAACATCATGTAATCGATCCGTTGCACTTTGCGAATCAAATGAGGCCAGAAAATCAGTAATGTGCCCAATGCCGAAATCAGCATGCCCAGGCCATAAAAGCGGGGCCCCAGCAAAACGGTGATGTGGGTGAACACCGCGTTGCTGATACAAAAGGTCATGCTCATGAGCAGCGCTTCTTTGCGGAATTCAAAGTAGAGATAAAACACATTGAGCGTGAGGATGAGGATATAGAAAAAACTTGCGATAGTCAAAATCCGGAACAGAGGAATTGAAAGCCCCTGATAACCCAGAAAAATAACCAGCGGATTGGCGAAGATAATGACCAGTAAAGCAAAGATTCCCTGGATTTTTGCAACGCCCCACATCCCGGTTTGCAGCGAATCCAGCATTTCCTGTTTTCGCTGTTCAATTTTTAAAAGCGGGTGGTGAAGCACGTTATCAATGAATTTTTTGAAGTCCGTGTAAAAATGCGTTTCGGCCAAGATCAGAAAATAAGCCATGGCGGGCACCAGGGTCATCAGAGCAAGGAAATTGGGCACGTCGTAAAAATTGTAGCTGTAAAATAAATTCCCGCCGTAGGTCTGACGCACATGGGCGTAAAACACAAATTTGTCAATCCAGACCCCGAGGGTTATAAAGAAACCGTTTAACGCGATAAGCGGATATCGCTGGATGGTTTTGAATGCTTCAAGCGTGAACCAGCGGCGTTTGTCGAGGCCGCGAATGACGATCCAGAAGATGATCAGGGCGATGAGCCACTGTCCGATGCCATAAGCCGCCAGAGCACCGACAACGCCGATCGATTGGATGAGAACGAACGCACTGATGATGCTCACGATCGTTCCCAAAACATAGGCGAGAAAAATTTTTTGATACTCTTTGCTGGTGCTGATAAATGCCATGAGCTGCCAGATGAAGCACTGGCCGACAAACACCGCCACGCCGGTGATTTTATACAGTGTGATGTTGTCCAGCGGAATGGTCACCACCAGGGCGTGATAGAAAACTCCTGAGAGAAAAAGGGCCAATCCAAGCACGAATGCCGTATGGGTCATAAAACCGGCAAACACGTGGCGCAGGTCTTTGACGAAAAACTTATCGGCGATATAGCGTGTCAGTAATTGCTGGAACGGGGCGGTTAGAATCAGCGAAAAGGCAAAAGTGTAAGTGATCGTCAACGTGAACAATTTCAATGCCCCATCGACGAGAAGGCTCCGGCTGAGCCATCCGATAATGCTGACCGTGATGACCGTCAAAATCATGGGGCCGGACGCCACCATCGCGCCGTAGAGGAACGCCTGGATCGTGGCCGCTAATGTGCCGCGTTGCAACAGCTTTTGCAGCTCGAATCCTATGCCCGCCATCGTTCCGCCTCCGGTTTGGCATATTCTTGATACAATTCATCATATCTCTGGATGAGGGCATCGAGATCATACTGACGAACCGCCCGTTCCCGCGCATTCTGGATGCAGCGCCGCCGGAATTCGGGATCGCTTGCAAACCGGATTACGCCGTCAGCGAGTTTATCGGGCCGTTTCGGCGGCACCACAATGCCATCGTCCTGCAAAATGTCTTCCACATCGCCGACCCGGGTCGCGACCACCGGCACACCGGCAACCATGGCTTCGATGATGGACAGCGGTTGCGCTTCCTTGACGCTGGTGAGACACAACACATCCAGAATCGGGAAATAGTTTTTCACATCCACCTTGCCGGTAAACTCGATGACGTCATTGAGCTCCAGATTATCCACCAGAATTTTCAATTCCTGGAAATAATCGTCGCGTTCATCTTGCGGGCCAATGATGTAAAATCTTGCCTGCGGCAAAGCATCCCGGATGATGCGCGCCGCCAGCACGAACGTCTTGACGTCTTTTATCGGTACCAGCCTGCCGATGAACCCAACATTGAAATGCTCATGGGGCTTCCGCTCGATCTTCAGAAAGTCGCGGACGCGGATGCCGTTGGGAATGACGAAACAGCGTTCGGGGGGAGCGCCGAGGCTGAGCTGCAGGTTCTGATTTTTCTGAAACAGCGCGATGATCCGGTCGGCATGAGTGTATGCGATTTTGGCCAGCGAGCGGAACATGTTTTTCCACATTTCGCGCTCATATCCGGAATGGATCTCCGACTGGTTGATTTCCATCTCGCGTTCCTTTGCATAAATCCCATGCTCGGTCAGCAAAAACGGGCGTCCGGTGCGGATTTTTGCCATGGCCCCCAGCAATCCGGCATAACCGGTGGACACGGCATGATATACATCCGCGTGGGGAATGCGTGCATGCAGCATTTTAAAAAGCGGCATGTGCGTGGCTCGCCACGTCCAGTAATATTTGATAAACGGCGTTATGGGATGGTGCTTTTCATACATTTCTTTCAGAAGCTGCCACGATTCGAAATCGTGGAAGATATTATCCGCCGACAGCCCGCCGGGATCATGGGGCAGGAACTGATGCAAAAAATCATGGAAAAACTGAATACGGCCTTCGTCCATATCCTGATGAAAATGCTGAATAATTTGCCACTGACTGCGGGTGCGCTTTTTGCGGGCATGAAGGGGCAATTTCATATCCAGCGCCACCTCGACGTGCTCCACCACGTTAGGTGGCAACTCGTATTTCAGCGGTTGGTTACGTTCCGGCGTGATTGTCCAGAGCACAAATTCAATGTGCGGCAGGTTTTGAATCAGTAAATGCACCCAGACCGATACACCGCCGACGATGTACGGATAAGCTCCTTCGATGATTAGACAAACGCGCATGATATTATCGACCGTTTACGTTAGGGTTTGGACCGTCGCCCGCTTCCGCCGGGAAACAGCGCAGGCGTGCGGTTTTCTTTTCTGTGGTACCAGGCAAATGCAATAAACGCCAGGACAATCAGGGCGGCAATCCGCAATTTATGCTTCCAGTACACCCACATCGGCACTTCGCTGATTCGCACCCGCGTGGCATTGTACACCGGCATTTGAAAACGAAGGCGACCGAGATCATCGCTGCGAAAGTAGCCTGCGGGTCCCCGGGCATTGGATAGGCCTTCAGGCGCTGTCATGGACTCGGCAACGGCGCGAAAATAGCGGTTGGAAGACACGTGCCGTAATTCCGCACGGAATGTGCCATAGCCCCGGACCCACAAATCAAAACCTCCGTTTTTCAATTGAAGGGAATCGACCCGCATGTTGAATGTGGATAAATAAACCCTGCGGGCGGCCTGCCGGGTCAAAACCACCCGGTGCTCGCGGGCTGCATCCAGATGCACCAGCAGGTCTTCGCCCTGATGATGAAATCCCAGGACGTGTTTTGAGGCATTCAAGTCCACATCGCGGGGTTCATTGCGAAAGCGAACCGTTCGCAAAGCACCGGCATTCCGGATGCGCCACGCATCCTCCGTTTCCTGCCAGAACCGGATTTTCAGAAAGTCCTGAACCATTTGAACGTAATCGGAAGTGTAAACGAAAGCCCAATCCTGGTGCAAAGACCATTTGAGCACGTCTTTCAGTGCGGTCCAACTTTCATCAAATTCCATGATATAATAGTGCAAATAGATATTCGCCGGCGTCAGGGGACCGTATTTGCCGGTAAATTCCAGGGTTTTGATAATGTTCCGGTACGTTTCGTAAGGGGTCTGCCAGTGATGGGTAAACTCGTACTCATTGCTGATTCTCGAATTGATCCGGATGCGTGAGCCGACCTGCGTGTAAGGGGGCGCAAAGGAGGTGATGGACGGCGTCTTCGGATCGAGAAACCCGGCGCGTCCGTTGATGTGCAGCCAGTTTTGGGATTCTACCCGCCGGATTTGCGATTCCGTGGGATTGCACATGCCGGTCCAAAAAAAGAGCCGGTTGGTCTTGCCCGGAGGCAAAAGCATGGTTTGAATGAACCGCATGGAGGCATCGATTTCCAGACTGTCACTGAACCGGTACCCTGGAATGGAGTCGAAAGCCACCCGCCCCGTGCGCCAGTCGAAAGGATGAGCATAGCCATGGGATGCCGGTTCCACATTGGGAAGCGCAAAAATTTCCCGCGCCGTTTGCAGGGTGGCGGCATCGCCGAACAAAGCGGGATCTACATCTGCGGCAATCACCGAAGCGGAGAACGGGAGATCGTATCGTTCAAACACTCGTTTTTGCATGAGCCGGGAGCACAAATCCCAGCGGTTGATTTTGGAAATGGTCCGGAAGCCGTCTCCGTCGATATGGATGAATGCCAGCCGCTTGCCGCCCAGCGTATTCAACTCCGCGACCGGAAGGTCCTCCAACTGCAATGCCTGGATAAAGAACAAAAAAGGATTGAGATACCACTGTGCCCGTCCGGACTCCTCATCGAGCCAGTAATCCACATCCGGCTGCACCAGAGCGCCCCAGGGCCCGAGAATCAGCGCATCGTTTTCCAGATCGTTGATTTTCAGCTTCAGCAGAACGCGGTTTTGTTCACTGATCGACTGCATATCCGAGATAACCGGAACATGGCTTAATTGGCGTTCAAAATCGAAAAAATGAGGTTCTTTGAAGTAGATTTGAATTCCGGATTCCGTCACAAACCGAAAAGGAATTTTGACGCCGAGCTGTTTGAATAAGCTCCGGGTTTCCCGGATATCCCTGGCCGTGGGTTGACGATTTATTTCGTTGTATGCCCCAAAATTGTTAAAAATAACCACTTTGATGTCCTGTTGAACCACCTGAGACAGCCATCGGCGGTACCGCCTTGCGCCGCGCATGGAGCCGCTCACAAAATAGGTCACCACGCCGCGGTACGCTTGCATGGCATGGGGATCGGGCAAGGCGCTTTCGGCGTCACGGTATTCCACAACCAGGCCGAGATTATTCAAAACCAGTTGCATGAAATTGGCGATTTCATTGACTTCTTCGGTACGGCCCTCGCTGGACTTATACAGCGCAAGCAGCTTGCGGGCAACAGGAGCCTGGGCGACGGCTTCCTGAACTGCGATTGCGATCCCGCCGAGCAGCAACACAAGCCCTAAAAAAACACGCTGTTTTCTATCAGGAAACCCAGAAATTTTGGGCATCAGCGATTTCATTGTCCTCATCCATGGGGGGTAAAACTTGCATGATTTCTTGAATGTTACGGAACTGTTTCAATTTGAACAGGCATTCGGCAAGTCCCATATAAGCCTGAGTATGGGATGTGTCTCGCCGCACGCATTGCTGAAAATCCTCTTTTGCCTTTTCCGGTTCATCGAGCAATTGATACGTTCGTCCGCGTTCCAGATAATATTGCACCTCATCAGGATCAGCATGTATCAGCTCATTCAGGAGTTCCAGCGCTTTATTCAGAAAAAACCGCTGCAAGTTGCGGTTCATCAACAAAACCGAGGCGTAATCGATATACGTCTGCGCCAGGCGAAGTCGGGTTGCGCGGTCACCGGGCGAGCTTTGTAGCGCCTGCCGCAAACGGTGGATGCGGCTGTGCATTTCTTTTTCCATGACTTCGAGCGTGGTCGCAGCGGCCAGCCGCACCTCTTCTTCCTGATCAAGCAATAAATAGTGCAATAACTGGATGCTCAGCGGGTCCCGACGCTGCGCCAGCGTCTGGATCGCTTTCTTCCTCGTGTCGGGATCGGGATCGTGCACGCTGTCCAGGACCGGCTCCAAAGACAGCGAAAACTCCACATAATCGCCGATATCAATAATGCCCAGCGCCAGAGCATCTTTTGCTTCTTGCTGGGTACGCGGCTGAAATTTGCTTTTGCGCGTGCGCCCGCGCTTTTTGCGCAGGATGTAACTTTCCCACTTCATCATCAACTGAGCTGCTTGGCTTTTGAAATTTTATTGATTCGCAGCGAGTGCTTTACCAGCCTCAGCATGTGCTCCAGGGACTTGATCGTCGGATGATACGCCACCGCACCATAGTGCAGTTGGAGATCGGAACCCCATTCAAATTGCCGGCGAGTATCCTCAAACCAGGCGCTGATCCGTTCAATCACTTCCAGCATCCCCTCGGAATCGGTGATGGGAAGCGCCAGGTAAAATTCGCCCGGATGTTCGCCGTTGGCCAAAATATCCATGCTGCGAAGCATGGGCTTCAAATGCTGGGCAAACCACTTCAGAGTTTCTACCACGGCGGGATGGCCATACTGTTTTTCCACGGTATCCAGACCGTCGATCTGAAAATGCAATAAGGCAAAATCGAGATGGTACCGTGCCGCCTTTTTGAACTCGATCTCGGCGTCTTCGAGAAACGCCGTATATTTGGCCAGGCCGGTCACCGGATCGATTTGCACCATGTTTTGCAAATCCTGGTAATGAATGATATTCTTGAGCGCCGGCACCGCCAGTTCGGCGATCAGGGATAACGTCCGCACCGTGGAGATGTTGAGTTTGAGAAAGGGCACCTCATCCACCGTCAGAATGCCGATGATCACCGAGCCCATCGATATCGGTGTATAGACATACGCTTTTTCCGGTGATTTCTCCCATAATTCGAGCTGGTCGGGATTTTCGGAAATTTCTTTTATGGTAAGGATGCGGTTTTCTTTGAGTACCAGCGCAAAAATCCCCTCCCCCAACTTTTGGGTAAACGGCACATTTTCTTCCGTGTCCTCCCAGCCGAACCGCGCGACGCACCGGATTTGATCGTTAGGATAGTCGATAAGGTAGAAGCTGACTTTCGTTGCGCCGGTAAACCGTGCGGTCATCCTGGTCAGAGCCTGGTAAAATTCATTTTCTTCCAGGGTTTCCAGGGCTTTTGCCGCCTGATAAAGTGAGTTGATGGTATCCTGCTGTCCCAGTAACCGATTTTCCAGCTCCTCTTTAATCTGAATGACCACTTCCAACTGTTCCTTCAGTCGCCGGTTTTCGCGCTTGAGTTCGGCATTGCGGGTTTGCAAAGCATTCTCACGGCGAAGTGCCGCGTGCCGCATCTCGCCTACAAAGAGGGCCGCCAGAAAAAACGATAAAAGCGGTGCGATGAATTCTTCCGAGGAGAGCTTGCTCCAGTTGAAGAACGGCGATGTCTCCAGGTACAGATAAACCAGCAAGATAGCCGCCGCAACAAAAGCAGCCAGATAGCCGGCGCGTCGGCCATAACGCCCGGCCATCAGCAAAATTGCAATCAAATACGGATGCGGATGAACCCCGAAATAGCCCGGCATGTCGGGATATAGCAGGATGTTGATGCTGACCAGCAGCAGAAAAAACAGCGCCAGGCTGAAAAGCATATCTTTATTATAGGGGGTCAGCCATTCTCTTTTTCGACGAATGGATAAATTGTAAGTCGATAAACTTGCCATAATCTGTGTTCCCGCAGTTTACGGGCGATGGTTTCGGCCGTTGGATTGGCGGCTTATCGGACCGGTTCGCCCTCCGGATTCCCGCAAGCGCTTCCTGCACACTCCTTTTTTGTTCAAAAAAATCTTGCACATGATACATCTTCAATAGCCGGTGCAAGGTTTCTGAATTGTAAATCAGCAGCAGGTGCTTCCCCTGCTTTTGAACATGCGATTGAAGATGAATGAGCGCAGAGATGCCCATGCCATCGATATTTTTTAAATTATCGATGTCGAGCAGAATGAACTTGTGCGATTGGATGCTATCTTTAAATTTTTTAATGAACTCTTTGTGGTTTGCCTCTATGAGCGAATCCGGCGAAATTAGCTTGATCAGCAGCGCTTCTCCGAATGATTGCGTGCGAAATTGAATTTCAATGGACTGGCGAGCAGGCCGCCCCTGCCGCGACCGGTTGAGGCTTTGAATGGCCATATCCAGAGTGTCTGCAATATCAAAAACCCGGTGCAGACGGGAGATCTGGAATAATTCAACGAGGTCTGGATTCAATCCGACCAGTATCAGGCGGTCTGCGTTCTCCACAATGCGTTTGCGCAGAGAAATCAGCGCACTGATGCCGGCGCTGTCGATGTAATCGAGATTGCGGCAGTCCAGAATCACGGCTTTGCCGGGATGATATACCGACAGGACAGCACGGTAAAAATCTTCCTTATTCAGGGCATCCAGCCGGGTCGGTTCGTTGCACTGAACCAGAATATAATTGTCTCTGTGTTCAATTTTGAGATGCATCTCGGAGTCCAGAGTCCTTTGCCTTTAATTGCACTTCATTGCATTTGCATGTTTACAGGAACCGCATTGATTTCCGGATAAAGCCGGGTCAAATGATAATCGGTTACAAAATGGGGCAATCCCAGCAGCCCGGACATCCGCTTAATGTCGCTGCAGACCTGCGGAGGGGGTTCCGGGCAATAGTCCACCAAAAAAACCGGTAAATCCCAGCGAGTTTTTGCGCGCAAGATATCTTTCAAAAGCATGAGCCGCTGTTTCATGGGGCGGACATCATATCTGCCTGCGCTGTCCACCGTAAAAAACAGTTCTTCAATGAGCAAACCGTGAATGTCCTCGATGAGTGCTTCCGCTAAAAAAAGCCCGTTGTTCAGAATCAACATTTTTTCGGGATATTGCTTGCGAATCCAGCGGATCAGGCGGATCATATCCTTCCGGGTTTCCGGAAAACGCCACGGCGCTGCAATATCCACGCTGTCCAGGAAAAAGCCGTCAAAGCCCTTTTCCTGCATTGGATTGAGTACATGGGTTTGCAACAATTTTCGCCAGCCTTTCCATTTGGGATGCACGAACGTATGCCCGGGCCAATGCTGATTATCCGCCAGCTTCCAGCGGTCGGGGACGCGGTCGGCGAAGGCACGGTATTCTTCTATTTCGCCCACATTGACATATCCAAAAATGATTTTATCCTGTTGGCGCAGGTTTTGGATTTCGTCCCGGCGGAAATGCTCCGGTTCAAGAATAATCATCTCAAAAGGAGCCAGTTCATCCGGGCTCACATGGCGGTAAATGACGGCAAATGATTGAACGGCCTGGAGGCCCGGCCTTGCCCGCCTGTGATCCGGAGAATGATTCGCCCACCAGGGGCTGCAACCCGTTTGAGACAGCACCAAGAAAAGCCATGCAATCCTTTTGTATCGCTGATTCATGAAAGGTCCGTGCTGAGAAATGCGTTTAACTTTTTTTATTTATTGCAGTTCGGTGGACGATTTTCCTGACCTTCTTTGCCAATCGCACTTGATCGAAAAAAACGGCGCCGGAAAACGTGTTTTATGAATTCGCCAATCGAATTAATATTTTGATTTTGTTCGAATTATCGGAAAGAGGGAAAAAATCTGTAGCTGCAGGCGAAAGTTCTCACAGACTGCTGTGACAGACGGATGTCCAATCCAGCAAGGGTGCATTGCCAGGCATTCGGGAATTCAGCAGGACGATCCAGGTCTCGAACCAGCAAAATTTTGCATTTGCCAAAGAAACTCCTTACCTTTTTTAACGTATTTGATCCGATTAAGTAATGGAACAAAATGCTCAATTGATCATGCGGAGATAAACGAATGCCCATCATTACCACTCACGGATTGATCAAGACGTATAACGGCGTCCAGGCGCTTCGCGGCATCGATTTGCAGATCGAAGCCGGTGGCATTGTCGGGATTCTCGGTCCCAACGGGGCGGGCAAAACCACCCTGGTCGAGATCATTGAAGGGCTGAGAACGCCCACAGCCGGTCAGGTCACCGTGATGGGGATCGATCCGCAGAAATCGCCGGGTCGTCTCAAAGAACGGATCGGCGCTCAGTTACAAACCACGGCCATTTCCCCCGAGCTGACGCCCATCGAAACGCTGCGAGTGTTTGCTTCGTTTTACGAAAAAAGCCTGCCGGCGGAATCCATCCTTGAGCGGGTTGGGCTCTCCGAAAAAGCCCGGGCGCGCAACCGGACGCTCTCCGGCGGCCAGAAGCAGCGGTTAGCCATTGCGATGGCGATGGTCAACGATCCGGAGTTGCTGATATTTGACGAGCCGACGACCGGCCTCGATCCAATGGCGCGCCGGGGCGTGCATGAGATCGTCGCTGACTTGCGCCAACGCGGCAAAACCATTTTGCTGACCACGCACTACATCGAAGAAGCAGAAAAGCTGTGTGATCGGGTGATCATGATCAATCAAGGGCAGGTTATTGCCGACGGCACGCCGTTTGAACTGGTGAGCCGGGCATCCGGAGTTTCAACGGTCTGGATTGCCGTGGAAGGGGAGTTGGATCCCACGCCTTTGGTGAATGCGGGCGCTGAACCGCGCGGCCAGGAAGGGGATTATTTGAAATTCCAAACTCACAATCCGGCAGAGGTGATCATTGCGTTGGGAGAGGTGCTGAAGCAGCAGGCCGTCACCCTGACCGATTTGCGCATGAAACGGCCGTCTCTGGAAGACGTTTATCTGGAACTTGTCGGTAGCCCGATTGATGAAGCAGCCGGGCAGGTTTCATAAATGGGTCCCGTAATGGTGTCCATCGGCAAAAGATCGCGCCCATTCCTGTTGAAAATAGCGGAGGAGAGTGATATATGATGCTGAAAGGTCTTGCCGCTTTATCCCGTGCCTATTTGCTGGAAGCGTTACGGTCGAAGACCGCCCTCTTCTGGAATCTGGTTTTCCCACTATTTTTTCTCTTCGGTTTTGCGATTATTTTCGGAGGATCCGATCCGCAGCGAGTGAGCTTCCTGATACCGGGACTGCTCACCATCACCATGATTTCCGCCAGCTTTTTTGGCGTATCCATGACGATGGTGATGCAGCGCGAGACCGGAGTATATCGCCGATTCCGGGTAACGCCGGTCAGCGCGGTTACAATCGTGCTGGCGCATGCTGTGACGGCGATGATCAATATGGTGCTGTCCATTGCTCTGCAGCTCGCCGCCGCAAAAGTATTTTTCAAGATTACGGTCGCCGGTAGCTGGCTGGATTTGAGCGTAGCGGTGGTACTGGCTGGATTCGCATTTATTCCGCTTGGACTGATGATCGGCAGCGTGGCTCGTGACAGCAAAACGGCTCCGGCCATCACCAATGTTTTATTTTTCCCGATGATGTTCCTGAGCGGCGCTGCGGTTCCCTTTTTCATGCTACCGGAATGGCTGCAAACGATTGCTAAATTCCTGCCTGCCACCTATGTGGTGGAAGTATTGCAGGGCATCATGGTTCGGGGCGAATCTCTGGCATCTCTGGTGCCTCCGGCGGTGATTTTATTGCTCTCCGGCATCATGGCGTTTCTGGTGAACGGCCTGCTCTTCCGCTGGGAAAGCACCGAGCCGATCCGCAAAGAGCGGCTCGGTCTCGCGGTCGCCATCCTGACGCTGGTGTACATCGGTGCATTCTGGGGCGTCCCCCAACTCAAGATCGCCGCGCCGCCGAAATTTGAGATAGCGGATGGTGCGAAGTCCGGTAAGCCGCTGCTGCTAACCGATTGTTCCTACATTGATGAAGACGGCCGGTTGGTTCCCGGTGCGCAGTTGCTGATCCGGAACGGCCGAATCGAGCGAATCGTTCGCCGCGGTGAAACCATCGATACCTCCGATGTCGAAATCCATCACCTTGATGGCGGAATTGTGATCCCGGGCTTAATCGACTCGCACGTGCATCTCGGAGGTTCCGGGGGCGGTAGTGCATCGATGCAAGAATTCAGCAAGGAACGTGTCGTTCACGATTTGCAAACGTACCTGGGCGTTGGGGTCACGGCTTTTGTCAGTTTAACCGATGATCTTGCCGATTTGCAATCGTTGCGAGAAGCCGTCCGGAACGGCGAAATGCGGGCTCCCCGGCCGTTTTTTTCCGGCCCGGCGATCACTGCTCCGGGCGGACATCCTGCGGCGCGTTTTGAAATGGTGCCCGGATTGGCGGAACGGCTGACCCGGCAGGTTACCACGGCGGCCGAAGCGGAAATTGCGGTCCGCGAGCTGGCTGAAAACCATGTTGATCTGATTAAATTGGTGCTTGAAGAGGGAGATGCTGCGTTTCAGAAATTACCGCGGCTGTCCGAAACCGCCTTGCGCGCGGCAATCCGCACAGCTCATGCTCTGGGATTGAAGGCGGTGGTCCATGTGCAGACGGATGCGCATGCCCGATTGGCCGTCGATGCCGGTGCTGATGGCCTGGAGCATGTGCCGTCGGGGTTGTCGGAGGCAACCATAGCGCTCATGGCAGAGCGAGGGGTTACTTTGACCCCGACGCTGGCGGTATTTGATGGTTTGCAAAAGATCGCTTCGGGGATTTCCATTGCAGACACCCTGGTACAGCGCTGGGTGCTGCCGGAAATACTGCATTCGTTGAATGCGCCGACGAGTTGGATCTCGATGGCGCGGCAATCTCCGGTATTTGTAAAAACCATGCAGCAGCGGTTTCAGGATGCTGTCGCACGGACTCGTGCCGCCTTTCGTCAGGGAGTCCGCATCATTGCCGGCAGCGATGCCGGCAACGCGGGAACCTTTCATGGGATCGGGCTGATCCACGAATTGGAACTGTACGCCCGTGCGGCAGACATACCGCTCCGTGATGTGTTTTTAGCCGCGACCCGTTTCCCCGCTGACCGGCTGGGACGCCCGGACCTGGGCAGAATCGCCGAGGGTGCAGTGGCGGATCTAGTGGTGCTGGCTGCCAATCCGTTAGCGACGGTTTCGGCTTATCGGCAAGTGAAATGGATGTATTTTCAGGGGAAGCGGTTCACCCCGGCCACGTTGCTGAGTCAATCCCCCGGCAGCTGGAAACCCTCCATGGGCTTTTAACTGCCGGTGTTTACTGGATCGCGTTGGGTAACAGACTTTTCCAGTAGCTTCCGTTCAGAAGCCTGGTCTCCTACCTCAGTGGCATGGCAATTGCATTTCTGTAAAGGCGGCGGCGACAGGATGCACGCCGCCGGTAACAGGGCGTCGGAACACGGAAAAAAATGTAATTGCCATGCACATTTCTGAACTTTTGAACCTGTTTAATCCCGGTTTCATCATTTCCAATTGCATGGCTGTTATTGTGTAACCGTCCGGTAAACGGCACCTTTTCATGCTAA
>WFVT01000072.1 GCA_015491485.1 Candidatus Zhuqueibacterota bacterium
AATATCGTGTGAGACCCACGGCCAGCGTGGAGTCCAACCTTTTGAAAACGCGGAGGTAGCGAAAGACGGCGCCCGCAGAGCTTTCTTCCTCCGCCCAACCGGAGGAGCACACCATGAATGTTTTTGTCGGCGAGTATAAGCGATACAAGGGACTGCTTGAAAATGCCGTGGCTCAGGTATCGGATGAGGATTTTTTCCGGCAGATCGGCGAAACCAGCAATTCCATCGCGATTATTGTAAAGCATCTGGCCGGGAACCTGCTGTCCCGGTTCACCGATTTCCTGACCACCGATGGTGAAAAAGAGTGGCGGCAGCGTGAGGCGGAATTTGACGCCAGCGGCGCCGGCCGCGCCGAGCTTATGGACTTGTGGCAGCGCGCCTGGAAGGTGCTGGAAAACAATGTGTTTTCGCTGTCGCCGGAAGACATGAGCCGGACGGTGACCATCCGTGGGGTGGCCTTTACCGTGGAAGAAGCGCTGGCGCGATCGCTGGCGCATTTCAGTTATCACGTCGGGCAGATCGTGTATCTGGCCAAACATTTTGCCGGAGACCGGTGGCAGTATTTGACCATCCCGCCGGGCAAAAGCGCGGAATATAATCAAAATCCGACGATGGAAAAGGGCACCTGAGTCAAAAAGGAGTGGGAACCACAAAGGCGCAGAGGACACAAAGGGTTTTTGAGACTTTGGCTTGCGAAAAGATTTAAGCTTAATTGTTCATTAAACTTTGAGCGAGTTCACTTAAACAAGCCGATATACTCGAATCGAATTTCTCGGGATGATAGGGCATTGGGGATTTTTTCAAACGATGAAATTGCCTGGTTTTGGATCGGCTCTTATGCCGATTAAGAAAAGCCATTAAAAGGCGATTATGAGCGGTTCGTATTTGCGATCAATCCATTGGAGTCTATAGTCCGATGAAAAACGCCAATATCCATAGCACGACCATTTTAAGCGTGCGACATAAAGGCAAATCCGTGCTGGCCGGGGATGGACAGGTCACCTGGGGCGACACGTTGCTGAAAGCGAACGCGCGCAAGGTGCGCACCATGTACAAAGGCACGGTGCTGGCCGGGTTTGCCGGCGCCGCCGCCGATGCGTTCACCCTGTTCGAAAAATTTGAGCAACATCTCGAGGCCAATCGCGGCAAGCTGGATAAATCGGCCATCAACCTCGCCAAAGAATGGCGCACGGACCGTTTTTTGCGCCGGCTGGAAGCGCAAATGATCGTCATGGATGCGCAGCAAACGTTTCTGATTTCCGGAACGGGAGATATCATCGAGCCGGACGACGATGTGATCGCCATCGGCTCGGGGGGCGGTTATGCCCTGGCAGCGGCGCGCGCCCTGGTGCGCCATTCCGACCTGAGCGCCCGCGATATCGCCGAACAGGCCATGCGGATCGCCGCGGAGATCTGCATTTATACGAACGATCGATTGATCATTGAGGAGCTGGGATAAATGCAAATTGAGGAATTGACACCGAGACAGATCGTCGCCGAACTGGATAAATACATTATCGGGCAGGATCGGGCCAAACGCGCCGTGGCCATCGCGCTGCGCAACCGCTGGCGGCGGCTGCAGGTGAAGCAGGAGCTGCGCGAAGAGATCATGCCCAACAACATCATCATGATCGGGCCCACCGGCGTGGGCAAGACCGAAATCGCCCGCCGGCTGGCGCGGCTGGCCAAAGCGCCGTTCATCAAAGTCGAAGCCACCAAATTCACCGAAGTGGGGTATGTCGGCCGGGACGTGGAGTCGATCATTCGCGATCTGGTGGACCTGGCGGTATCCATGGTGCGGCAGGAAAAGCTGGCCGCGGTACAGGAACAGGCGCGTCGCCTGGCCAACGAGCGGCTGCTGGATATTCTGTATCCACCGCCGCCGGATGTGCACGCCGTGCGGCACCATTCTGTGGACAACCTCGAAGGGGTCTCGGACACGTCCACGGAATCGCCGGAGGAACGTTACCAGCGCAACCGCGAAAAAATGCGCGCCCGCCTGGAAGCCGGCGAGCTGGAAGATCGCATGGTGGAAATCGAAGTCCCGACCGATACCATCCCCATGATGCAGGTCATTTCGCCGGGTGGCATCGAAGAGATGGGCCTGAACCTGCAGGACATTTTCGGCAACCTGTTTCCCAAGAAAACCAAGAAACGGCGCATGAAGGTGTCCGAGGCGCGCGAGACTCTGGTTCAGGAAGAGGCGCAAAAGCTCATCGATCAGGAGGGCGCCATCCGTGAGGCGCTGGAGCGCGTTGAGAATTCGGGCATCGTGTTCATCGATGAGATCGATAAAGTGGCCGGCAGCAACTCCGGCAAGAGCGGTCCCGATGTGTCGCGAGAAGGGGTGCAGCGCGATCTGCTGCCGGTGGTCGAGGGCACCAGCGTGCTCACCAAGTACGGCATGGTCAAAACCGATCACATTCTGTTCATCGCCTCGGGCGCGTTCCATTTGTCCAAGCCGTCGGATTTGATCCCGGAGCTGCAGGGCCGGTTCCCCATTCGTGTGGAGCTGGACAACCTCACCGCCGACGATTTCGTGCGCATTTTGACAGAGCCGGAGAACGCGCTGCTGAAGCAGTACACGGCGTTATTGGCGGCTGAAGGTGTGGAAATTCAATTCACCGATGACGCCATTCGCGAGATTGCCGAAATCGCCTACCGGGTGAACGATCGCACCGAGAACATCGGCGCGCGCCGGCTGCACACCGTGCTTACCACCCTGCTGGAAGATATCCTGTTCGATGTGCCGGATAAGAAGAAGGACAAGATCGTCGTGGACCGGGAAATGGTGCAGAAAAAACTATCGGACATCGTCGAGGACGAGGACCTGAGCCGGTATATTTTGTAATTCGCTGAAGTGCCGATTTGCGCATCCCATGCACAACATGAGGGAGGAACAGCATTGAAAAAAGATTTCGTCACCATCGCCGATTGGAGCACCGAAGAGATTGTGCAGACTTTTGATCTTGCCCGTGAACTCAAGGCCCGATTCAAGGCGGGCGAGGTGTATCATCCGCTCAAGGGCAAGACCCTGGCCATGGTGTTTCAGAAACCGTCCAACCGCACACGCGTTTCGTTCGAAGTCGGCATGTATCAGCTTGGCGGACACGCGCTGTACCTGGGGCCGGCGGAAATCGGACTGGGCAAGCGCGAGTCCGTGGCGGACGTGGCGCGGGTGCTGGCCCGCTACGTGGACGGCATCATGGCGCGCGTGTTTGATCACGATCACGTGGAGCAACTGGCCGATTGGGCCAGCGTGCCGGTCATCAATGGCCTGTCCGATCTGGTGCATCCCTGCCAAGTCATGGGCGATATGCTGACCATCATTGAGCACCGTGGCCGGTTCGAGGGCGTGCATGTGGCCTGGGTGGGCGATGGCAACAACGTGTGCCATTCGTGGCTGAATCTGGCGGCCAAAATTCCGTTCAAGCTGTCCATCGCCACGCCGGAGGGTTACGAGCCGAGACCGGATTTTGTGGAGCGGGCGCTTAGGGGCGGCGTGAGCGAAATTGCCCTGTATCACTCCGCCGAAGAAGCCGTGCGCGGCGCGGAGTTTGTTTATACCGACGTATGGGCCAGTATGGGGCAGGAAGAAGAGGCCGAGCAGCGCAAACAGGTGTTCGCGCCGTTCCAAGTGAACGAGGCGCTGCTGAAGCTGGCCGATCCGAACGTGAAATTCTTGCACTGCCTGCCGGCGCACCGCGGCGAAGAGGTGACCGATGAGGTGATGGACGGCCCGCATTCCATCGTGTTCGATCAGGCGGAGAACCGGCTGCACATTCAAAAGGCCATCCTGGTGAAACTCATGTCGGAGCAGGCGTAGCGCAGCGATGGATCGGCTGGAGATTGAGCCTTACACGCCGGAGCTCCGGGAGACCTGGGATGAATTCGTGGAACAGAGCAACAATGGCACCCTGTTCCACAAGCGGTCTTTTCTCAGCTACCATCCGCCGGACCGCTTCATCGACGACTCGTTGCTGTTTTACAAAAAGGGCCGGCTGCTGGCCGTGCTTCCGGCGGCGCGGCGGCACGGCGATGACGAGAAAATCCTGGTGTCCCATCCCGGCGCCAGTTTCGGCTCGTTCGTCACCCGCAGAGACCTGTCCCTGCGCGATGCCATGCGGCTGGTGCAGGCCCTGATTCGCTACGCGCGGGAGCGCCACTACGGCGGCCTGGACATCACGCTTCCTCCGATCATCTATCAGCACCGCCCCAGCCAGTACATCGATTTCGCCCTGTTCCGGGCCGGATTTCAGTACCGCAAACGGGAAGTGTCCAGCGTGGTGCCGCTGCCGTCCGATCCGGCGCAGGTGATGCCCATGCTGTCGCCGGAATCGCGGCGCAACGTGCGCCGGGCGCAAAAACTGGGGGTGCAAGTCAGACTTAGCGACGATTACGAAACCTTTTATGCCATTCTGCAGCGCAACCTCAAGTTGCGGCACAACGTCATCCCCACCCATAGTCTGGAAGAACTGAAAACCCTGGCTGCGCGGTTCCCGGAGCTGATCCACCTGTTCGCGGCGTATGTCGAAGAGCAAATGGTGGCCGGAATCGTGATGTTTCATGCGCATGCGCGCAGCACCCTGGCATTTTACATCAGTCACCGCGAGGAATTTCAGCGCTACCGGGCCGTGAACTTGCTGTTTTACGAGGTGTTTAAGCGCTGCATCGAGCAGGGATTTGCGTATCTCGATTTCGGCCTGTTTACGGTGAATATGGAGCCCAACTGGGGGCTGGCGCGGTTCAAAGAAAGCTTCGGTGCGCAGGGCGTGTTCCGCGACTCGATGGTGCTGCGATGGACGTGATCGGTGGTTCCACTTTCCCGGGCCATGGCTGCCCATCTTAGCGACAGCCAAAATGGTGTTTTGAAATTCATAAAAATCCGAAGCCGTTTGAATCCGTCACCACGATGCCCATGCGGATATTGCACATCGCGCCGCAAAACATTTCGGACGTGCCCATGACGCTGGTGCGCGCCGAACGCGCCCTCGGGCACGACAGCCGTCTGGTGACGTTTTATCGCGATCCGCGCGGGTATGATGAGGACATGTGCCTCGAACTGCCGCTGGTTCGCTCCGTCGCAGTACAGCGGCTGAAGCGCTGGGTGTCGGATCCCCAGCGGCAGCGGGTGGATAATTTGGCGCGGCCGACCGGCGAGGGGCCTCCCGTGTGGCGACCCCACGGCGCGGCCGAACGCTGGCTGGTGGCCTTGCGCGAGCGGCTCTGGCAGCGGAAAATCCAGCGCTGGATGCAGGAGGTGGATTTCTGGAATTTCGATGTGTATGAATTCGACGCCGGGCTGGATTTTTACCGCGATGGGCGGATCGTGCGCCGGCTCAAACAGATCGGCAAGCGTGTCGTCGTTGCCTACACCGGCAGCGACCTGCGCACGCGCGGGATCATCCCGGCGGTGGACGCGGCCGCCGATTTGCGCATCACGTTCGAATGGGACCATCTCGATCTGGATGACCGCCTGATGCATGTGCTGTTTCCGTTCGAGCCGGAACGGTTCGCATTCCGCATCCGCGAAGCACGAAGCCGGCCGGTTCGTATCGGGCATGCGCCCACCAACCGCGCCGCCAAGGGCAGCGATGTGATTTTAGCGGTGCTGCAGCAACTGCAGACGGAACGGGACATCGAGATCGTGCTGATTGAACATCTCCCGTACCGCGAGGCGATCGCGCGCAAAGACACCTGCGACATTTTCATCGATCAGATCGGTGATCTCGGTTACGGTATCAACGCGCTGGAGGCGCTGGCGCTCGGTATTCCCACTTGTACGGGCCTGGTGCCGGCGTTCAAGCGGGCGTATCCGGATCATCCCTTTGTCGAAGTGGACCGGCGCAATTTGAAAGACGCGCTGCTGGCGCTGATTGACGATGCGGCGCGCCGGCGCCGTCTGGCGGAACAGGGCCGGCGCTGGCTGGAACGCCACCACGACAGCCGGGCTATTGTGCAGCGAATTCACCGCGCGCTGGAAGAACGGTCTCAGGAAACAGCCACGACGCAGGCGAAAACGACTTTAAGCGGGAACGCAGAGTGAACATTCTGTTCGTCAACAGCATTCAGATGTTTGGCGGCGGCGAGGTGTGGATGTTGCGCGCCATGGAGGCGTTGCGCAAGCGCGGACATCGCCTCATTTTGTGCTGCTGGCCGGCAACCGAAGTGGGCTACCGCGCCCAAAAAGCCGGTTTCCCGGTGGTCGAAGTGCAGTTCGGCGGCGACCTGAATCCGTTGACCATCTTCCGGCTGGCGCATGTGATGCGCCGTGCAAACATCGATGTGGTGCTGACCAATATGGACAAAGAACTGCGGCAGGCGGGGCTGGCCGCAAAATTGGTTCGGCCGCAGCCGGTGGTCATTCCGCGCCGCGGCATCGATTATCCGTTAAAAAACCGTCTGCGTTACCGGTTCGCTTACAACGTGCTGGCCGATTGCATCATTGCCAACTCTGATGCCACCCGGCAGGCGCTGCTGCGCAATGCCCCGTGGCTGGATCCGACTCGGATCGAGGTGATTTATAACGGCATCGATCCCGCGCCATTTGAGCAGGCCAGCGGAAATGCGCTGCGGTCGCGCTGGGGCATCCCCGACGATGCACCGGTGCTGGGTTTCGTGGGACAACTTGATCCGAGAAAGGGCATCGGCGTCCTGCTCACGGCGTTTGATTTGATCCAGCAGGCGGTGCCGGAAGTCCGCCTGGTTTTTGTGGGGGAGGGACCGTTGCGGGAAATGATCGAGAGCGAAACGCGCGAAAAAGGCTGGAAAGACCGCGTGCTGCTGGCCGGTTTTCACGACGACATTCCGGAAGTGATGCGCGCCATCGACGTGCTGGTACTGCCTTCATTCTGGGAAGGTTTTGGCATTGTGCTGATTGAAGCCATGGCGGCATACCGTCCGGTGATCACCACCAACGTGTCGAGCATGCCCGAAATCGTCATCGACGGCGAAACCGGTTATTTGATCGAGCCGGGAAATTCGGAGATGCTGGCCGAGCGCGCCATTGCGTTGTTGACCGATCCGCAATTACGGAAGACCATGGGGCAAAAGGGCAACGCCCGCGTGCAAAATCTGTTCAGCCAGGTGGCCATGATCAACCATCTGGAAGCCGTGTTTCAACGGGAACTGAAGAAAAAACGAGGCCAACGACCGAAACGATGAGATTATGGTATCGCATAGAGCAGGCATTTAAACGGCGGTTTCTGCGTATTCTGGAATGGATTCTGCCGAAAAAAACAGTGCTGCCGCAATTCGTGCCGTTCGGCAAATTCCGGCGCATTCTCGTGGTGCGTCAGCATGATCAGCTCGGTGACTTTCTGCTGTCCACGCCGGTCCTGCGGGCGCTAAGGGAAAACTTCCCGCAGGCACACATCGGTGTGGTGGTGCGCAGCTATTTTGCCGATGTTCTGAAAAATCATCCCTTCGCCGACGAAGTTTTAGTGATGCATGAAGACCTGCGCAAATGGACGCTATCGAAAATATGGCGGTTTTATCGTCAGTTGCGCAGCGGTTGGGACCTGGCGATCGTGCTGAATACGGTGAGCCATTCGGTGACCAGCGACTTCATCGCCTATTTTTCCGGCGCGGATTACATTCTCGGCTCCGAGCACCGGGTGTTCCCGGGCTGCAAGCGCAACTTTTTCTATAATCTTGTGGCGCCCTATTTCGACGGTTTGCGTCATCAAAGTGAGCGCAATCTGGATATCGTGCGCTACATTGATGTGGATACGGCCGATCTGAGCGAGGTGATGCACCTCACCGAGGAAGAGCTGGCCGATGCACGTATCCGCATGCAGCAAAACGGTGTCAAAAGTGACCGCCCGGTGATCGGCATGCATGTGGGCGCCGGCAAGGTGGCCAACCGGTGGCCGGTGGAGAAATTCGTTCGCCTGGCTGAAACGCTTCATGCGGATTACGGCTGCCAGATTTTGTTGTTCTGGGGGCCGAAAGAAGAAGACCTTAAAGATGAATTTCTGGCGCAGGCCAATTTCCGTCCCATCCTGATGCCCCCGATGAGTCTGCGGCAGGTGGCCGCCGCCTTCACCCAGTGCCATGCACTGGTCTGCAACGACACCGGGGTGATGCATCTGGCGGCTGCCAACAGGGTGCCGCTGGTGGCTATTTTCGGTCCGACCGATCCTGCCGAGTGGAAGCCGCTCGGTGATCCGTATATTGCCTTGCGCGGCCATGCCCACAAAACCGAAAACGTGACTGTGGACGCGGTGCTGGCCGCTCTGCGTGAGCTGCTGCCGGACCGGCTGGTACCCATCAAAGCGCCCGCTGCTGAAAGCCCGTCACCCAAAATCGCCGATACCGACGCCTCGTTCGACATCTCCGAGCATGTGATCGAAGATTATGTCAATTCTCTGCAGCGATTGGAGAAGCTGGCCAATCGCAAAAAAGGCGGCAACGAATAAACGGCCGTCGCCGGAGCCTGGCAAATTCCATTCAAAATGTCCAACCGTCAAAAAATGATTCACTTTGCCCTAAGAAGTGTTATATTGCATCCGTAGCCCGCAAGCCCAATGATGGATCATTTGGAGGAGGCTGTCTGATGCGTTATGCCGATCTTGAAGTCCAGGACCAGATCGCCGTCATCTGGCTGGATCAGGAGGGAGAGAAGGTCAACAAAATTTCGGTCGATCTGGTGGAGGTGTTCCATGAGCTGCTGGACGACCTGGAAGCGCGGGACGATGTGAAGGGCATTGTGGTGATCAGCCGGAAGAAAGACAATTTCATCGCCGGAGCCGATCTCGAAAAATTTTTGCAGATTACCGAGCCGGGGCAGGCCGCGGACGTCAGCCGGAAGGGCCATGAAGTGCTGAACCGCATCGAAAAATTTCCGAAACCCATCGTGGCGGCCATTCATGGCGCGGCGCTGGGCGGCGGCTGCGAGGTGGCGCTGGCGTGTCATTATCGCATCGCCACCGAGGATCCCAAAACCGTGCTGGGCCAGCCCGAAGTCAAACTGGGCCTGCTGCCGGCGGGCGGCGGTACGCAGCGGCTGCCGCGACTGGTGGGCATTCAGCGCGCGCTGGAGATCATGCTCACCGGTAAAAACATCTATCCGCGGCAGGCGTACAAAATGGGCCTGGTGGATGCGCTGATTCATCCCTACGGACTGTTGCAAGCCGCCAGAACCGCCGCCAGGGAACTGGCTGAAAAGCCGTTTAAACGCAAAACGAAAATCCCCAGGACCATGAAGCTGACCGAAGCCGTTCCGGCCGCGCGCAAATTAATTTACAAAAAGGCTCGCGAGCGCGTGCAAAAACAGACGCTTGGTAATTATCCCGCGCCGCTGAAAATCATCGATTGCGTCGAGATCGGCATGGAACAGGGGATCGAGGCCGGGTATGCTGCGGAGGCGGAAAAATTCGACGAGCTGATGCTGACGCCCCAATGCAAAGAGCTCATCCGGCTGTTTTTTGCCATGACGGGCAAAAAGAAAAATCCCCTTGCCGATCAGGCGCGGGAGGTAAAGTGCATCGGCGTGCTGGGCGCCGGCCTGATGGGCTCCGGCATCGCCGATGTGAGCATCCAGCAGGGCTACGACGTGTTGATGAAGGATGTCAGCCAGGAAGCGCTGGGCCGCGGCGAAAAGACCATCTGGCAGGAACTGGATCGCAAAGTGAGAAAACGCATTTTGCTGCCGTTTGAGCGCGACCGGATTTTCAGCCGGCTGACCGGCGTGGTGGATTATCACGGCTTCGAAAAAGCGGATCTGGTGATCGAGGCGGTGTTTGAAGACCTGGAGCTGAAACACAAGGTGCTGCAGGAGGTGGAGGCGGTGGTCCCCGAGCACTGCATTGTTGCCAGCAACACGTCTTCCTTGCCGATTTCAGAAATTGCCAGCGTTTCGAAGCGGCCGGAGCAGGTGGTGGGCATGCATTATTTTTCGCCGGTGCCGAAAATGCCGCTACTGGAAATCATTGTCACGGAAAAAACCGCGGAGTGGGTCACGGCCACGGCGTTTGAGGTCGGCCGGCGGCAGGGCAAAACCTGCATCGTGGTCAAGGACGGCCCGGGCTTTTACACCACGCGCATTCTGGCGCCGCTGCTGAATGAAACGCTGGTGCTGCTGTCCGAAGGCGCGGCCGTGGAGGCCATCGATCGGGCCATGAAGCAGTTCGGCTTTCCGGTCGGCCCGGTGACGTTGCTGGATGAAGTCGGCATCGATGTGGGCGCGCATGTGACCCGGGTGATGGCCGATTTTTTCGCGAAGCGCGGCGTTGAGCCGAATCCGGTCATTCAGCAACTCTATGATGCCGGATATTATGGTAAGAAAAATAAGAAAGGATTTTACCGGTACGATTCCAATGGCCGGTCCTGGCTCGGCCGGAGACGCAAACACAAGGAAGTAAATTTGGGCATCTACCGGTTTTTCGGCGGTCCTTCACGCAAGCCTTTTGGGGCCGAGGTGATCCAGCAACGGCTGAGCCTGGTGATGATCAACGAAGCAGTGCTGTGCTTGCAAGAAGGCATTTTGCAGTCTCCGGAAGACGGCGACCTTGGCGCTGTGCTCGGGCTGGGTTTCCCACCCTTCCGCGGCGGTCCGTTTCGGTATGTGGATAGCATCGGCGCCGGGCAGATCGTGGAGTGGTTAAAACGTTATGAACAACGTTATGGTGCCCGCTACACCCCGGCGGGTTTGTTAAAGGAGTATGCCCAGAAACAGAAGGCGTTTTACGAAGCCTCATAGGCGGAATTTGGGATGACTATTGAAAACCACAGGTGTTCAAGGATTGAGTGAGCTTTCCCGTTATCGTTTGATCTTACATTCGCATTAATCCGGTTCAACCCGTCGTTGGACTCTTCATGTTGTGCTAAGCAATGTAATTTTTGAAAGGAGTTCCCATGCAGTCGCCATATTTCACCCGAGATCATGAATTGTTCCGGCAGACGGTGCATGAGTTCATGGAAAAGGAAGTCGTCCCGCACGCCGATGCGTGGGAGGAAGCCGGTCGGATTCCCCGCGAGATCTGGAAAAAGATGGGCGAACTGGGATTTCTCGGCATCAATTTTCCGGAAAAGTACGGCGGGGCGGAAGCCGACTTTTTCTATTCCGTCGTGTTTCTGGAGGAGGTGGGCCGCACGGCGCTCGGAGGATTTGCCGCGGCGGTGGCGGTGCAGCAGTACATGGCCACAGCGCATCTGGCGCGCGTGGGCAGCGAGGAACTCAAACAAAAGTACCTGGTGCCGTCCATCCAGGGCGAAAAGGTCGGCGCGCTGGCCATCACCGAGCCCAACACCGGCTCGGACGTCGCCAATATTCAGACACGCGCCGAGCGCGACGGCGATTTCTACGTCATCAACGGTTCCAAAACCTTCATCACCAACGGCGTGTACGGTGATTTTATGACCCTGGCGGTGAAAACCCGCCCCGAGGCCCGGGAAGACGGCATCAGCCTTATCGTGGTGGACCGCGATACCCCGGGCGTGTCCGCGCGTCCCCTGCGCAAAATCGGCTGGCACTGTTCCGACACTGCGGAACTGTCCTTTGACGACGTTCGCGTGCCGGTCAGTCAGCGCATCGGTGAGGAGAACATGGGCTTTTTTTACATTATGGAAAGCTTCCAGCTCGAGCGACTGGTCGGCGCGATCACCGGCATCGGCGGCATGGAAAAGGCGCTGGAGATCACCCTGAAATACATCACCGAGCGCGAGGCATTCGGCCGGCCGATTGCGAAATTTCAGGTGATTCGGCATGCGCTGGCGGATATGGCCACCGAGCTCGAAGCCGCCCGCCAGCTCACCTATTACGCCGCCTATCTGTGCGATCAGGGCGAGATGTTCGTGCGCGAAGCCTCCATGGCCAAACTGCACACCTCCGAGCTTGGCAAGCGGCTGGTCGATACCTGCCTGCAGTACTTCGGCGGCTACGGCTACATGGAAGAGTACCCGATCGCCCGCATGTACCGGGATGCGCGCGTGGGCACCATTGCCGGCGGCACATCGGAGATCATGCGCGAAATCATCTCACGGATCATGATCGATCAGGCAAAGTACGAATCGGTGTACGAGAAACAGGCGGCGGAATCAACGGCTGAAAAAACGGCAACGCCCGAAACGCCGACGGCCGGTGTCACAGCCAACCCGGAAGAAGCGCCGGCCGCAAGTGCGCCCGCGGCCACCGGTAAACCGCCGGAGACCGTGGCGGAAATTTTCCAGACGCTGCCGCGGCGGTTCCGTGCGGACAAAGCCGGCGATTACGAGACCGTGATCCATTTCGATATTTCCGGCAAGGAGGGCGGCCTGTTCACGGTGCATATCCACGACGGCGTCTGCGAGGTCAAAGAAGGATTGCACGGCGAGCCGAAATGTGTGGTGAAAACCAAAGACAAAACCTACCGCGACATCGAGCTGGGCAAGGCCAATCCGCAGATGGCGTTCATGATGGGCAAAATCAAAGTCAGCAACGTTAGCGAAATGCTGAAATTCATCGGCCTGTTCCGGCCGTTAAAGGATACTTGAAGAGAAGCGAAGGCTCCCCGAATGGAATCCCGGAAAGCGACCGACGGCCCGCTGGCCGGTATCCGCATTCTCGATTTCACCCGGTTGTATCCCGGCCCGCTGGGGACCCGGCTGATGGCCGTTCTCGGCGCGGAAGTGATCAAAATTGAGGACGTGCGCCATCCCGATCCCATGCGGTTTTATCCGCCGTTTCTCGGCGAGGAATCGGCCGGCTATGTGGCGGTCAACCACGGTAAGCAAATCCTCAACCTGGATTTCAGCAGCGCGGACGGGCAGGAGCAGCTCGCGGAGCTGATCCGCACGGCGGATGTGCTGGTGGAACAGTTTCGCCCCGGCGTGATGCGGGAACTCGGCCTCGATTACGAATCGGTGCGGCAGTACAACCCAAAGTTGATTTATGTGTCGCTCACCGGCTACGGCCAGTCCGGCCCGATGGCGCAGCAGGCGGGGCACGACATCAACTACATCGGCTATGCCGGCATCCTCTCGCTGACCGGCAGTCCCAAAGCCGGACCGGTGCTACCGGGCGTGCAAATCGCGGATGTGGCGGGCGGGGCGTACTGGCTGATCATTCGTACGCTGGCGGCGTTGTGGCAGCGGCAGCGCACGGGCGAGGGCCAGCACGTGGATGTGGCCATGCTCGAAGGCACCCTGCCGCTCATCACCCTGCAATGGGCGCAGTACCGCGCCTGCGGACAGCGCTTCGGGCCGGGTGAGCATCCGCTGGCCGGTGGTCTGCCGAATTACAACGTGTACCGCTGCAAAGACGGCAAGTACCTTGCCCTGGGCGCGCTGGAGCAAAAATTCTGGGAAGCCTTTTGTGATCTGGTGGAGCGACCGGAGTGGAAGCCGCTGCATTTCGCCATGGGAAAGGAAGGCGAGCGGCTGAAAAAAGCATTGCAGAAGCTGTTTCAGCAGCGCACGCGTGAGGAGTGGCTGGTTCTGGCCGAGGGGAAGGATGTGTGCCTGTCGCCGGTGCTGGAGCTAGAGGAGGTGAAAGAACACATCATGAAATGGCCGTATCGGTGGATGCGTCGATTGTTGACAGATTGGTGGAAATAGGGAGTGAAACGTTGCTTAATGCGGCAGAACCTCAATGCCGAACTGTTTGAAATGGCGGTCAAAACTCAGCGCCGTTTGGATATCCAGTTCCTGAATGACCACGAAAGAAGTGCAATCGGTGAAACTCCACGATTGATCCTGCCTGCTTGAAAAATTTTCCCAAGCTTTGTAGAACCGATCTTTGCTGATCTGAATCATCGTGGTGCGGGCGTCCCGCAAAATATTCTGACAGATTTTGATGGCAAAATGCTTGGATACTCTGGTCATCAAGAAGGTGGCTAATTCATCAAATATATAGTCTGTTATGATGAAATTAGCGCGAGCATCTTGCTTTAATAGATCGGCGAAAGCTTGAAAGGCTTTCTGATGATTGCTGTCTTTTACATTATGCTGTGCGATAAGAAACGATGTATCAACAAAAATTCTCATTTGTATAATTCATTATCCAGGTTGGAACTGTCTGTCTTGCCCATGTCCACAATAATGGGATTGGCAAGATAGCATTGTTCGATGGGCAAGTCCCCTTGATCCAGCATGTCTTCCAGCTTTCGAAAGCGTGCCTCGATTTCTTCTGGCGTCGAAACAAAATTGGCCAGCAATTCCTCTTTTTTGCCTGTTCTGACGGGCTCCACGCTGGCAATAATATGCCCATTCTCCGAAATCACCACGGTCACGCCGTTTTTGATGTGCTCCAGCAGTTTATCCACGTGCTGCCGGAACTCTTCTTCGCTGACCTGGATGATGAAAGGGCCGAGCTTTTTCATCATGACACCTGCAAGCTGATTTGGAACGAATTGTAAAAGAATATAGCGGATTCACCGTGAAATGTCAATGAGATTTACCGGTTGTCGTGCATGACCCAAAAAACAAAAACGCCCGGACTCTTGTTGGCGAATCCGGGCGGATGAAGGAGAGAAGCGAGGGGAAAGCGATGTTTGGCTTCAGGGGCGCTTCTCTTCCAATGAATCTTTCACGCAAAACAAATCATTTTACCAGCAAAACGGGTTTGCTCTGTACCTGCTCACCGGCCTGGAGCCGGATCATATACATCCCGCTGCTTAATGTCCGGCCGCCAGCATCCTTTCCGTTCCAGATGACCCGGTGCAATCCCGGGTTGCGCCAATCGTCCACCAGCGTGATCAGCTTCTGGCCGCCGAGGTTGTAGATTTGCAGCGTCACGCGCATCGGCTCGTCCAGCCGGAAGGCAATGGTCGTTTCCGGATTGAATGGATTTGGATAGTTGCCCAGCAGTTCAAACGAGCTCGGCGTGGAGCGGCGTGAGTCGATGCCGGTCGGGGACGATTCCGATGCCAGCACATAGTACGTGTTCAGCGTGTTGCTGGTGAGCGTGACGGTGTTGCTTTGCGGATCTACCTGAGCATTGGATTCGGTCTGCCACTGCTGTGATTGCGGATCCCAGTAGCGCACATGAATCTTCGATTCATCGAGCCCCAGGTTTGCCATTTCTTCGTCTGTATAGCGCAACACCATGCGGTGATCTTTCTCAAACTGCATGCGGCCGTGATGACCGCCCCAGTTGTTGCCGCCCCACATGCTGCCGCCCATCATGGTCGAGCCCTGCGGATCGCGCACATCGACATAATAGCCATGCACATAGCCCGGGTCTGCATCGCCGGGCATGCTGTCCGGATGCACTTCCCAGAACATCACGAAAACCGAATCCGGCCAGCGCATGCCGCCCATGTGCATGTTGCCGCGGCCCATGTGGCCGGGCGCAAAGCCGATCCAGTTGCTGCTGTCATTGGCACAGTACACATAGGCGGAGTCCGCGTGATCGCGATGAATCCAGGTCCCGGCCCAGGGCGCCGGCGCATTCAGCGGCCGCCACTCCTGCCCGTTGATCCGGTACACCGTCAGCATGCCGAAGCCGAACATTCCCTGATGGACGATTCCGAAAATCGTCACCGATTCACCGGCCTGCGGTCGCTGCAGCCCATTGTCGGGCTCATACCAGTACGGCCCAAAGCCCAGCCGGTAATCCGGAATCGAATCCCCGTCCGTATCGAGGAAATACATGGGATAGTAGTGCGTGGAGTCCACGAGAACCGTGCCGGTCACGGTAAGCGTATCGCCGCCGGTTTCCCATGCATTGGCCTCCCACCAACCATGACTGCCCACCGCCACGGGATCGCGCCATTTCTGGCCGTTCAATTCAAAGACGATGACCTGCGGCAATCCCTGCATGTCGTCTTCAAGGCCGCCGACCAGGGTGACCGTATCGCCGTGTCCGGGGCGCTGTGCGCCGCTTTCCGGCCGATACCACCAGGGGCCAAACATGAGCTGATAGTCCGCCGAGCCATCGTTGTCGGTATCGAGATAATACATGGGATGCGTATGGGATGAATCCACGAGAACCGTTCCGGAAAGCTCAACGATTTGCAGTGAATCCGGGCCCAGGCTGTGGCCGGGGCCGTGGTGCGGACCGCCCATTTGCGCCTGACCGGGCTTACCAAACCCCAAAAAGATAACAACCGATGCCAAACCTATCCACCACTTCATTCTTGACTCTGTCATGTCACACCTCCTGCGAAACGTTGAATGAAAACACATGTGTCTTCAATAGATCACATTTCATCCTATTGAATTCATTTAAATTACCACATTAATTAGATGGCCAGGCGGCCGGCATCGGTCAGAATATCATGTTCTGAGATCATGACTAAGATGCGAAAGAAATTGAAAGCCATGGGGGCCAGTCCAATTTCGCTATTTCACTTCCGGCAATTCGGAACTGTAAAAGTTGTTATAAATCGGCACAAAGACAGCCGCGATATAAATTCCATAAATCGTAACATCGATCAGCCCAATGATGAAACTTTTGAAGTCAAGTCCTTTAAAGCCGGGCAGGAGGATTTCCCAGATGGCGATCATGGATAGCTGTGGGAAGACCAGATCGAATAAGAAGCAAAGGATGTAAGTAATGATCCCAAGTCCGGTAACAGCAAAGGCCACAGGTTTAAAACGTAAAGGTTTCATAGTATCATCCTCCTTTGCGGGAAAGCGAGCGTTAAAATAATTGTAAAGCCCCACAAAAACATAGGCCAGATAAAAGGCAACGACAAAAATTTCAAGAACGGCCAAAAAATAGCTTAACGTCGATACCCAGCTAAATCCCACCAGGACCACTTCCCAGAATTTAACCATGGGCCACATTTCGGGGCTGAAAATCAAATGCAGCAGGACACACACCGAAAAAAGAATCAGTAAGATAAAACTCAGAGCTACTGCAACGGGAAAGGGCTGTATGCGATGCATGGCGTTCCTCCTTCCGTCATTGGAATACGTCTCTGCATCCACAGGTGTCAAAGCTCGGTGTGTCTCCCGATGCAGATCATTTGACGAATATGCTCGTCCTGAGGATGAAACCCGCGTTTTGTTTGAAAAGAACCGACCTGGTTTTGTCATAAAAAGGTTCAAAAATGATACCAAACAGCCACACGTCCCCTAAGTATCAAATAAACAGATAGTTCTCTCCTGATGAGATGTTCTGCGCCCTGTATTGCTCTGTACAATATTCTACAATTTAAATAATATTCTACAGTCTTGGCCTGGATAGAAAAGATATCATGACTGGCAGCCTGCCCGGGATGCATTGGATGGCAAAATCTACGATGACGGGTGAATGGTGTGGGCCAGCGCTCATAATAAAAATAAAAAAGGGGCTGCACCGGGCAACCCCTTTGACTTGAACCATGAGGTGAAAATGGCACGTTAGACTATGGCTGAAGAGGGATGAGGGATTTCAATTCTTTTTGTGATGGGCTTCATGCTGGGAGCCGCTGCCGTCGCTGCTGCCTTTTTTCATCATGCCTTTGCCCATCATGCCGCCTTGCATCATGCCTTTTCCCATCATACCGCCGCCCATCATGCCGCCACCGTGCATTTGACCGCACATGGGGCAGGTCATGGCGCTCAGCTTGGCCCGTTGCTCATCGGTGAGCAGGCTTTTGGCTTGCCGTTTGGCCCGGAAAAGCGCGATTTCCATATCCGCCTTTTTGTTGGCGATTTCTCGAATTTTAGCCTCAATCTTTTTCGGATCGGGATTGTCCGAGGCTTTGAGCTCTTTCAGCTCCAATTTTGCAAGCTGCAATGCCGCCTTTCGCTGTACGTTGGCTTTTTCAAATTCAAATTTCAGGGCACGCAGCTTTTTGATCTGATCCTGGGTTAATTCCAATTGTTTGGCTTTGCTGAGAAAGAAATCAAACCCGCCGTGCATCTTTTTATGCATTTGGCCCATCATGCCGCCTTGCATCATACCGCCCATCATACCACCCATCATGCCTTTGCCCATCATACCCTGGCCCATCATACCGCTTTGTTGTTTTTGCTGCATCATCTGGGCCGAAGCAGGAGCATCCCACATCACTAAAGCTGCAAATGTGGCGATAATCGTGATAGCAATGATCCGTTTCATGGTAACGCCCTCCTATTGAGAGAAGTTCTATAGCTCATCCTCAAAAGCATTCGAATTAGGACATCAGGCTTTTGATGTGTGCTTTTCGATGACGTTTATGGCAAACGCTGTGCCATGACTCGAAAATGAGCTATAACGATATGAAAAACAGTAACATAAGAATGAAGCAAGTAGGGGTAAGGCTGAAGAGTCTCCCCACGGTTGTTGACTATTCTACAAAATAGTGTTGAATAATCTACATAAATTACGATGCTGGCCGGGATCGAGTTTCCTGTTTTTTGTTCGGTGTGAGAATGGCATTTCATTTAAGCGTCATTTCGTTCAGATTGCGGATTTTCCAAAACAGACCCTGCGATCGTCAAATCATTTTATGATAACAAAGGGCAAAGCCAAGGGGAATGGACGGTATCCACCGGTGTACCGGTTCCGTGCGCACCTATTTGATTTCAGCTTTTTGCCTGAAAGCGAAAAAGTTATAAATCCACGCCAGAATCAGCCCGCCAATCCAGCCATCAATAAATCCGAAAAACAAGCCTGCCAATGCTCCCTGCCAGCTAATTTCATAAAACGGAAAAAAACGACTTAGGAATGCATCGCCGGATTCGCCCTGAGCCACCAAAACGAGGGTCGCCGCAAAAACAGCGATGCCTTCCAGGGCACCGAGAGCGTTGGCCAACGCTATGGGGTGCAAGCGGAGATAAGCCATCTTTCACCTCCTTTCCGAATAAAAACGGTTTATGAAAGCGGTTCAAGTGCCTGGTGAGGCGTCCAATTCGGGGGCAACGTGCATGGGGTAATGTCATCGGAAACATCGCAACATTTTCGCAACACGACAAGCGTGAATAAGCCGTTGCCGAAGGTTTTCAGCAAGGAATTGGCGCAAGAGTGATACGGGCGTTCCGATTCATGCAAGAGCCGCCACTTTAAGCTGGCGCCAATCAGCTTTTCGGCAAGGTAGCCATAAAACCGCCGTACTCCTTTTGGTAAACTGGAGAACAGATAAATCACATAGCCATCGTCTTTGATCAGCCGCAAAAATTCCTGTACGGCTTGCCGAGGATTCGGGCAGGTTTCCAATGACCACAGACTGATTACCGCATCGAAGCTCCGGTCGGGGTAGCGGAGAAATTGAAAATCAGCTTTCGTGAACTCGACGCGTGGATCGCGAACTTTTTGTCTGGCGAGATTCAGCATCCGTTCGGATATGTCCACCGCCACAATCCGTTCCGGGTGGGTACGTTTCAGGAGTTCCTGAACCACCTCCCCGGTGCCGGTGCCTGCATCCAAAACTCTGGCGCCGGACGGAAAAACGGTTTCAAGCAACTGGAAAAAGGCTTGCGTGGGTTCATGGGCGACCGTTTCCTGCCACAAGAAGCGGATGGCATCGTATTGGTCGGCAATGCGATCGTAGGCCCGGGCGATCGATTTCGGCGGCCGGCTGAGAAGCTTCAAAAAATCCAGGAGTCCGAGTCTGACAGCGCCACGAAATTTCTGCCAATACTCTCGGTAACCCATGGAACCGCGTAGAATCTGCACAAACTGTTGAGCATATTCAGGGTGAAGTTTAAATAAAGTAAAACCGAGTTTCGGGTACTGATAGCCAAAACGGGCGATACGAGCCGCCGCGCTAAAATCCGGGACCATTTCCGTTTCGATTCTCTTCTGGTAAGCACTCAGATCCCGGTAGCCTTGCCGGTGGGCTTTCTCGATGACTTCGCCCGCAATACGGCCGCTGCGAATGGCATAATAAATGCCTTCTCCCAAAAACGGATCGACCAGAGAGGCGGCGTCCCCAACCAATAGTGAACCTTCATTGGCGATCGGATCGGATTTCTCGGAAAATAGCGGAATGCGAAATCCGTGCCGCTCTTCCTGCTCAATAACATCATCCACATGCTGATGGGTGACGAAGGTTCGATACACCTTTTTCGGATGGGTTGTCAGATGTTGAACGGTTCCGATGCCCAGGGACCAGTGGTCTTTTTTCGGAAAAATCCAGCCGTATCCGTAGGGAACATCGCCGACGTCGAGCCTGACCGTGCCTTGCATCTGAGAGAAACGTTCCGGGACGATGCGCGCTTCTCCTTCCAGGGCAACGGCCAAATGGCGAGGCGGTGTATAACCCAGCGCACGCCGGCTGATGCCGTTGACGCCATCGGCCCCGACCACAAATAGTGCACGGTAACGACCTTTGTGGGTCACGACCTCAAAATGATCTTCATGCCGGATAATGGACTTCACCGGTTCCTGATCGCGTATTTCCGCACCTGCAGCAGCCGCTTTTTGCGCCAGATAATGATCGAAACGGTCGCGCATAACCATGTACGCGATGGGCGTATCCGATTCGACAGTGATTTCGCTGTGCCCACGAAACGTCACAATAACGCGATAGATCTCTGCTTCGATAATGTCATCAACGTCGTCATCCAGAAGGGGACGGATTTTGGCGGACAAACAACCGCCACAGGTTTTATACCTCGGCATCTGCTGCTTTTCCAGAGCGAGCACTCTCAAACCACGCTCGGCCAATTCACGGGCAGCAGAGCTGCCGCCCGGACCAAGGCCGACCACAATAACGTCGTATGCTGGATTGGCATTCATCTGTAAAAGGCCCTCATCTAAAATGATTTCATGCCGGTAAGTGTTGCGCTGAAGCACTCCAAAAATAGAGAAATTGCCCGGAAATGGTCATCCCCATAGAAACGGGCTTCAAAGAAAAACGAGCGCCGATGCATTACCGCTTTCACGGTAGTAACAGAGAATTAAGGATATGGAATGTCTCCGTTGTTCGCCGGGTGGTAATAAAGCAACGAAATCGCCGGCGCCGTCAGGCAATGGATCGCCCGGATTCAGCCGGGTAGCATCGCGAACCGAGCGAACCCGGTTGGCTGCCCAAAGACAGTGGAGCAAAGCTTTATTGCGGGTGCGCCACAAACAGCTTGAAAATCGTTGACAGCAGATTGTGTTCTTCAAGGATGTCGAATCCCGCGCGGCGGATGTTCTGTGCGGTGGTGCGGTTGATGTTGACGCCGATGCGCCGGACGGTATAAGCATTCAGCCGGTTGAACCATTCTGCCAGAAATCGATTTTCCGGCAGAACATGTTCAAGCAGCAAAAGCCGTCCCTCGGGCTTCAGTACCCGGCGGATCTCGCTGAGACCGAGAACCGGATCGGGGACCGAACAGAAGACGAATGTCGCCAGTACGGTATCAAATTGATGGTCTTTGAATGGGAGAAGCTGGGCATCTCCCTGCACCAGGAGGATGCCCAGCTCTCGGGCACGCGGCAAAGCATGGTACAACATGCCTTCACTAAAATCCAATCCCACGGCTTTCAGAGTTCTGCCGCGGTAAAACGGTAGGTTTTTCCCCGTGCCGATGCCGATTTCCAGCACTCGCCGACCCTGCAGCCGCGCAAACAACTTTCGGCGCCAGCGCCGGTAGAACGCGATTTCCATCGGCCATTCCAGCACGTTGTAAAGCCGCGAGATCCGGTTGTACCGTTCTCGGACAAAACGGGTTTGTTCTTTATTTATTTGCCCGCTCATTTCGTGCGAGTCCCGCCTGTTTTAAAAAGTCTTTGAGGAATACAGCACATTCATTGGCAGCGCCTGTGATCCAGAATATTTGGTCTTTATTCTGAAAGAAATAATGCGCTTTATCCTCGCTGGCCGCGCTGTGAACCGGAACTCCCAGAACCTTCTGGGCGTTTTGATGTTTTTGACCGCCTTTGTTTAACCGAACGTTTGCAACCATTTGTTCCATCATTTTGCGGGCGGCTTTGTCATTTTCAAAGCGGCTCCAAAACACCCACACGCTGTCTTCGGCGGTCGTGTACAACACCCGCGCGTTATGATAACGCAGCGTATCGCCGTTGTTGAGGTGGGTTTTCATGGATGTCTGGGTTTTTTGATGATCGTATTCACCGACTTTGTGGGGAAACGGAAACAGGGTGAACGACTGCGCATTCAAAGAAGCGGCCGCTGCCAGGCCAAAAGCCAGGCTCCAGTGTATGATTTTAGATTTCATGATGTTTTCCTCCTTCGCTGAGCATTGACTTTCTTAACATATTTTTTCGGATCCTTTTCAAACAGATTCTGACACATCGGGCAGCACAAATAATACAGCATGCCCTCATGTTCTATCTGGATATGTGCCTTATTGGGATTGATGCGTTTGCCGCAGACGGGATCTCTAAGCATGGCTGGATACCTCCATATTGTAAATCATATTGGATTGAACGTGATGCGCGATTTTGATCAGGACGGCCGCTGCCAGATAACTGACGGCGGCAAACATCAAACTGTGTGTATAGCCGGATGACATGGCATATAAAATGGCTGTGGCGCTTCCCAGCACCGAGGCGCCCCCGTTGATGGCCCATGCCCACGGAATGCCGTTCGGCCCAAGCATGTCACGGATCAGGCGCAAGCCGGCGGGAAACATCACGCCCATGGGCAAGCCAAGGATGAACAGAATGGCGGCGGCCACGCCGTATTGGACCATTGGCGGGGCATCAAACAGGATGTGAAAAAGTTTCGGGGTGATTTGCCAGAACACCAGCGATAACAGGAACGTGGCCACCCCCGCAACCATAGCCGTAGAAGGCGTCCGGTTTTCGGATAGCAGGCTTCCGACCCCGCTGCCCAAAAGCAAGGAAGCCAAAAGCAGCCCCAGACTTTTCGTCGGGTCTCCGAGGTGGAAGATGAGTTTTTGAAAAAATGCCAATTCGACAGCGATATACCCGATACCGATGGCAACAAAGTAGAGCGGCAACGACCAGCTAAATGCCTTGCGATCGTAGTAACTGTTATACCGAAAATACTGTCCGGGGACGAAAACCAGCAGAAGCAGCCCGCCGAGCGAAAGCCAAAATAGGGTACTTAAAGCCGGCGGTGGATAGAATGTATATTGAAAGAAGAAGGGACTGTCGTCGGTGGCGGGAATCAGATTGACATTGGTCCCGGTTTCCAGCCGTTTCAACGAAATCTTGCCTTTGGCCAAATCCATGAACATCGGATTCATCATCGGAATGCCGGCGTCGATCGATTGCGACAGCGAAAGGCGCAACACCTGCTGTTCCACGCCGGGGATGTAGGAATTCGGACAATCGAAAATCGTGTAGTGCGCTGCAGCGTGCAAATAATAGCTTTCCAGTTCATCCACCGGCTGCTTTTGCAGCCCAAACAGTGGCATGGAGGAAGACCCCAACACGAACAAACGTTGCATCCCTTCCTCAACACGCATGCCTTTTTCCTGCAGCGCTTCGAGCGCCGTGGTCACCATTTTGAAAATTTCCGGCATGCCATGGGCCATAATCAAAAGGCGGCCTTCGTCGGTGAGGCGGTCGAAATAATCCACAAAGGCTTCTTTGGTGAACAGAAAATTCTCGGTCAATGAGAAAGCATTCAAGTCGCGGCTGCTTTTGGTGATGGGCATGTAAAGCATAATCAGGTCGTACTGTTTGCGCTGGTGCCGCAGGTAGTTGCGTCCTTCGGCGATGATCACCTCGACCTGGGGGAAGTCCGTGTAGATGCCGCCGTTGTAATCCCGATAATCTTTTACGATCTCCACCATTTCCGGATTGACTTCCACCGCGGTGATGTTTTCGAAACCTGCGCGTAGGGCGATCAGCACATCGCGTCCGCCGCCCGGCCCGATGATCAGTGCATCATTGCGTTGATCCGGCCGCAGGTAAAGCAACGGCACCATGCCCCCGAACGTCAGTACCGCCCCCATGAATGTGGTGGTGGTATCCGACAGATCGCCATTGAAACGCAGCATGTTTGCACCGGCGGCGCCGTCAATGAAAATGGTCATGAAATTGGTGTCCCCCGGAGCACGCACCAGATCGGTGCGTCCAAACGTGCTCCAGCGTGAATCCACGATTTCCAGTGAATCCCCGGTCAACATCTGGAGCCGGTGCAAATCTTTATCCATGTTTTTGCCGATGGGCACACGGCTGCGCTGGGGGGCCTGTTGCATCCAGCCGAATATTCCGGCAATGGCCAGAGTGACGCCCAGCGTTATCCAGAACCGGCGGCTTTTCGGACGATTCCATTGAAGGACCATAATCAGCGCAGCCAGGCCAAGGGCAAGCAAAAAGATCGCACGCACCGGCCCCAGCACCGGCAACAGGAGCGCCGCGAGAAGCCCGGCGAAGGCGGCTCCCGATAAATCCGCACCGTACAGCAAGCCCGCGCGGTGAGTGAACAACCGGAAAATACGCGAAAATACAAAGCCGGATGCCACAAACGGCAGCGACGCCGCTAAACTCAGAAGCCAGATGCCGGTTCGATCGCCAAAGCGGATGAGTGCCAGTACCGCCAGCACCAACATTACGGCTACGGTAATCGCTCCGGAGACCAGTTCCTGCCGGCGCGGTCCCGGCGCATAAGCGTTGCGCCAGAATTCCAGCAGGGCGCCGACGGATATGCCCAGCAATGCCAGACCGAGAATCAGGAAGACATACTGACTGGTCAGCAACACCGAAGCGATGCGGTTTAACAGAATTTCGTACGCCAGCATCACCAGAGAAAGGGCGAAGGTAAGAATCAGAGCCTGTCGGTTGATCGAGTTCGATTGTGCAGAAGACGTTTGCATCGTTATGCCAATTCAGTTCCACGGTTTATGGATTCAACGATTTCAGCATACCATTGAACATCGTGCGGTTCGCGTGGGTTCAGCAGAAAAGCCGTTATGTTTTGACCTGTTCATGGCGGAAAACTGCCAGCCTTTCACCGCTTGTTTATCCTTTTTTCACGGCCCGGCGGAGCATCCGATTGCCGTTCGATAAGATATTGGATCTCACATCAATTCACCAGATTCTTTTTCATTTCGTCATATTCATTCTGGTCGATCTCTCCGCGAGCATACCGGCGTTTCAGAATATCGAGAGCATCGTCGTCGGGCGCCGAACGGCGTTCACCGGCGCCGCGCAGGATGTGGGCAAACAGCCATACGCTGAGCACGATCATCAAAATATTCAAAAGGGTGATAAATGCGATGTGAAGCGGTCCGTGCATGATTTCAACCTCGCCCAATGGTCCCAGCGGCAGCCCGGCTTTAAGCCAGGGCCGCCATGTTTTTTTGACCGGTTCGGATTTTGACGACGCGTTCGACATCCGAAACGCAAATAATGCCATCACCCTGCATGCCTGTGTAGGCGCTGCGCCGTATGATATCTACAAGCCGATCCACATCCGTTTCCTTGCAGATGAGTTCCAGCTTTGCCACTTTTTGGTATTTTTCCACACATTCAAAGGAATACTTGGCGTGCTGTAGATCGATATTCTTGCCAATGGCCATCACATCAATCAGAGTCATGTCTTTGACGCCGGCCTGTTCCAACTCGTGGATCACTTCTTCCGCTTTTTTACAGCGGATGTACGCTTTAATCAGTTTCATGATCGACCTCCCGGAATTCCGTTCGGAATTCCCGTTAGGAATGCACCCTTTTGATCCTCCGAGTTGACGTCCTGAGATGATTGGAATCACCTATTGAAAAAGCGAATATGAGCCGTGCGGCTGGAAACACGGCTCATATTTTGTTGCTTATTTCCTCCGTGGGCGGATATCCACACGCCGCAGCAGGTTGGCGTTGCTAACCACCGAGATGGAGGATGTCGCCATAGCGATCTCCGCCAGTACCGGGTGCATCCAGCCGATGATGGCCAGCGGGATCATGGCAACGTTGTAGAAAAAGGCCCAGAACAGATTCTGGCGAATTTTACGGAACGTGGCGCGGCTGAGGTTGATAGCTTTCACGACCCCGGTGAGTTCACCGCGCACCAGGGTGACGTCGCTGGCTTCGATGGCGATATCCGTGCCTGTACCGATGGCAATGCCCACATTGGCCTGAGTGAGTGCCGGAGCATCGTTGATGCCGTCGCCGACAAACGCCACCCGTCCGAAACGGTGTTGCAATTTCTGCACTTCCGCTACTTTACCATCGGGCAGGACTTCAGCCAGCACATGGTCGATGCCGACTTTGCGGGCGATCGCATGCGCCGTGTGGGCATTGTCTCCTGTAATCATGGCGGTTTGCAGCCCCATCTCATGCAGCGCCTCGATGGCCGCCTGCGAGTCGTCCTTCAGCGTATCGGCCACGGCAATCACGCCGATGATACGATTATCCGCCGCCACCAACATGGCGGTTTTGGCCTCATCTTCCAGCCGGCGGACATCCGCCTCAAAGGGCTGCGGGTCCATCCCGTGCTCCAACATCAGTTTGCGCGAACCGACCAGCACGGTTCGGCCGTTGATTTTTCCGTGTACTCCTTTCCCGCGAACGGCTTTGAATTCCTGGACGGCGGGCAATTCCAGGTCGAGGGATTCGGCATGCAAAACAATGGAGCGTCCGAGGGGATGTTCGCTGCCGGCTTCCACCGCGGCCGCCAGCGTGATCACGTCCTGTTCGGAAATGCCCTCAGCCAATGCCAATACGTCCGTTACCTCGGGCTTGCCCTTGGTCAGGGTGCCGGTTTTGTCAAATACGATGACCTTTACATCCTTTAGCGTTTGGATAGCTTCCCCGGACCGGATGAGGATGCCGTGTTCGGCGCCTTTGCCGCTGCCCACCATCAGTGCGGTCGGTGTGGCCAGCCCCAGGGCGCACGGACAGGCGATCACCAGCACGGCAACCATGGATACAATTGCCAGGGTCAGCACGCTCAAATCCGGATTGACCCAGGGCAGAAAACTGCCGAATTCCGCCAGTTGCCGCATGAAGTCGGGAAAGGCCGCCCACAACACCAGCGTGAGCAACGCAATGCCGATCACCACCGGAACGAACACGCCGGTCACTTTATCGGCGAACTCCTGTATCGGCACCTTTGAGCCCTGACATTCTTCGACCAGTTTAATCACCTGCGACAAAAAGGTGTCCTTGCCCACTTTCGTGGCACTGACCTTGAGCAAACCTTCCTGATTCACCGTCGCGCCGATGACTTCGTCTCCGGGTTTTTTATTGACCGGCATGGATTCGCCGGTGGCCATGGATTCATCCACCGCACTTTCGCCTTCAATCACCACACCATCGGTCGGGATTTTCTCGCCGGGACGAACGACCATGATATCACCGACCTGGACTTCTTCGATCGGCACTTCCACTTCTTTCCCGTCCCGCAGAATCCGGGCGGTTTTCGCGCCCAATTCAAGCAGCTTGCGAATCGCTTGCGAAGCCCGGCCTTTGGCGGTTTCTTCGACATATCGGCCGGTAAGATGAAACGCCATGATCATGGCAGCGACCCCGGCGTAATTGGCGACCGGAAACAAAAATGAAGCCGGTCCGGTCAGCAATGAAACCCCGGTGCCCAACGCGATGAGAGTGTCCATATTGGCATGACCGTGCATCACCGCGGCAAAACCGCTACGGTAGGTATGCCGCCCCACCCAGAACAGCACCGGCAGCGATAGTCCAATGATTCCGAGGTTGTATATCAAAGCATTCGGCCAGAAAACGCCGAAGAACATCTCCACCATCATCCACAGAATGATCGGAATGGTGAAGCCCCAGGCAACAGCCATGCGGAAACGCGCCTCCCGAATTTTGGCTTCTTCTCGGTCCGTTTCTGTTTCGGTGCTTTCGATTTCATCCGGCAACAGAAGTTCGTAACCGGTTGTTTGAACCGCCTTTCGCAGGTCCGCCGCCGTGACCATATCGCTCAAAAAACGGACGGTAGCCCGTTCCATGGCCAGGTTCACGCTGGCTTCGATGACGCCCGGCACGCTGCGCAGCGCCTGTTCCACATGGTTGGCGCAGGAGGCGCAGGTCATGCCGCGCACCGGAAAGGTTGCTGTCTCCACGGCGACATCGTAACCGGCATCGTGAACCGCCTGTACCAGTTCACCGAGATGCGTGACGTTCGGATTGTAATGTACCCGGGCCGTTTCTGTGGCCATGTTGACCATGGCGGAAAAGACGCCCGGCGTATCGCGCAGCGATTCTTCCACATGCGAAGCACATGACGCACAGCTCATACCGCGCACCGGAAAGGTCACCTCGACGGCATCTTTGGAAACCACCTCGCCGGTGGGTGTCGCCATCAGGTGGGAAATTTCTTCGTTTTCCGCAACGGCAACCTCGCCGTTGCGAACGTATTTTTCCGGATCGGCGTCGAATTTTTCCTTACATGAATTGGCGCAAAAATAAACGGTTTTGCCATGGTAATGGCTCTGCGCCGCAGCATGCTCTTCATCTATGCTCATTCCGCAAACCGGATCGATGGTCATGATACACCTCCTTTCGTGGCCCTACCACGTCGTTCGGGGCGCATGGGGAAAGTGTTATGCCAAAAACAGCTTTCCCTCGAATGATGTCGCTGCCCCGGAATGGATTTTTTGACTTGCAACGTCATGCCCTGTTGTCCAATGATCTCCACCGGGTCGCCGGCTCGCAACGGTTCGTCGGATTCGGCCTGCCACAATTCGCCATGCACCGCCACCCAGGCGAGGTTACGATCGATTCGTCGAACCACCGCTTTTTGGAGTCGCAGGCCTTCCCGTCCCGTCACGACAGGTCGGTGAGCCGCACGCATGATGGGAATATATAGCAAGGCCGAAACCAATGTGATCGCCGCATAAACCGGCAACGCTTGTGATACCGGCATAAACCAGAACACACTCAATCCAAAAATCGGCATCATTAAAATAATGTGACACATGGTACCACCTCCGGGGTTTCACCGTTACGAAAGGCAAGGAGCGTACCAGTCTATGTGAAGGATGCTTAACTTGTTGATTTTACTGATTTGTGACGGCTGTGGGTCGGTCAGGCGCAAGAGGAGAGATTGAAGAATAATCTACACTCCCGGTGAGGAATATTCAACAAACAGGGGCGGCGGTGCGCCGAAGGGCATGCAGCAATACCATTCAAAAACGCATACTCGCCGGTGAATAAAGCAGCCAGGGCGAAAGCTCGGCTATCCTAACAAAATAAAAACGCCACCATGCCCCTACCAGCATGGTGGCGCGGAGGGAGGAGGGATGTTTCCACTGCCGTTATGAGCAGGACAGTGAATTCGGGAACCCTACCCCGATGTATCACTCCACCGACATGGCCGTTTCCTGCCGTGTCGGATTCTCACCCGGATTGATTTGGGGGGCAAATACCGTGTTAAAAAATACCCAGCTCATGAATCCAATCAGCAGCACAAAAAAGACCACGGTGATCGTTTTTTGTTTATCCCGCTTCATGGCTTGAACTCCTTTGAGTTGGCGAGGCAAGCGCGTTCAAATAATCATCCACCTGCAGAACGGCATCCACCAGGCTCTGGCGGTGCGCCGTATAATCCTCCTGAGAAATCTCACCGGATTCATACTGCTGATCCAGCCGGAGAATGTCCTCCAGCAGCTGTCGCCGTTTTTCGATGGCTTCTCGCAAACCGGGCTCCCGGTGGCCGGTGACAGGAATCCGTTTGCGCCGCGTGGCGAAAACCAGCACGATGATCGCAATCAGGGCGATGGGGGCAAGCCAGCGGTAGTCCCTGGGTGCCCGCGGGAGTCCGGCAAAGGCCAGTTGAAACCGGGCGCCTTTTTCCAGGCTGCGAATCGTGAAGTGGTTGTAGTTTTTACCGTTGAATTGCACGCGTTCGGTGTTCGTATCCACATTCACCGCTTCGGCGTTAGACGTACCGGCGCGTTGAAGCTGAAAATCCTCCAACTGGATCGGATCGGTAAAGAACAGATCAAACGCTTTGACCGGATGATATAACGGGCGGCTGAACGACAGACGGGTGCCGCTGTAAGGCAAAACATAGCTGAGGAAAATCTGCCGTCGGCCCGGTTTGAAAGGCATGGTATCAATGATCTCGTTGCCCTGAATGACTGCGCAACAGCTCATTAAGTCGCCGCCGTATTTCACTTCCCGGGCTTCTTCCGGAACCTGCACCTGCAGCACGACAAATTTTTCCCGCGAATTCGGAATCGGAAATTGTCCCGCATACGTGTAATCGCCGCGATTGGAAAACAGATACAGTTCCGTTACCTTGAGCACGCCCCCGTTTCCCGGTTCGACGATCACATGGTGCATCTCGGTCGTAATGGCCGAATCCGATGGCGTGCTTTCATACAGCACGATATTACTTTGCAGCCGGCGGCTGGTGCTGTCGGTTTTGACCAGTTTGCCGCTGTATTCCACATTTTCAAAATAAGTCAGTGGATAATAGGCGATGTTGGGCCCCACATCCAGGTTCTCGAACGCAAACCGGCCCGAAGCATCGGTCCGAGTTTTCGGCCGTGGAGCATTCACTTCTTTACCATTGATCAGCGTATAAAGCACCACTTCCTGTCCCGAAACCGGCTGGTTGCCGCGGCTGCCGTTCAAAACCTGGCCCGTGAACGTGGCCTTTATGGGCGTCTGCTCTGCCGATACCATCAGCGGAACGAGCAGCACCGCTACAAACATGCTTAGGATTTTATATCGCATGATGGACCTCAAATGAAATGGCACTGAATATCGGCTTGAGTTTTCTTTGAGATTTTGATACCGGCGTCTCTCACGGGTTACCCGCTTAATTTTTCGCCACAATGGCTGCAGAACCGGTGCGTGGCCGGTGCGGGTGCGCCGCATGCCGGGCAGAACCGCGAACCGCCGCCGCGCTGCTGGCGCAAAAGTTGGAGTTCGGTTTCCAGTTTTTGCCGCGGGATCGATTGGCCTCTGGCCGCATCGATTCGTTTAAAGAGATCGATCGCCTGACGGCGGTACTGTTCCCGGATCTGCTCAAAATCTTCTTTGGAAATTTTGCCCATTTCGTAATCGAATTCGATATCTTTGATCGCAGCCAATAAGTTATCGCGCTGCGCCAGCAAATCGGCGAGGCGCGAACTCACTCCATTGGTGACGCCTTCCAATGCCACCCGTCGCCTCCAAAACGGCCAGAAAATGAAAACCAAAGTGGCCGCGGCGATGATCCAAAACAGCAGGCTACTCATCTCGTCACCCCATCGTTTTTCAAAATTGACGCTTCTCTTTCGGTTCTACCGTGCTCCATGCCGGTTCATCGTCCGACTGTAAACTCCAGTATCCAGCAGCGATGACCGGAGGAAGTGCGTCCTCACCCGGATCAGTCCAGATGACGCAGCACGTCGTCCAGCATTTTCTCATACGGTGCATCCTGTGCCGCGACTTTCTTCCGGCCGGAAAACTCGCTGTTTTTCGCCTGCCGGTTCGACCATTTTTGCACGATCTTGACAATCGCAAATCCGGACACCAGAATCGCGAAAAACGGTGTGATCCAGGCTGTGAGATTGAAGCCTTTTTTCGTCGGTGCGGATAGAATTTGTTCGCCATACTGGCTGACAAACGAAGCCAGAATGGCCTGTTTATCCAGCCCCCGGTCCAGCAGGGCCTGCGCCTCGGCGGTGAGCTTGTCGGCTACCGTGCAACTCATGGCGCCCTGGCAGGCCTCCACCGTCATCGCACAGCCGCACTGGCAGGTCAGGCTGGTTTTGATGTCCTGCAGTGTCGGACGGTTTTGCGCTGTGACCGGTACGGTTACCAAAAGCAGGACGAGGAGCATCAGGGATAATGGTTTAGTGCGCATGTTCCACCTCCGGGATTTGCAACCGAGGTGCTTTGCGTTGTACCGCATCAATTTGCCGCTTGAACCGATCCGGCCCCAGGGCAATCAGCGTGCCGATCACCATCACCACGCCGCCGATCCATATCCAGGCGACCAGCGGAATGACCAGGACTTTCATGGCCGCCCGCTCTTGCTCGTCCCATCCCGACAGGATGAGATAGAGATCTTCTTTCGGCGTCTGCCGGATGGCCACTTCGGAAACCGGATCGTGACGACGGTGCTGCTGCTTGGCCGGATAAAGCGTGCCGATGAATTTTCCGTTTTTTTCTACTTTCATTTTGGCGGCAATGATACGCGCATGGTCAGTCGATTGGTCCACCAGCCCCTGATAGTGCAGCGTGTAATCTCCAATTTGTACCGTGTCGCCTTTTTTCAGAGAAACGGTTTTTTCTTTCACAAAAGCGCTGGAACCTGTGATGCCGACAAAGATGAACAACACACCGAGATGCACGATATAACCGCCGTAGCGGCGTTTGTTGCGCATGGTCAGGTCCCAGAGCGCGGTCATGAAAGACCGTCCGGCGATGCGGGCTCGCGCCGCCGCCCCACGGTAAAATTCCATGACAATCGTAACAAAAACGAACATGGTGAGCGAAAACGACATGAGCGGATAGATGGATTGAATGCCGAACAACCAGAGGACCAGGGCCGTCACCAGGCCGGCGGCGAATGGGATGGTAAAGTTGCGCGTCAAATTCCGTTTCGAGGCTTTGCGCCAGGCGATGAGCGGGCAGATGCCGGTCAGCGCCAGTAGTGCCAGTCCAATCGGAATGTTGATTTGATTGAAAAAGGGCGGCCCCACGGTAATTTTCACGCCGCGTACGGCTTCGGAGATGATGGGGAAGATCGTGCCCCAGAAAACGGCAAACGCCATACCCACGAGAATAAGATTATTGAAAAGGAAGCTCGATTCACGCGAAAGCACGGCATCGAGACGGTGTTCACTTTGAAGTTGCGGCCAGCGTTTCCAGAGCAAATAGCCGGAAACAGCGATGGTAAGGCCGAGAAACGCCAGAAACATCGGCCCGAGGTTGGAAACGCCGAACGAATGGACTGAACTGATGATGCCGCTGCGGGTGATGAATGTGCCGAAAATGGTCAGGGAAAAGGTCAGCATGATGAGTACCAGATTCCAGATCTTCAGCATGCCGCGTTTTTCCTGGATCATCACCGAGTGCAAGAAGGCCGTACCGGTGAGCCAGGGCATCAGCGAAGCGTTTTCCACTGGATCCCAGGCCCAGTAACCGCCCCAACCGAGTTCCACATACGCCCATTTGGCGCCGAATAAATTGCCGAGGGTGAGAAACAGCCATGCCACCAGCGTCCATCGCCGGGTGGTTTTGATCCACTGGCTGTCAAGCCGGTTGGCCAGCAGCGCGGCGATGGCAAAGGCGAACGGCACCGCAAAACCCACGTATCCCAGATAAAGAGTGGGAGGGTGCATGACCATCCCTGGATTCTGTAACATGGGGTTGAGACCGTTGCCATCGGCGGGAGGGCTTGGCAACAATTTGAACGGACTGGTGGCATAAACCATCAGGCCGAAAAAGAAAAAGGCGGTGAACAGCAGAGTGCCCAGGACATAGGGAATGAGCTGCCGGTTCTTTTTCTGATTCTGCCAGACCACGATGGCGGTAAACATCATCAGCAGCCATACCCAGAACAGCAGCGACCCTGCCTGCCCCGCCCAGACGGCGGAAACCGTGTAGAACATGGGCAGCGTGCGGCTGGAATAGGAAGCGACATATTCCAGCGAGAAATCGCGTGTGACAAATGCATAGGTCAGAATACCAATGGCCAGGCTGCTCAACAGGAACAGCGCCACGGCCGAACGCTCAGCGCTCTTGACCAGCTCGGGTTGCCGCCAGCGTCCGCCCATAAAGGCGGCCCAGGCGGCATATCCGGCAAGGATAAAGCTGAGCAGCAACACACCGTTCGCTAAATCATACATGAGAGTCTCCTTTTGGTATCACACCGTCATCCATGCATCAGCTAAACATGCTCTCGCTCATCATTCATCCTATCAAAGCGGCTATCGGGCGGCTCGCCGGCGCAACCAGAGCCGGAATCGGTCAGAGGGGCATTTTCATTCCAGCATCCTTTTGCGTCGCCTCAACTCGTGGTCGTCCGTTTCATGGTTTGTCAAACGTTCCTCAAGCATATCGATCGCGTCCTCTTCGTGCGGATCGAAAAGCGAAATCCGGCTTTGACGCTGGCTGTCCAGCACTGATTTTACCGTCCAGACAAGAAGCGCGATAAATACCAACCACACCAGCCAGCCTAACGTCATGCCGCCGGCGAAACCACCCGTTCCGTGCATAACCACGATGTCACTCCCTGGGTTACAGATTTTCAATGATGTTTTTCAATTTGGATTGAATCACTTCAGCCACGGCTAACAGCCGCGGATTGTTCACGGCCTGCATCGATGCGATGGGATCGATGGCTGCAACTTCCACTTCATGATCGCCTTTTTGCTGCACGATCACGTTGCAGGGCAACATGGTACCGATTTTCTCTTCGGCCTGCAATGCCTGATACGCGAACGGCGGATTGCAGGCGCCGAGAATTTTGTACGGCCGGAAATCCACGTCCAGTTTTTTCTTGAGCGTTGCCTGAACATCGATTTCGGTCAGAATACCAAATCCTTCTGCTTTTAATGCCTCGGTCACTTTTTCAATGGCTTCATCGAAACCGAGGGACAGAGTTTTGCTGAAATAATAGCTCATTTTCAACCTCCATGGCTCATCGTCCGTGCGACCTGTGGAATCGTGGTGCCTTGTTGACAGCGGGCGCCGTTCATGTTGTCCATCTCATCACGATTCGGTCAGAGATGATTATCAATTTTGTTAATAATGGAAGCAATCTACATGCCAGCGTTGTTCGGGAGACTTTGGCGAAAAATCGTGCTCAAAAAGCGGCCGGGACGCCGGATGGATGAGGGTATAAGAGGGCGAGTGTAGAATATTTCACAGTAATTTGTGGAATATTCTACAGTTTGGATAGGCCTCTGCGGTGTGATTCAGCCATGGGAACCGGCAAAACGTTTATGTGCGGGTGTATCGGGGACAGGTATGGTGCGGCTTTAATCGTTGATGCGGTGCCGCCGCTTCAAGAAATGGGCTGCTCTCCCGGGACTCCATATAAAGATCATGAACAGTTTTATTTTCCATTTTCCTGTGGCGTGATACCTCTACTCCTCCACATACGAAATGCCATGCCTTTTGAACCAATTTCGGGCAATCTCTCGCAATCGGGCATCTTTAAAGCCATGCCATTTTTCGATCAAACCCAGGCGGCGAATGGCCTCTTTGAAGCGGCGGAAGGCGCCCGAGCCGTGGATGGCATCGAGCAACGGTTCGCGTTGGTTCTCATCCGAAAAGCTGAGGGCAAAGTCCCGCATGATGGACCATTCGTGAATGTCGAATTGCGTGGGTAAAGGGATGTACCACTGCTCATCGATGTCATCCAGAATTTCCCGGGCTTTTTCGATGAGCGGCTGTTGCCAGCTGGGGTAATCCTCTACAGGAGCCTCGGATTCGGCCGCCTCGAACTCTTCTTCGCTCAGCAGGTGAATTTTCCCCGTCTGAAGATCGAAATGGTGCGAATGCATGGGCGATTGCAGCTCCATGGCTTCGACAATGTCGCTCAATTTGACTTTTACGGACACGGCTCATCCCCGATAGGATGGATATGACAATGCGCTGTGTCAGACAATTTGTAGATATTCAGCCATTGTCAAAAATCAAAAAATGAATACTCTCGCAGGGGCGCTGAGACCGCAGAGGCAATCTTTCTGGTGGTTTCAGAAAAGTCAAGCATACTGGAACTTTCGCAAAGGGAGAGGCTCTGTTCTATAATGAGTGACTATCAATGGCTCAAACTGTTATTCCTTAATTTGATCTGCAACTACATATGCATCCATATCAGGATCATAATTTCGAACGCGGATGACACCGGTGACGCAAATGTGCAAAGTTTTTCAAAAGGTGGGCCGAGTCAATGGATTTCATGGCCATACAGGCCATCATCCGTGGTCGATCCGCGTCAAACCGTGGCTTCGATGAA
>WFVT01000073.1 GCA_015491485.1 Candidatus Zhuqueibacterota bacterium
AACTAAATCTTTGCCGTCTCAAAAGCAAGGAAAAAACGCATATTAATGTTTTTTAACATCATTAAAAATCAAGCATCAACGCGGTGATGACCCGCACACCCACGGCAATGGCTCGCTCGTCCGGAGCAAAGTACGGGGAGTGCAATGGTGCACAGGACGCGCCATCGGGCTGTACTCCGAGCCGCATGAGCGTGCCTGGAAGGCGTTCCAGATAAAACGCGAAATCCTCAGCCCCCAGCCGCGGCTCCTGCAATATACGAACCTGCCGATGCCCGAGAACCCGGCGGCAAATGGCTTCCAACCGCCGGGTGCAGGCTTCATCATTGATCAAAACCGGTGAACCGCGTTCGAACGATACCGCATATCCCAGTCCATGCGCCTGACAAACGCCGGCTACGCAGGCCTCCACCCCCTGCGATATCTGTTCCCGCACGCGGTTGTCCAGACAGCGGTACGTGCCGCCCAGCCGGACGACATCCGGCAGGATGTTTTTGGCCTCTCCCGCCCGCAGCTCGGTGACGCTCAGCACCGCCGGTTGCAGAGGATCGATGCGCCGCGACACCAGGGTCTGCAGGGCCAGTATTACCTCTGCAGCCGCAGGCACCGGATCCACAGCCCGGTGGGGATATCCCGCATGTCCCATCTTTCCCCTGATCTCAATGTCAAACGTATCGACGGACGCCAGAAAGGCGCCGTATTTCAATCCCACCGTTCCCACCGGCAAGTTCGGCTCTACGTGTAGGGCAAAAATCGCCTTCAATCCATCGATAGCGCCTTCGCGGATCATATCCACCGCACCGCCGGGCATCCGTTCCTCGGCCGGCTGAAACAAAATGCGCACTCCCGACGGCAAATCCGCTTGCAGGGCAGCCAGCACTCTCGCAACGCCCAAAGCCACTGCCATGTGAATATCGTGACCGCATGCATGCATCACCCCGGAATGCTTTGATGCATAGGATAGTTCGGTTTTTTCAGTTATGGGCAAGGCATCCATATCCGCACGGAAGCCCACGGTGGGCGGAGCATCGCCGATATCCACCATCACGCCTGTTCCGGCGATTCGTCGGGCTTCAAGGCCAAAACGGTGCAGGGTTTCGGTTAAAAAGTCGGCGGTCTGATGTTCCTGGTAGCCCAGTTCCGGATACTGGTGCAGGTGCCTGCGGTAACGGATCAGTTCGGGTTCCAGTTGGGTGATGAGCGCATCAGCACGCGCGAAAATGTGGGACAGTTGATCAGCCATAGCGGTTAAACATCGATGGGTTATCGGTTGCTTGGGATGCCGGATAGGATAAAGAACAGAGCATGTTGTTTTTCCGACTCATATTCTGCGGTCAAGGGAAAGCCAATGCCGTGTGAAATAAACAAGCCCCAACCATTGTACCGGGCAAAATCAACAGGGCCGTCCCGGAAGCTCCATTCAGCATCATTTCCGCGTAAGCGGGTACCCATAAGGGATTGTTTCTCCTGGCTACCCGCTTCGGCGGGCATGATGATTTTGGGGCCATTCTTCTGTTTTCGGACAGCCCCAACGGTGAGGTCTGTATTTTCACCGGCAGGGTTACACCTCATCGCCGAGCCGGAAAACATGTCAAGTAAACAGACTGAAGCGTGACCGTTGATGCTTCCGATTGCGGTTTCCAGGAAGCACAGGGCAACGGTGGCTCCGCATGTCCCGCGGTTTTGCCCTGATCAGCCGCAAACGGATCCGGCAAAAGGACAGCCGCAACCTCATGTTTCGGTGATTTTGCAAGATTTCCGGATGGTCACTTGCAAAACTTTTTGATATGAGCACTCGGCTGTCCTTTATGTATCCGTCCGGTAAAGTACAGGTTGATATTCAATGCGCAAATTCATGTTTACCTAATACACTAACACGAGGCGTCCCCGCCGAGCGACGCACTCTCGGCCGGAGGCCTCGGGCTCGTTAAAAAATATAGCCGGCGGCCTTCGGGTTCGTTGGGAAAATTTGGGATTTTTCGGTCTGTCGGTCTGTATGAAATTTGGAGCAGAGTGGAAACCTTGTGACAGCTTCAAAGCCTTTGCAAGCCACAGAATCATGAGTTGCTATTCCCAAAATGCCCTTCACCGGGCGGACACTCCTTAATCACGCCGGACGGTTCTCGAACAGCGCCGCAGCTCGTTGCAGTACATTGGGAATGACTGTATCGAGGGGACCGTCGGTAGATGCACCGGCGGCGAAGGCGTGCCCGCCGCCGTTAAATTCCTTCGCCAATCCGTTAATCACCACATTTCCCTTGGAGCGAAAGCTGATTTTCACTTTCCCGTCTTCCAGCTCCATAAACAGCAATGCCACTTCCACTCCGGCAATGGAACGTGGAAAATCCGCCAGTCCTTCGGTATCTTTCAGAGTAGCGCCGGTTTCTTTCAACATTTGCTGGGTGATTTTCATCCAGGCGAGACGGCCGTCGTACTCCAACTGGATGCCGCCGAGCACCCTGGCCATCAATTTAACCCGCGCCAGACTTTGATTTTCATACACATTGCTATAAATTTTCTGAGGATTGATTCCCGCTTCCAGCAGCTCCGCCACGATTCGGTGAGCGGCTGGATTGGTGTTGGTAAACCGGAACGATCCGGTATCGGTGAGGATGGCGGTGTAAATCGCTTCACAGATTCGTTGCGTGAAACGCGCATTCAAGCCCTTGAGCAGTTCATAAATCAGCTCGCCGGTTGAGGAAGCCTCCGGATAAATGATATCCACATCGGCGAACGGTTCTTGAACGGGATGGTGATCGATACACACGGTTTTGAGCGACAATTCACGAACTAATTCGCCCAGTTCCCGCAAACGCCCCCAATCACTGATATCCAGAATGAACAGCACATCCGCACTGGTGAGCAATTCAATGTGCCGGTCTTTGTTGAACACCTCCATTTGTTGATTGGGGTCCAGGAAACGGTAGTTTTCGGGCACGGGGTTATTGTTGATGATCGAAAATGTTTTTTTCCGCTGGCGCAAAAGCTCAGCGAAAGCCACCTCGGAGCCGAGGCCGTCTCCATCAGGATTGACGTGGGTGGTAATGATAAAGTTGGCATACTTATCAATAATTCGGTCAATCCGCGCAATCTGATCAGGTTGAATCAGTCCGCTCATCTCCGTGAAAAGCCTTTCTCTTTTTTTCACCAGCGAAAATTCAAATGGCGATAACGCACGTTATTGTTGGCATCAAACACTTTCACCGTGATAATATGTTCGCCACGGCTCAGCTCCGGCAGCTCGATCACAAATCGTTCCCGCGGTGAATCCGCGATCCCATCCTCCGGATAAATCAGTTGCCACCTTTGCGCATCCAGCGCGTAATAGGCAGAGCTGATGCGCGTTCCGGCGTCCTTTGCTGAGAATTCCACGCGCGCCGTTTTCCCTTTAACCAGCTTCAGCGAGGAAATCTCCGGCGCGGTATTATCAATCACGAACGGTTCGCTGATTTTCTCGTGGCTTTTACCCTGTCCCGGAGGATTGCTTTTCTGGTCTGACACCACCACTTTGACCACATATTTTCCGTCTTCGAGAGCGCGGCTGTCCCAGGAGTACACTGTGGCGCTGTAATTTTCAACCAAAACGCGCCACACCGGTGCATTGACACGCCGGTAATAGACCGTGTAGGTCAGCTCATCGTTGTTGGGATCGTCCGCTTTCCAGCCAACGGATTGATAGCCCTGTTTCGTTTCGCGTTTGTAACTGCGTGACGACCGCGACCGGCTGCTGGCATTTTGATTATTGGCTGCGTCGTCCTCCTGTTTCTTCCCCTCACGCACCGCTTCCGGAAAAGCCACGCCGGGCTTGTAGATGGTGATCGAAGTGATTTCCGGCGCCACATTTTCCTGCATATAGCCGATGGCCACTTCATCCAACCGCGGAGACGGCCCACCGTTTTTGAGTACCGCGCGCCACTGCAAAAATCGAGCGGCAGGTGCCTGAATCGCCGCGCCTTCGCTTTGTGTAAGGGGGCCTGCCCAGCCGCTCCAGGTGTTGTCTGGTTTTTCGCTGTTGCCGCTACGCACGAACAGTTCAATATGGCCCTGCCCGCGCCAGCTTGCACTGCCCCAGCGCGCCTGAATCTTGGCATCGAGAACCGGCGATAGATATTCCCCCCGACGAACCCGGTTCTTTTCAATCAGAAATCCTTTGCCCAAATTGGAAGTGCCCACGGCCACACGGCCGTCCTTCAGCGGCAAAAGCGTCGTTATTTGCGCCGGTTCCAGGTCCAACAGCAAGTTTAGATTACCATCAGGGAATACCTGATAAATCTTACCATTATCACCGGTTCCTATCAGAATGGAATCCTTGCGGTAGCGGGCGATTGCCTGAACCCGATCCCGTTGTCCCTTCCACACATTTTTGGCGACGCCGTTTTCCGAGAGGAGGTACACCGCTCCCGGGTTGCTGCGTCCCAGTGGAGGGGAGGGAGCGGGAGTGGATGGTCGCGAGGCGCGTTCCGTGCGCCCTTCAGATTCGATCCGGAGTTCGCCGATGCTCACCCGTGCTCCGGAAGGCGCCGGTCGGTGCAACCCTTCACTGGCACAGGCGATCCAGATCCGGCCGTCATCCAACGGCAGGATGGCGAAGATTTCCGATTGCGGGGAATCGTAGATGACAAATGGATTGCCCTGGGCATCAAAACGGAACAAAAGGCCGTTATCGGCGGAGCCGGCATAAATCCGCCCGGCGGCGTCACGCGCCAGGCTGCGCATGTGGGTTTCTTTGCTTTCATAAAATTTCGTCACCTTGCCGTCTGCGGAAATTCGGTACAGATCGCCGGGCTCACCGGTGGCGACCAGCATTTGCCCGTTTTCCGGCAGGAAATCCCAAATATAGGTGACATCCAGGCCGGCCACTTTTTGCACATCACCGTTGCGGTAGCGGTACACATCGCCGCCGGGGGACGGGGCAAACCACAGTTCTCCCCGCGCATCCACGGCAAGGGCAAAGATCGCCGCCGCATCGCTCTGGAAAATGGTGCTGGTATCGCCTTTGGCGGAAATCCGGTAAACGGCGGCCGGACTCCCGGCGGCGGCGTAAAAAACATCGCCGGCTTGCACGATACGCCAGATGTGCGGCGATTGACTCTCAAACCAGGCGGTGACATTCGGCGCGAGGTGCAAATAGCCTTCGTAACTGATGGCAATGCCATTACTTTCGCCTTTGATAAAGTCATCAAAGCTATTGTAGTGTTTAATTTTAGGGGTACCTGCCTGCGACAGCGTCGCCAGTGTCATCGTGCATACTGCCAAGAACCAAACTGCGAATTTCCTGTGCATCATCCTATCCTGATCTGAGTTAAGGTCAAGTCTGTATTGTCTTCATCTTATGGTCGGCCGGCGGTCGAATCAATCCTGCCGGTACAGCCGAATCACCTGAATTCCTTCGATCATCTGCTTTTGCGGAATTGCCTTTTCCACCACCACACGATCGCGTGTTTGCCGGGTGCCGTTGCGGTTGCTACGATCCGCCAGCACCGGCAGCACCGAGGGCGGCAATCCAGGCAATTCTTCGCCGTTGACGATCATGCCGTGATCGGAAACACGCACCTGAACAAACAGACGATCGTTACGGCGGGCCTGGCGCAAAATGCGCAAAAGGCTGGCATACGAATTGGCCATGAATTTACTCGGCATCAATCGGCGTTCATACCGTGTCAGGTCCGGGCCTCCCGCCACCACGATGTTCAACATTCGCCCTTGAATGGACTCCGGAATCACCACCTGTTGCTTTTGCGTGAACGGCGTCCCCTGATACGGTCGGATGCGGTAGCTGACTTCAATGGTATCGCCCGGCGAGAAGCGGGCCCGGTTAACCCAGACGCTCTCCAGTTCGGCACTCTGCCGCCCGGGGATGGACTCGAAGGCTAAATCGACCCGGGACACCGTCACATGGCGAAACGGATTGGTGGTGATGGCCGCCAGGGTGGAGGCGATTTGTCCGGTACTGTGAAGAATACTATTCAGAAATGAAAATACCGGCAACGGCTGATATCCAGGGAACAGATTGTCGAGAATGATTTTTTGGCCGTCGTCCAGTTCCACCCACCCTTTCAGCCGCAAGCTGTTGAATCCGGTGCCCAATCGGGCCGATTGCAGAGCGGAAACCAGGGCGATCCGCAAAATCAGCGGTGAAATGGACGCGATACTCTTTTCCTGAACCACCGAAAACCGGAAACGGCTTTGGCTTCCATCTTCGCCGCGGTAGCGCATGGTCACTTCCGTCATCCGGGGGATGGGGCCGATCACGCCCATCACCCCGGTGGTGCGATCCTGGCGCAGCGTGCCCACCAGCTTGCCGGTCAGACCCAGCTTTTGCGATGCCATGGCGCTGGAAATGGTGGTGATAATATGCGATTGAGCCATGGGCAATTCGATGGGGCCATTGTCAAAAAACGGGTGACCGAACGCCAGCACGCGGTTGCCGTCCCGGTAAGTCACCGTTCCGGTGGCATCGATGCTCATATCGCCGGTAAGCAGCACCGCAGCAATCGGCGCTCCGGGAACCAGCTCCATCCCTTCTTGATTGGCGCCGCTGCTGCCGCCACGAACCGCGGAAAATCCCAGCGGAGCGAATAACTTTTGAGCCAGTTCATAGCTGTCATCGCTAAACCCGCTGAAATTCAGCAAAACCGGCAACGGCTTGATTCCCGAGCCGCCCATTGGCACGGCCGGACGCGTCGGGAGAAAGGTTTCCCATGTCACCGGCTCGACCGCCAGGGCCATATCCACAAATTTTTGCAGGTTTTCACGGTTTCCCACCTGCGCCAGCTCCGCCTGACGGTGCTTCTCTTTGTCAAAAATTTCCAGCATTTCGCGGATCGGGGTGATCCCCATGAGGGGGTCTTTCAAAAAGTTTCCCAGCGAATACGATAACGAACCGATGAGTTTGCCGTCATAATATACCGGACTGCCGCTCATACCGGCCACCGGGCCCGTAAATTCGGCTTTTTCACCGCGCAAGCGGACAATGATCAAATCCCGTTTGGGGAAAAAATTGCGCAGAACATCGATAATCTCGACACCGAATGTTTCGATGGTATCGCCCTCAAAAACGGTCCTGGCCGTGGCGAGCATACCGGGCCTAAGCTGTTCAACCGGGAGAATGTCCTGTGCCGGAGTGGATTTGGCGGAAAGCCATAGAAGGCTCAGCAGTAATCCGGGAAGCAACAATCGTCTCATAAAAATTCCTTTTGCACTGTCCTGAGGATTCCGAACGTCCAATGGCACGACGTCATGCATGGATTTTGCAGTTGTTCGTCATGGTGAGGAGCCTCACATCGAACACAGCCTTTTCTTGTGCAAGCCATCCCCTCAACGCCTGCATGATGGCTGATACGTCCGGCTTCATGTAAGAGGGTCAAAACAGGTTACCACATCCTTTGCCGTATTGGATGATCCGCTCATCTGACAAGATTGCTATTATAAAAGGAATTTGTGAAAAATTCAAGCTGAATTCAGAAATTTAACGAACCGGGGGCTTCTGTTTTTTGCACCATTGGCCGGTCTCAATGATTTTTGGTTCAATGGCGGCGGATGAGTGCAGATTCAGCTTGCAAAATGACAGACGAAGCCTCCGCCTCCGGCCCAAACCGTCGCGTTCGCTGTAGGTGCCGAGAGGTTTGGAAGAAAAACAACCGGGGGTGTATTCTGCGATGTCAGGAAATTTGGAAGGTGAGCGCTTTTTCCGGGTTCACTATGCCGGATTTCGAACCGAAGCCGTCGTCATTGCGAGGAGCCCCGCATCAGGTGCGGGATAAACTCCGCGATGGCGCGATCTCATAAGGTGGGGTTTTATTCTCTCGCTGAGGCGCAGAGCGCACAGAGGATTTCGGTTTATGAGACGGGTCATCCTTGTTCACAACGGCACGATGTAACGGTGCTTTTGATCAGCTGCGGATGCTGTAGCACAAGCTTCCAGCTTGTGACTGCAGCCGGGAAGCCCTGATTGGTAAACCTGGCATGCATTCCTGTGGATGAAACACAGATGTTTTCGCCGTCATTGCGAGCGAAGCGACGCAATCTCATAATCAGACGGAATGCGTTTTTGATTTTATTCTCTCGCAAAGACGCAGAGCACGCAGAGTAAAGCTTAAAGCCTCAGAAAAAGAACGCAGACTCATCAGCCGCTTTAGCCTGACTCCCCATCACCGCACGGATACGGCATGTTTGCATGTTTATCCCATCAACCGGAGGAAATTCAGGACGAATGAATGCCTGATCGCCGCACCCATTCTGCACAAAACAAATACGGCGCCACCTTGCAGGC
>WFVT01000074.1 GCA_015491485.1 Candidatus Zhuqueibacterota bacterium
CCCGACTCCGAATAGCACAGCAGCCATCGGGCGATTGGCACCGGGTTCCCCCTTCCTGCCATGGTATCCATGATGGATCGCCTGTCCCGGTCGGCATACGAACGGCGGGGGACCCCAGTTGAAGCGACGGGCCGGAGGAGGAATTCCTGCGCTTGTGAATGAGGCTATGGGATGCGCGGCAGGGAGATGCGGTGTTCCGACGCGAGGCGTCTCCGCCGAGCCCCCTCGGCCAGAGGCCTCGGGCTGGCATAAAAAGATGCCGTTTACCGGACGGATACAAATGAAAAACCGGGGGGCAAAAGCCCGGGCGGACCGTCGCCTGCTGTCCCAGGAATGGCTTGGGAGTCCATAGGCGATTGATCATCGCCGACCGGCCAGGGTTTACTCCAGGAGTTGCTCCTCTGATATTTTCTTTTTCTTGCGTTTCTTTTTTTTCTTCTTCTTTTTATCCTTCTTCTTTTCTTTTTTCATTTTCCATTCTTGAGGCACATACGCCTGCAGCGGCACATTGCCTTTCTCCCATGTGTAGGCAAATTCAATTTCCCCTTTTTCATTGATAAACTGCACATGAAATTGTGACGGTGATACCCGACTCCAAACAAATCCGGGATTGGTTGCCGCAAAAATCGTTTTGGGACCGTACCAGGTATCGCGGCTTTTGGCGCCGGTGCCGGAGATGATATAATGGACACCATTGACCGGCTCAAACAGTTGCCGGTCATGATCGTGGCCGGCAAAATAGGCATCGACGCGGTATTTTTCCAAAAGCGGCCGAACGCGTTTGATCATTTCTTTCTCGTGGCCATGTTTCCCGAACGAAAACACGGGATGATGGCCGAACACAATTTTCCATGTGGCACCGGAAGATTTGAGCTGTTCTTCAAGCCAGGCGATTTGTTCATCTGCAGATTTTTGCTTTTCAACGATCGGTTCGGTATCCAGCGCGATGAACAGGATATCGTGCTCTGAGTCGATGGATTTCGTGAAAGCGTAATAAAAATCCGGCAATACCCATTTGGGATTGACCTTACTGTATTCGATTGCGTGTATGGCATTGTTTTTATGATGGTCATGATTGCCCAGAGAGGCGTAAAAGGGCACATTGAGAAACGGCAGGTTATAAATATGTTCAAATTTTTCGCGCCACTGCGGATCATCTGCTGAAAAAGCGCCGTCTGGATAAATATTGTCGCCGAGGGTGATGACGAAGTGCAAAGAATCGCGCGCGGCTTTCGCGCTCATGAGCCGGGCCACCAGTTTCTGCCGGGCATCCCCGGTGCCCTGATCACCGATGGCAATGAAATACACGTAGGGGGTTCCGGGCTGTTTGGCGGGAATTTCGAAGGCCGGAACCGGTCGCGGATTTTTTACTTTCGATTTTCCAAATGGATAAAAACCGTTCAGATAAATGCCGATGGTTCCGGTGATTCCCAGTCCCAATAAAACGGTAATGATGTGCTTGCGGCGTTTCATGGCTCACCCGAAATTTATGGACCATTACGGTGCTTGTTGAAGTTGTATGCGTCTAAACTTAACTCCTGCCGGTTCAAAAAGCAAATAAACAGTCTGCAAAATGCATGTCACAGGACGGTAAAATGCGTGGTTTCGTAGTTCGATCCCGGCATGGATTTCAGGCACATGGTTTTGCCGATCCAGGAAACCTTTTGAATACCGGAAACGTAAATGGATCGACGCAAATAATCGGGGCATCATCGCGTTCGATGGAAATCTCGTTGAAATTCGCAAAAAAAGTCGTAATATTAGATTCTTCCGCACGAAAAGTCAATGAAGCGAGGGGAGCGATGTACATCCGGCGGACCGGAACCGATATTTGCAATTGCAGCCTGCTTTCTCACCGAACGCTGGCGCGCCCGCCGAAGTCGGATTCTCTGGCTGACCTTCCCCTGTCTGATGCTGTCAAAGTTTGGATGCATTGCCGCCGGTGCCCTCATGGCGGCGAGTTCGTTTGATTGAGCCGCTGCCGGTGGGCCGACCAAAGACGGAAGCATGAGTTCACCCATCGGCTGTTGGACTCGATAATCGATCATAATTCAAAATAAAACAAAGAAGGGAGTACCCTATGCGTGCATTTTTGCAACCTGTCCGTTGGCTCTCCGTGGTCATCGCGGTGAGCGTGATGACGGCTTGCGACCGCGTGCCTTTGCCCGATACATCTCCGGATATCACCGCTGAGGATATTTACGCGCATGTGGCTTATCTGGCCTCGGATGAACTGGGTGGACGTCCCGCCGCTTCCGAATTCGAGATAAAAGCGGCACATTACATCGAGGCGATTTTCAAAAAGAATGGTTTGAAACCCGCAGGCAAAGACGGCGATTTCCTGTTCCCATTTGAAATCGTCGCAGGGGTGAAAGCCGGACCGGAAAACGGATTGTCCGTGACCATTGAAAATTCGGAAAAGGAATACTTTTTGAATAAAGATTTCATCCCGCTATCGTTTACCGATAACGGCACTTTCGAAGGTGAGCTGGTGTTCGTGGGGTACGGCATCGAATCCGAGGACCTGAATTACAATGATTATGAAAACGTGGATGTTAAAGATAAAATTGTGCTGGCCTTGCGGTTTTCGCCCGAAGGCAACAATCCGCACGGCGCTTTTTATTACTATGCCTCATTGCGACGCAAAGCAACCGCCGCCCGCGAAAATGGGGCGCGAGGTATTATTTTTGTCACGGGACCGCGACAGAGCGATGAAGATGATCTGGTGCCGTTACGGTATGACCGCACGCCATTGCGTTCGGGAATCGGCGCGATCAGCCTGAGGCGCGAGATTGCCGAAGCCATTTTCGCCGCTGAAGGCAAGTCGCTGGCGAATATTCAGCAACAGATCGATGAAGAAAAAGCGCCGCAATCGTTTGCTTTGCGAAAGACGTATGTCCGCTTTACAACCGATGTTCAGGAGGTCCGGCGTGCGGCACATAACGTCGCCGGTCTGCTGGAAGGCAGTGATCCCAATTTGCGCGATGAGATCATCGTCGTCGGTGCGCATTTTGATCATCTCGGGCTGGGGGAAAACAACAGTCTTGCGCCGGAAGCCAAAGGGCAAATTCATAACGGCGCCGATGACAACGCGTCCGGCACCGCCGGTATGCTGGAGTTGGTGGAGGCGCTGTCCCGGGCCGATGAAAAGCCGCGGCGCAGTCTGCTGTTTATCGCATTTTCGGCGGAAGAGCGCGGCCTCCTGGGATCGAGAGCGTATGTGGACGATCCAAACTTCCCGGCCGACCGTGTGGTGGCGATGATCAACATGGACATGATCGGCCGGATGAAAGACAACAAACTGATCGTGCATGGCCTCGGCACCTCGCCGGTCTGGCAAGCCATGCTGGACTCCCTGAACCGCGATGAATCGTTCCGCTTTCAACTCAAATTGAACCAGGAAGGCGTGGGGCCAAGCGATCATTCCAGTTTCTACCAGAAAAATATTCCTGTGCTGTTTTTCTTTACCGGGTTGCATGAAGATTATCATAAGCCCAGCGACGATTACGACAAGATCAATACCAAGGATGAAGCGCGCATCGTCCAGTTTGTGCAGCGGGTCATCCGTTCCATCGATGCTTTGCCGGCGCGTCCGCAGTTCACCAAAGTGGAAGAACCGCAGCGCCGTCAGATGCGCGGGGGCTTTCGGGTGTATCTGGGCACCATCCCGGATTATGCTGAAACGGACATTGAAGGCATGAAGCTTTCCGGAGTGCGAAAAGGAGGCCCGGCGGAAAAAGCCGGACTCAAAGCCGGTGATATTATCATCAAATTCGGAGATCGTGAAATCAAAAATGTGTACGATTACACCTACGCGCTTCAGGATGCCCGTCCCGGTCAGGAGGTGGATATCGTGGTGTTGCGGAACGGGCAAAAAGTGACCATCCGAATGACGCTGGAGGGCCGCAAATAGCGGCAAAGGCCCGATTAACCACAATAAGCCACGGCGGTGTGTACCAGAATGGCGGCCAGTTTTTCCACGGATTCGATATCCACCCATTCCTCGGCCGAATGCGCACCGCCGCCGCTCGGGCCGAACACCACGGTTTCGATGCCTGCCGCGGCCAGCAATGCGGCATCCATCCAGGGGCTGTCTCCGATAATGGCCGGCGGCTTTTGCAGCACACGCCCGGCGCTGTCGCGCAGCGCCTGAACAATGTCGGCGTTCTCGGCCACTTCGAACGGTTCGCGCACACACAGGGTGGTCAGGTTGGCCTGGAAGGTCTCATCCTGCTGGGCCAGCTTTTTCAGGATGTTTTCAATTTCCCCCCGCGCCGAGGCCTCCGATTCACCGGGGACGGTACGGCGCTCGATCTTGAGTTCACACCGCGCCGCATAGGTGCTCAGGCCGGTACCGCCGCGCAGCAAAGCGGCATGCAACGAAGGCGGCCCCACCAGCGGATGTCCTTTGCGCCGCCGCAGTGATTTTTCCAGTTTTTCCAGCTCACAGAGTACCCGCCCCATGCGCAGATTGGCATCAATGCCCTCTTCAAAACGGCTGCCATGCGCCGCACGGCCGCGCGTTTCAACTTCAAACCAGATAAAGCCTTTGTGCGCCAGACAAAGTTGTAGCTGAGTGGGCTCTGTAACAATCGCAGCATCGGTTTGATAGTGGCGCAGCACTTCCCGGGTTCCGATGCTTTCGTACTCCTCATCGGCAACCAATGTCAGAACGAGGTCGCCCTGGAGCTCGATATCGCTTTCCAGAATGGCTTTGGCTGCCGTCAGAATAGCGGCGACGCTGCCTTTCATATCATAGGCGCCGCGACCGTACAGCCGGCCGTTGCGCACCGCAGCGGCGAATGGCTCGCTCATATCCGCCACCCCCACGGTATCGATATGCGCATTGAGCATGAGGCTTTTGCCGTGGCCCCTGCCCGGTAGCACGCCCACCACGCTCGGCCTACCGCGTGTGGATTCCAGTAAATTCACCTCCACGCCCATGTTGCGCAAATTTTCCGAGATATGCAGGGCGATTTCGCGTTCGCCTTTTCCAGATGGATCGATGCCGGGATTCACCGAGTTGATCCGAACCAATTCCTGTAATGTGTGAAGTAAGAAGGTGCGATCCAGTGCAAATTCCATGATGTCAGTCCCTCACAGCGTGTGACTTTGGCAGGATGCCGGAAAATGGTCAGTACCCCTGACAACGTTCCGGCAGCGGTGTCAATTTCTGCAGAAAAACCCAAAATTGCAAATGAATTTTTATGGCGGTAACGGAAAAGATGAAGAAAATGCCGATGAGCAAAAATCTCTGTTCCGTGCCATGGAATTTGATGGCTCGGTACCATCCACGGAAGGTCCGCCCCGCCTCAGTGACCGGCTGGTATCGAATGGAATCCCGCCGGTGCCATTCCAACCGAATTTGCTTGCAGATGGGCACGGCAAATGGCTATTTTCCCTCTACCCGATGGATGAATCGAAAAAATCCGAATGGCATCCGGAATTTTCCGCAGGCCGGAAATCCGGCTGGCATCCCGACGCCGCACCGGGTATGGGAGAAACGAACGCGACGTCTCGCAACATTCCGAATTGGACTGAGAGTGAGGAGAGATTATGCCCTTGATCCAAGACCCAATGGCGGTATTCGCTTTTTCGGCGGCCGTTTGTGCCTTTGTCTTCTGGACCTCCCGGCAGAGCTGGGCTCAGAAATTCTACCGAATCATTCCCTCGATCGTGCTGGTGTATTATATTCCCACCTTTGCTTCGAATTTGAATATTATTCCCACGTCGTCTCCTGTGTATGACTGGATGAAGGACTATCTTTTGCCGTTTAGTCTGTTCCTTTTGATGATTACCATGGATGTTCCCAGCATCCTTCGCATCGGCCCCAAAGCGCTGGGCATGATGCTGTTTGGCACCTTTGGCGTCGTCATCGGCGGCCCCATCGCTTATTTGCTGTTCGAGGCGTATCTGCCTCCGGAAACCTGGAAGGGATTGGCGGCCCTTTCGGGTAGCTGGATCGGCGGTGGCGGTAATTTTGCCGCCCTCAAGGAAGCGGTGGGAGCCCCGGAAAGCCTGATCGGCGCCATCATCATTGTGGATACGGCCGTGGGCTACACGTGGATGGGGGCGCTGCTGTTTTTGGCCAACTATCAGCGCGTTTTCGACCGATGGAACCGCGCCAGCTCTGAAGTCATAGAGGATATCAACCGGCGGTTGCAGGATTTTCAGGAAAGCAAGGCACGTCCGATGACGCTGGCCGACGCAGCCGTCATTTTAGCCATTGGATTTGTAGGGGCCGTGGGAAGTCAGAAGCTGGCAACCGTGATTTACGATGCCACGCATGTTGCCATGGCCACCCACTTTCCGCTGCTGGCATCCATTTTTTCTCAATTTACCTGGCTGGTGATTCTGATTTCCACCCTGGGGGTTCTGCTTTCATTTACGCCGTTACGACAAATCGAGTATGCCGGTGCATCGAAATTGGGGTATGCCGGTCTGTATCTGTTTTTGACCTCGATCGGCGCCAAGGCCAGCCTGGCCGGCATCAAAGCCGCATGGATTCTGATTTTGGTAGGCGTGGTGTGGATTTTGATACATGTCGGCTTCCTGTTTCTCGGAGCGCGATTGCTGCGGGCGCCACTGTTCCTGCTGGCGGTGGGCAGTCAGGCGAATATTGGCGGCGCGGCCAGTGCACCGATCGTGGCGGCAGCCTATTATGAGGCCATGGCGCCGGTGGGACTGCTCATGGGGATTCTGGGATACCTGCTGGGCAATTATGCCGGCCTGCTGTGTGCATTTCTGCTTCGAGTGGTTGCCGGATGACAGATCGATAGTGTTGTTGAATTTTATGACAATAAAGCGGCAGAGAATTTGTGTAAATTGCTTGCCATAAAAGTCTTTTGCTTGTCGAGCTTTATTTTTAGGCAAAAAGAATATGTTTTTATA
>WFVT01000075.1 GCA_015491485.1 Candidatus Zhuqueibacterota bacterium
GATTCCGCCGGCGGCAATGAGCTGAAGCCGCCCGGCCGCACGACGCTGCAATGCTGCCATGCACTCCATCCCCGCCCGGGCGGTACCGGCCTGCGCCGATGTCAGTATCCGGTCAACCAATCCGCTTTCAATCAAAGCGTCCAGCGCCTGAACGGCATCACGGGCACGATCAAAAGCCCGGTGAAATGTGACCCCGAGATCCCGCCGGCTGCCCAGAGCCTCTTGCAGCCCTGCGATATCCGGTCTGCCGTCAGCGGTAAGCCAGCCGATCACAACCCCTTCCACGCCCATCTCGCAAAATACCCGTACATCCTGCCGCACCAACAGTTGTTCGCCCGTGGTGATGCCATGAAAGCGATTCTGCGGGCGCACCATGACCCGGATGGGAATCGAAACCGATTTCAGAATCGACTCGACAAGGGCATACGTCGGAGTCAGCCCGTCGAGGTGCAGATGTTGCACCACTTCAAGACGGTGCGCGCCGCCGGCTTCCGCGCGCACGGCATCTTCAACGGATGCGGCAATGATTTCCAGGCACGTTTTCATTCGAGTCGAACCGATGGGAGAGTTATGGAGGCCGCGAGGTGCATGTCAATTGGACGGTGTGTTGATTGAAGCGGATTCAGGATCAGCCTGAAAAAACGGACGCATGACCAGAACCGCCATGCCCAGGATTTCACCTTTCCGTCCCAGACTGGACGGCCGTACCTGAATCGGCATTTCATTGGCGAGCAAAAAGTAATGACTCAGAGTGCTGCGGATTTCCTGCAGATAAAGTTCATCCAGGGCGGCCAGCTTGCTGTTGATAAAAATCGTGGAGATATCGATCACATTGAGGAGGTTGCCCAGCGCCATCCCCAGCGCCCGCGCCGAGCGCCGAAGCGATTCAACCGCCGATGCATCGCCCTTTTGGGCGGCTTCTATGATGCAATCAATATCCACCGGAGACGCCTGTTCTCCGCAATAAGCCTGCAACATCGGGCCGGGGGAACGCATGGCTTCGCGCACGATCGCGGGAAACGCCACCAGGGTTTCCAGGCAGCCTTTCTTTCCGCAGGCACAGTCCGGCCCCTGCGGTTCTACGACCATGTGGCCGATTTCCCCCGCCATTCCATTGACGCCCCGGTAAATATGGCCGTTCAGTACCAATCCTGAACCCAGGCCTACATCAATATCCACACTTAAAAAATTGGCGATGCCGCGCGCGTCGCCCAGCCACATTTCTGCCAGCGCCGATGCGCGGGCATCCACTTCCAGGATCACCGGAAGCTGGAAATGACGCTCCAGGTCTTTGGCCAGAGGCATATTTTCCAGACTGCTGAGGTTGCTGGCCAGCAAAATGCGGTCGGCCTGTTCACTCATGACGCCCGGATGCGCAACGCCGATGCCCATAATGCGGTGCGGATTGACATGACTCTCCCGGATCACCTGCTCGATGAGTAAACGCATGTGCTCTAAAATCGCCGTATATCCCTCCGCGGGATCAATACTCACGGCTGCTTCGGCAGCGATGCTGAAATCCAGCCGGACGACCGCGGCGCGAATATATTCCGGCGTCAAGTCCACTCCAACCGCAAAAGCACCGTTCGGATTGATATCGAGCATGACCGGCTTACGTCCACCGGTCGAATCTCCCTCTCCGATCTCCTGCAAAAGCCGGTCGTTGATCAGCCCTCCAACAATCTTCAGCACAGCAGGATCACTCAGCCCCGTGCTGCGGGCCAATTCCGCCCTCGACTTGGGGCCTTGCTCGCGAATGATTCGCATCACCAGGGCGCGGTTCAACTGCTTCAATAACCGCGGGCGGCTGCCAGACGCTGTTGTCTTGTTTTCCATGCTACTGATTCCTTCCGTCGCTGATTGCAGGACCGTCTGGAATGGTAAATCAATTTAACAAGCTTGATCTCCGCAAACAATTGAATGGATGGCTTTGATGCTTTCAAACGATGGCAGAAGTAGAAAACAGGCAGGATAAACCACGTGTTGGACCGGTTGGCGCCCCCACACGCAGCTTCCGCTTTTTCCGCCTTCATTAACTTTGTTATTTTAGAAAAAAAATATACA
>WFVT01000076.1 GCA_015491485.1 Candidatus Zhuqueibacterota bacterium
AGTGCTCACTCAAAACAGCAAAACTCGGGTGCCGACCAAAAATTGCCAGCTCAGCACCGGCTGTAAACCATTGGGCTGATGGATGATCGGCCATTGCCATGAGGCTTCAATGAGCCAGCGCCGCCCGCCCACATATTGAATCCCGGGTGAGAACAGCACCAGCACCCCGCCGCTGCTCGCCTGTTCAACGCCGTCAATCCGGGAACGCGCCGTGAATTCACCATTGATTTCCAGAAAGCCGCTGAGCTGAGGGGATGGATACCGGCGGTAAACTGGCGGCAGAAAACGGTGTCCCAGCGCCAGATTCACCGACAGAACATTGCCATAACGCAGATTTCCGAACCTGCCCCGGAATTGATAAATGCCTTCCAAATATACGCCCGTGCGCTGTTTGATCCAGCCGGCGACGGCGGATACGGCGACATCCGTACTGCCGCTGCCCAGCACAGGAACGGATCGCGCCGTGCCGGTAGGCAACTTCAGGCTCACCTTTGTGGCAATACGGAACGTCTCCTGGGGGCGGTCATGCTGTAGCAATAGATATTTAGCGAACAACCGCACATCGCCGATCCCGGCCCCCGTCTGTTCGCGGGCGATTTCCATGCGGCGGACGCGCATGAACGGGGCAACAATACCAACCTGAAAACGGTCACTGAACAGATTGTAAGGGACCGCCAGGGGAAAAACAAGAATCCGGTATCGGGGAATGATGGTCACATCATCTTCCATCCCGATTTTGGGGAACCTGCCCACATAAATATATTTCGCATACGTGCGAACGCCCCTGCCTTCCAGTCCGAGCATCATGGGGGTATCGGTATGGATGGGCGGCCCCTGCGCCCACGCAGATCGAGGCAAGCTCAAGCCAAGTAGGATCGCTGGAACAAGCGCCAGCGCCGAACGTCTCATGGCTTTTTGTCCGTTACTATTTCTTTGACTTGAAAACCCAATTGTTCAATCCGTTTTTTTACCTGCTGGTGTTGAGATTTGTCGCCCGAGCATGCCAGAACGGCTTCTTTACTTTTGAAATCCACATCGACGATTTCCGCGCATGGTGTATCCTTTAAAGCCGTTTTCACCCGCTCAATGCAGCCTTCGCACGTCACACCACTCACTTTGAGTTGCACAGGGGCATCAGTGGCCGCCGAGATTTCGCGCGGTGTAAAACCGGCATCCTGAATGGCCCGCCGAATATCCTTTTTCGCAAGAACCGCCCCTTTCTCCAGGGTCAGCATGGCCTCGCCTTTATCCACCCGTATCTCGATGGCTTTAACGCCGCTCAATTTTTTCAACTTTTTCTCCAGTCCGTAGGCACAGAACGGACAGGTTAAGCCGTCCACTTTGGCCAGGATTTTGGGGCCTTTCAAAAGGGTGCTGTCCGGCTTTTGCTCACCAAACGGTGCCGCCCAGGATGCCTGAACCCCCAACACGACGAGCAAGGAAATCATCAAGGTTTTCATCGGGATCACTCCTTTTCGTTTAGTCCTCATTCCAGAACAATTTGAAAGGTTGTTTTATTGCCGAAATGAGATAACGGTTCAAAGAAACAAATACATTTCAATACTCTGCCGAACCAGACGGTGGCGCGCCCAGTAACCCAGCACGCCGCCGACCAGTGCACCGAGCATAGCCCCGCCAAACCAGCCGAGCACCACCCCCAGCGCGAACGGCGCACATTGCAAAAAAATCGCCGGGGCCAGTAACAGCATGAATACGCCTCCGGCCATGGAACTGCGCAAAACCGGATGCTGAGCATACCGACCGGCGGCAACGAAAGCGCCGATGGCCATCGGCACCAGCGAATACAGAACCCCGAAGACGAAATAAGCCCCGCCAATAGAGAGGCGCTCCATCAGCGGCTGGGTCAAGCTGAAGTTACTGCAAAACCGTACGGCATGCGGCAAGGGGCTGAATACGGTTATGACGAAAAATATCCCGATCGCCACCAGCGCGGTTTGCGCCAGAAACCGCCATGAATGCTCCCGCTGGCGCATGCCCACGGAAAACAGGTAAAACACCACTGCAAACAGGCCCGTCCACATGGCTCCGGCGAGGGTGAGACCCAGCGGCGGAAGCAACGATAAATCCATGTGCATGGCCAAAACCAGGGCGAATACCGAGGTCGTCAGCAGCCCCATAAAAATGGGCAACATCGGATTGCGCCAGTCCAGCAGCCACTCACGCAGCCAGGCCCAGACCGAGTTCGCTGCCGGACTCACCGCTTGATGGGCGTGCTGCAAAACGGCGCGCCGGGCGGCCGGGGGGACCGGGCGTTCCGGCAGCTCCTGAAGCGCCTGCCCGACGGCCGTCCATTCCTGCAGAGCGCTGCGACAGATATCGCATCTTTCGAGATGAGCCGTCAAATCTTGCTCAGGCAGCGCTTGTGATGGATCGAGCACAGCCACCGCCAGTTGTTGTTGGACTTGCTCGCAATTCATGTATCCTGCTCCTTTAAATACGCCAATTTTTTTCGTAGGGAAAGCATGCCGCGATACGCTTTTTGTTTAGCCGCCGCCGGTGTAATGTTCAGCATGTCGGCGATTTCGGCGAAGGAGAAGCCGTAATATTTGCTCAGTAAAATGACTTCCCGCTGTTCGGCTGGTAGAGAAAGCAGCGCCTTTTGCACCGCATCCTGCAGATACCGTCTTTCGAGATCAAGCTGCGGATTGGTTCCCGCCGGATTGCCGGCATCCGGCGCAACCGGCTCTTCTGACATCGTTTTTTCGTTCCGGCGCCGGCTTCGGCGGTGGTGATCGCGCAGCAAATTGATGGCAATGGTGATCAGCCACCGATCAAAAGCGTTTTCCGAGCGGTAGCGGTCCCGGGCTTCAATCACCCGGAGAAAACACTCCTGCAAAAGGTCTTCGGCCAGTTGAGGATCCCCGGAAAAACGCAAAAAAAGATTGTAAATTTTCTGTCCGTGTCTCCGGAACAACGCTTCGAATGCCTGGACATCGCCGCGGGCGTAATCCCGCATCAATTGTTCATCACTCCGCTGGGGCATGTTTCTCTTTGGCTAATGGTTCTTTGATTTAAACGACAATATAAGAAAAAAGTAACTGAGATATGGATTTTTCTTGCGGTTGGGGTGAACGTCCCGACCGCCAATGAAATGGGGTGAATCGGCCCGCGGATGGAACCTCAGACGGTGGGGAAGAAAACGGTGGAACGTATCCGTACGGTGAAGTACAGGTTGATTTTCAAGGCATAAAGACATCCTCACCGGTCGTATAGCGCGAAGGCGTTCTCGCCAAAAGCACAACCAAAAGCGAGGGCGTCTCCACCGAAATTTCAATCTAACGCGAAGCGTTCCCGCCGAGCCCCCCTCGGCCAGAGGCCTCGGATTAGCATAAAAAGGTGCAGTTTACCGGACGGATACGAATCAAGCGCTATGGATCGTCACGCCGGTCTCAATGGGGTGAATGATGGATGCGACGTACAATCGATTCGGCGACTTTGAGCCACCCCCGAGGACCGGTCGCATCGATTCGGTGTATGGATTCCAGAGGGATGCTCGCCCACCTGCCGTCCGGCCGTTGAACCAGATAGGCTTCATCAACGGCTTGAAACAGCGGCAGGTCATTGAAGCTGTCACCGATGCCGATGGTCCGGATCGTACCGAATGCCCGTTTGAACAGGGCATTGAGTGTCTTCACCGCTTTTCCTTTATCCGCCTGAAAAGAAGTAATCGTATAAAACCGGCTCCCCGGCTGGCATATCAGCCCCTTTCGCTGCAATGCCTCTTGAAATCGCTGCCAGTCCAGCGCATTCAGTTCGGCGATAATGGTTTCGCTGTAATCCCTGTGCTGGGCATTGCGAGCACGGGCGGCATCCAGACCGGTTATTTTTTGCAGTTTTTGCAAGGGCATTTCCGCAAAACCGGTAAAACTCAATGACAATTCATCCCGGATGGAGTGCAATATCCGGCGGATATCGGACGCCGGTATTCCCAGTTCAATAACGCAAAAGCCGTCGCGGCGGCGCGTGTGTGGGAATGAAAAATCGAAATAGGTTTGAGGAATGAAAACCGCGGAACCGTTTTCTACAATAAAAGGCTCATCGATTCCGATTTGCTGTTGCAGATGGCGTTGTTCGGTAAAGGTTTTGGAGGATGTAAATATTACCGGGACTTCCAGCCGTCGCAGGGCGTTCACGCCGGCAAGGGATTCCGCAAAGGAATAAGAATGTAAATCCAAAAGCGTCCCATCGAGATCGGTATAAACAATCCATCTGGGAGCCGGTTTTGAAGCGGACTTCCTGGTTTGAGGCATCGGACGGTACCGGTTACAGGGTGCGTGCGTTCATCTGGATGGTTTCATGGGCATCCGATCAAACCGAATCCAGCGACAGCAGATTGGAAAACGGATAGTCTTCGATTTCTCGGAGAAATTTTTTGAAATCGAGTTTGTTCAGCGCCGGGTAGTACATCGGCTTCGCCGGAATTTCACCTTTCTCAATAATTTTCCGGTGCAGCAGCTCATCGAGGATTTCGTCCCGAATCGGTTTAGGGCACAAGTGGGAATGGTAAATCACCTGGAGAGAGGCATAAATCATATCTTCAACGTGATCTTCGCCTTTGGATTCATGCAGATGGGGATTCCGCGATTCGATCTGGTACACATCCACATGCTGGCGCATCACTTCGGGAAACGGACTTTTGGTGATGCCGCCGAATTTTTCCATTAAATTGATAAAATGGCAGGTTTCGATCGAGTATCCGGACGAATAATCCAGCAGCATGGCGAGGTCCATCGTTAATGCGTGCTCGCCGGCGTTGCCGGTTTTGATGACTTCGGTCTCGAATCCCGTGTAATGGCTGATCAGGAGATTCAAAAACCGGTTGGTTACCACCGAGGTGCGGCCCCATTTGGCAAAGTATAAATTGGATTGCATGACCTTGGGCTTACTTTGCCAGACGATGCGCACCATCGCGTAATCCGACTGAGTGGTGGCAAAACCGGCGGCATATTCCAGAATGTATTCGTGGGCGGAGCCGGGAAAGTAGTTGTCGGCATCGATGAATCCGATATATTTCCGGCCGGTGAGTTTGGCAAGTGCGGTCCCAACAATCATTCCTTCGGCTTTGCCGTTGCGGATTTCACCGTCTTCGGTGAGAATTTCGGGATATCCGGCGCTCTGGAATGCTCGTGCAAAGAGCGGATCCTTCTGGTGCACCACAATCACATTTTTCTTGCTGAATTTGCAAAAGTTTTCAATGGCTTTTTTCTCCATTTGGAATCGGTCCACCGGTTCACGCGGACTATTGGAAACGATGATGGTCAAGCATTGGTGCGGAATCGCGAACAGTACGCCTTCAATCAGTTTGATTCTTTCCGCGTACACCGGCACAATGATGACCATCTGTTTCTCGATTTCATAGAGCTGTTCGTAGGGGATTCTCAGGATCACGCTTTCTTCGGATTTGGCAATATCATAGCTTAACCCAGAATCCAATTCATACACTTTCTGGACGCCATGAAACAAATTGGCTCCAAACCTCTCCGCCTCACGGGGGAGTTCGATTCTCATAAAAAATGACCTCCTTACTGCCCCTCAGAATGTTGAGTTTTCTGAGTGTCCAATAATTGTTCGAAGTAATGCATCAAATATTCCCCCACGCGCTTTTTGATGCGGGACCAGCTCATTTCCTCACCGATCTCCTCCAGTTCGTCCTCAATCGTAGTCATGATGTACAGCTCAGAGTTGAGAAGAGCGGAGATGCGGCATTCGTAAAGCTGTCGGGTGAGCGTGGCGACTTCACTTTTTAGACGTTGCAATTCCGCCAACTTGGCCACATCTTTGGTAGCCGTGCGCTCAATTTCATCTTCCATGAGAAAGACCCGATCGCGCATTTTGTGCAATTTCTTGGCGAGTTCACGCGCACGCTGACGTTCCGATTGAACTTCTTCCCGGGTGATCACCGGCGGGCTGTCCACCTGCGGAAGGTCCTCCGAGGGCAAAAGCGGAATCAGACGCTTGGTTTCTTCGTCAACCGGTTCCAGTATCAGTTTCAACCGGTTGAACTTCAGTTTTAGAGTCACGATCTCTTTCCCGCGCGCTTCCACATGAATGAGGCCTTCTTTAATGGGAAATTCGCTGATGACCTCTTCATTCAAATTAGTCTGAAAGGCTTTGGAGACCCGCCCCCAATGCCGCAGCCTGCCGCGCGCTCGCACTTCTTGAGTATTATAGAATCGGAAAATGATGCCCGAATCGTTTTCGGCTTTTTTGACAGAAGTGATTCGGAACGCACCGGCCGGTTGCTGGTGCGTCCAGCCGATAAAGCTAAATTCGTCAGGCAAATTACCATCGTGGATCGAAGTCTGGATGGCCCGCATTTTCATGTTATGGATTTCCGATTCGAAGTGGGGACACGCTTTGTTCCAATCGGGTTCGTGCGGGTAAATGGCATAACTAAACACATGTTTTCCAAGGCATTGCGCCTCCGGCGTGAATATGTTGGGCCCGACGTCCCCCTCGCGCGTGAGTAGATCATACCGCGCCAGCCAGCCCACGGATCGTAGCAGAGTTAAGGCAATCGTATTATCTTTCAGCACTTCATACTCGGTCAAGCGCCGGCTGATGATGGTCAGGCCGCGGTGATGATCATACATCCCCACAAAATTCTGAAACGGATGGGTTTCAACGGGCTTCTTATAACGCCCTGCCAGCATCAGGGCTTTAAAGCGTTCCGGTACATTTTCCTGATATTGCGGTGATTGCACGGGAAACGTGGCGATATCGAAAGGCTCCTCCGCATAGGACACTTCGCTATTGATACCGGTGGGGAAGAGCAGCCGCAAGCGGTGATCTTTGGCTACGTTGTTGATAACCGTGCGCAACTCCACATGCCGCGAGCCGGCGGCTAACTCGATATAAGTCACAATCGGATAATCGGTCAACTCAGTACTACGCGTCTGACGGTCCGGGGACAGTGCCTTCGGAAGCTTCAGATGCAGCGTCACTTTAAAACGCGCCAGCAAGGGGCCGGCAAGTTCGAGATCAATCTGAGCCCGCTGGTTCAGACTGTCGATGACGGTATCGTGTTTTGGATAGGAATAATCATAGGTATCGCCGGCATCGCCGCCGTCTTCGAAATAGCCCAGATTCTCATACACCTGCCCGCTGGGTTTGTGAGTCACCGTGAGCGTGCCGTTGCGATTGATTTTGACTTTCAGGATATCATTTTCCAGAACACGCTCACGCTTCGAGGCGCGCACGCGCGGCTGAATATCGACCTTGCGGTTGCCTTTGATGAGGTAGAACGTTTTGAAGCCCAGCGCCGGCACCTGATCCGCCCAGAAATAAATATCCGCCACGGAACCTTCGCGCCGGACGACCTGGTAAGGAACGAGTTGGCCCTGACTGTCTCGCAAAGAAAAACGCGAAAAACTTTCCGGAATTTCAAGCCGGAATCCCACCACCTCGCTGCGGGCAACGGCGGATGGGTTAAACAGCACAATCGCCGAAGAGCCTTCACTCATCGACGTATCCACGGTTTGCGCCAGAGTACGCAGACTTTCCGTGGATATCTCATTGGCGATGGCGTACACCCGCTCGAAACGCTCTTCCATGTCACGCGCGATCGTATCCACGCAGCAGCCGCAGATATCATCATGCGTGTGGTTCAAAAGCAGGGTTTTCCACGCGTCCAGCAATTTGGTATGCGGATACTCGCCGCCGAATGCCCAGGTGAAGGCGGTAAACGGTTCGGCCCAACGTTCCAGTTCGCGCTGACACTCGTGGTTTTTCAGGTTCAAATGACTTCGACTGGAATAGACGCCTTTGAGGATCGGCGCGTACCGACCGCTGTAAAAATAGCCGCGCAGCACCGGAAGATCGGGATCATAGCTCATGATCGCTTCCAGATAATCCGGCGGCGTGCTCTGAATGCAATGCATCTCCGGCTCAATCTCGCGGTTGACCTCATCGATGATGGGCAGAATGTCATCCGGCCATGGAACCTGTTCGTAGCCGTTCATCAGCAGCACATTGGGGGTGGTCGCAAAGGGCAATAATGCTTGCGCCTGGGAAATGATTCGCTCCTTGGCGATTTCACGTGTCAGCGAGAGTACCATGGCATTGCGGTAACTGTTGATCAAATACACCGCCATAACGCGTGAGTGGTTCGGCGCTTCCCACCAGAATTCGCTCCGCAGTTGTTCGGCAGGCATTTCAATGCCACGCCAGACAAACACTCCCTGGATGCCAAATCCCCGGTAAATCTGTGGCGCCTGTGCAATTTGGCCGAAATTGTCGAGCATCCAGCCGACTTTCATGACGCCCCCCAAATTTTCGGCCATCTGATGGCCGATCAGAAGATTCCGCACCAGCGCCTCGCCGCTCACCAGACTCCAATCCGGCTGCAAATAAGCCGGCCCCACCAGCAATCGCCCCTCCTGCACGTATTTTCGAATCAGCTTTTCTTTTTCCTTGGCCTCGTCGTAGGAAAGTTGATTGAGATAATCCTCCACGATCAGCGTTTGGCCGTCCAGGACAAACCGGTAATGAGGTTGCTCTTTGAGGCGGTTGAAAAGATTATTGAAGAATGGAACCAGCCAGCGATTCGTGTATTTTGCGGTAAAAATCCATTCGCGATCCCAGTGATTGTGCGAGACCAGATGAATGGTGACCCGTTCGAATGGATGCAGTGACTTTCCGGATTCTTGCTTCATTTCAGATTGGCTGTTTGGAGTTCGTGGTGAAGGGCTTCTGTGCGTCCAACGTTTCGGCGGACCCATGCATGCCGGTTCGTATCGGAATGCAACGCGGGCAAACGGCAATTTTTTGAGGGACATGGGCTATGACAAACGGCATCATGTTACATAGGTCCCCCGAAATCGACTTATCTTCCCGGGAAAGCTTCTTCCGCCGAAGTCAACTTTTTATGCCATAGAAGAAGGCCGTCCGGGATTCAATTCCGGCAAAAAGGTTCGACAACTTGCTATTTTGTTGGCAGTTAAATATAGTGAAATGTCAGACACATTTTCAAGCGCATTTAACAAGAATTCAACTTTTTAAACTAATTTTAAAAGATGATGAACGGTAAAGGCGCGTCCGTGGGGCTGGAAGAGCAAAAAATAGCTGTTGAGCCATTTGAGCTTTTATTGGTATTGTGTGAGGTTAATATCTTCTTCATATTAGGGCGGGAATGGAAGATCGGCAACATTTGACATTTGTTAGGCTCAAAAAAAGCAGGTATTGATCATCTAATAGATTGAAATTATTAGAAATACCTCCAGTTTTTAGAAAATTCTTGATTTCTCCAGGCATGCGTATTATATTAAAAGATTAGATAGTTTAACCAAAGGAAATCAATGGACAATTAGGGTAAACGTATCGATGATTTTCCGGCGCTTCAAGATCACGTGGTTTGATATAGCTGTGTTTCTACAGGCGATTCGTCTTTTTGCGCGAAGCCCGGAATCATAACTCATGCAATGCACCCCAAAAGGCGGTGCATTTTTTGTTTCTGGTGCAGATGGCTGCACTGTTTTTCTCATCTTAACCGTGAAGTAAGGAGTTAACCGTTGCGAGAGTCGATTAAACATTTGATTCAATTGCAAGAATTGGATAAACAGCTCGACGAGCTGGAACGTGCCAAAGGTGGTCTGCCGCAAAAAGTCCGTGAACTCGAGGATCAGCTCCAATCTAAGCGGGACGAGCTGCGGGAAAAACAGGACGAATTTGAATCTCTACAAAAGAACAAGCGGCAACTGGAGCGCGACATCGAGAATCTGCAGGAAAGCAAGAAAAAGTACGAGGAGCAGCTCTATTCGGTCACGACGAACAAGGAATATGATGCCGTGACGCTGGAGATAGAAACGGCGGTGCAAAACATCGATACGAAAGAAACCGAACTGCTGCAGCTCATTGAACGGGAGGACGGTTTAAAGCAGGAGATCGCCGATTTAGAGGCTGTCATTCAAAAACTGGAAGCCGATTTTGAACAGCAAAACGCGATCTTGCAGGAAAAAATTGCCGCCAACGCCAAGGTGGAAGCTGAATTGCAAGCGCAGCGTCAGCAGGTGGTTGAAAAAATCCGTGTGCAACATATCAAGCTGTATGAGAAAATCCGCAGCCACAAAGACGGCCTGGCCGTGGTGCCCATCATCCGTGGCGCCTGCGGGGGGTGCTACACCAATATTCCGCCGCAGCGCAGCATGGAAGTGCGGGACGGCGATAAGCTGATCGTGTGTGAATCCTGCGGGCGTATCCTGTTCTGGCAGGAAGATGAGGCTTCCGTTTCTGTGGAATCCTGAGGAAAAAACCATTCCTGAAAAGTTGAGTATAATAAAGCAGACCCGGCAAAGACGATAAACAAACATCCAGAGCAGACCGGACGGCCGCCTCTTCCGGGCTGTGGCCCGTGAAGGGGAGGAAAGTCCGAACTCCACAGGGCAGGACGGTCGCTAACAGCGACTCCGCGCGAGCGGAGGAAAGTGCCACAGAAAACAGACGGCCCGGGCATGCCCGGGTCACGGTGAAAAGGTGGGGTAAGAGCCCACCGCCCCGGTGGTGACACTCGGGGGCACGGTAAACCCCGTCCGGAGCAAGACCAAGTAAGTTCCGTTGGGAACGCATCGGGCGTTCCCGGAGGGTGGCCCGCCCAACCCCGGTTTCGGGGACGGAACGGGTAGGTCGCTTGAACCGTGAGGCAACTCACGGTCCAGATAAATGGCCGTCGTCCCGGTCTCCCCGGGATACAGAATTCGGCTTATAGGTCTGCTCTGGATGTTTTGTTTTTTTGAAAACGAGAAGGAGTAAACCAAGCGATGTATTTTGAGTGGACGTTCGTGGATTCCCACCCTTCCGAATGGGTCGATCGTCTGGCATCCGAACTTTCCGTCCCTCCGATTATTGCTCAGATCCTCCTCAATCGCGGCATCACCTCCCTCGAGGATGCAAAATATTTTTTCCGTGCAGGATTAGAACATCTGCACGATCCTTTTCTCATGGCGGATATGCAACGCGCCGTCGAACGCATCCAGACGGCCGTCGAACAAAAGCAGCGCATTCTGGTGTACGGCGATTACGATGTCGATGGCGCGACGGCCACGGCCATGATGATCCTGTTTTTTCGTCAACTCGGAATCGAGGTTGATTTCTATATTCCGCACCGTATCCGGGAAGGCTACGGCCTCAGCAAAGAGGCCATCGAAGCCATTCACAGCAAGGGGGTGGATCTCATCATCGCTGTCGATTGCGGCATCACCGCCATCGATGAAGTGGCGCTGGCCCGTACGCTGGGCATGGATGTGATCATCTGCGATCATCACCAGCCCGGCAGGGTGCTGCCCGAAGCCCATGCCATCCTCAATCCCAAACGCGCCGATTGCCCTTATCCATTCAAAGAACTGGCCGGCGTCGGTGTGGCATTCAAGCTGGCGCAGGCGCTGGCGCAGCGGTTTTCGCATCCGGAAAATGCGCTGTTTCAACTGCTCGATCTGGTGGCCATCGGCAGCGCCGCCGATATTGTGCCGCTGGTGGATGAAAACCGCATTCTGGTGCGTGAAGGACTGGAACGTCTGCAAACCACGCAAAACGTGGGATTGCGCGCCCTGCTGAAAAAGACCGGTCTCGAGGGGAAAAGCGTCGGCACCGGGCAGATTATTTTCATCCTCGCCCCGCGCATCAATGCCGTGGGGCGGATGAGTGATGCCAGTCAGGCGGTGCGCTTGCTGACGACTGATTCCGAGCAGGAGGCTCTGGACATTGCTGAACTGCTCGAAAAGGAGAACCGAAATCGACGAAATATCGACGAAGAGACCTTCAAAGAAGCCATCGAGCAGGTGGAGGCGTATTTCGATCCGGAGAAGGATCCGGTGCTGGTGCTGAGCTCGGAAGGCTGGCATCCCGGGGTCATCGGCATTGTGGCCAGCCGGGTGGTGGAGCGCTATTACCGCCCCACCGTCATGATTTCCACGGACGACGGCATCGGCAAGGGCTCGGCACGCAGTATTCCCGGCTTCAATATTTACGACGCGCTGAAAACCTGCTCCGATCTCATGCTGGGATTCGGCGGTCACAAATACGCCGCCGGATTGAGTATCGAGAGCCAAAACATTTCTCGCTTGCGAGAACGGCTTCATGAATATGCCGACGGCGTATTAACTGAAGACCTGCTGACGCCTAAACTATCCATCGAAGGGGAGCTGGAGTTTAATCAGATTGACGGCAAACTGATGCGCATTTTGAAAATGATGGCGCCGTATGGACCACAAAACATGCGGCCGGTGTTTTACAGCAAAAATATCCGCGTGGTCGGTACGCCGGCTGTGGTGGGAAGCAACCATTTGCGCTTCAAAGCCTGTCAGAATGGTAAAGTCATTGATGCCATTGGATTCAATCTGGGCGGCTTGTTGCATCGCATTCGCGGCAACCGCACCGATATCGAAATCGCTTATCTTTTGGAAGAAAATGAGTGGCAGGGAAGAGTCTATACCCAACTGCGAATCAAGGATATCCGATAGAGAGAGACCCGTTCTATGAAACGATATGAATCGACGCTGGATACAAAATCGGACGAATACCGGAAACGCCGAAATTACATGCTCGATTTGTTAAGCACTTTAAATTTACGCCGCAAAGAAATCATCACCCCGAAGCCGGAAGCGGTTGAGAAACTGCGCAAGCGCGGCAAATATCCGGCGCGGGAAAAAATACAGAAAGTCATCGATCCGGGGACCTCATTCCACGAGATCGGCACGTTTGCCGCCTACGACATGTACCACGACATTCCCGGTGGTTATCCATCCGCCGGCACCATCGTTGGTGTGGGCACGATCTCCGGCAAAAAAGCCGTGATCATGGCCAACGATCCGCTGGTGAAGTCCGGGGCGTGGGTGGAGATCACCTGCAAAAAGAACCTGCGGGCGCAGGAACTGGCCATGGAAAACCGGCTGCCGATCGTGTACATGGTCGATTCGGCCGGCGTCAATCTCGAGCGCCAGGCTGAAATTTTCCCGGATCGCGATCATTTCGGACGCATCTTCCGAAACAACGCCAAAATGGCCGCCATGGGCATTCCGCAGATCTCCTGCGTGTTCGGCTTTTGCGTGGCCGGCGGCGCGTATTTGCCCGGCATGTCCAGCGATCTGGCGATGATTACCAAACATTCCAGTATGTTTCTGGCCGGCCCGTTTCTGGTGCGCGCCGCGCTGGGACAGGATGTCGATCTCGAAACCCTCGGCGGCGCTACCATGCACAATCAGGTCAGCGGAGTCGCCGATTACCGCTTCGACACCGAAGACGAAGCGTTCGAATGGATCCGGGACCAAATGGCCAACCTCGGTCCACCGCCACCGTCGCCGTTCGATCGCACCGAGCCGGAAGCGCCGTATTACGACCCCGATGAGCTGCTGGGCATTTTGCCGGCCGACATGAGCGGTACTTACGACGTGCGGGAAATCATCGCGCGCCTGGTGGATGGCAGCAAGTTTCAGGAATTCAAACCGGAATACGGCATGACCATCGTCACAGCGTTTGCGCGCCTCGGTGGATTCGCCGTGGGCATCGTGGCCAATCAGGGCAAGGCGGTGAAAAAGCACATGCCGCCGGATCACCTCGGACGGCCGCAGCCGCCGCAAATCCAGATGGGCAATGTGATTTACAGCGATTCCGCGAACAAGGCCACCCATTTCATTATGC
>WFVT01000077.1 GCA_015491485.1 Candidatus Zhuqueibacterota bacterium
GAATTGAACAGCAGGTTCATGGATTCTTGAGCCACAAATGCTCGCCGATGAAACACGGATGTTGAGCCATAGTTGTTATCAATCCGTATATCCTCCCAATTTACCACAAGCAGATGATGTAACTGTTTGATTCTGCATGAATCTCAAGAAAACGTCTGCTTTTCTTCGTGTCCTGCATGCGCTTCGTGATGGAAAAAACGATTTGTCCGGGCATCTCGGACTCTCGGACCGCCTGTTGTCAACCCGATATTCACTGTGTTTTTCTCTGCGAATCCGGCATCTCTGCGAAAAATTTTAAAAGGATAAGGAAAGAAAACGAACCGTCACTCCCCCTCAAGCAATTCCCGATACCGGAAGCAATCCACGATGTGGTCATTGACCATACCCACGGCCTGCATGTAAGCATAGCAGATCGTGGGACCGACGAAGCGGAAGCCGAGTTGCCGCAAGGCCTTGCTCATTTTTTCGGATTCCGGCGAGGTGGCCGGAATCTCCCGCCATGTTTTCCAGCGATTGACAATCGTGCGGCCGTCCACAAATTGCCAGATAAAGGCATCGAAGCTGCCGTGCTTCTCCTGCACCTGCAGAAAGGCGCGGGCGTTCTGAATCGCCGCTTCGATTTTCATGCGGTTGCGCACGATGCCTGCATCGTTCATCAATTCGGCGATTTTCGTTTCATCATAGGCGGCGATCTTTTCTGGATCGAAATGATCGAAGACCTGCCGGAAACGCTCGCGCTTTTTCAGGATGGTCATCCAGCTCAAACCGGCCTGAAAGCCATCGAGCACGATCGCTTCGAAATGCCGGAGATCGTCGTGCACCGGCACGCCCCATTCCTGATCGTGATAGGCAATGGATAGCGGATGGTTTTCCACCCAGTCACAGCGCACCACCTGAACAGCATGTGCATCCGACGTCAATGGTCTTCTCCCCATTTCTTTTCACCGGCGCGGATCGGCAGAGGCAAGCGGTTCTGGGTGGGCGGCAGGGGACAGGTGGCATACGGAGTAAAGGCGCACGGCGGATTGTACGCTTTGTTGAAATCGATGTAGGTGATCCCGTCCTGGTTGGGTTTGGGCACATAGAGAAATCGGCCGCCGCCGTAGGTTTCATCGAAATTGGTGGGATCGGCGAAAATAATGAACAGCTCGCCGTTTGATTCGCCGGAAGGATACAGCCGGTAGGTTCGCTCCTGAAATTCGAATTCCAGCGCCATGTCGGCCTGTTCTTCAAGTACGTCGCCGATCACCGTCGGAATTTTAAGCGTTTCCGGCGGTTCCACTTTTACCGCCCGGGCTTTGACGCGCCATTCTGGATTCACGGGATAGCGTTCCACGCCGGTGAAATGTTTGGCGGCCGGATGCTCCAGGTCGCGCAGGCGTACGCCGAACCGCTCATGATGCTGTCCGCGGCGGATGATAAACCAGCGGAGTGAACCGTAGCTCAAAACGGTGGGCTCGCCGTCCGTATCCGCTACCAGACGCATGCGTGTGACGGGCTTGCCGTCGTGCCATACGTTGACGCCCGGCGCAATGTCCACCGTGACCGTGGTATCCCGCCAGATCAATTTGCCCATATATTTCGGCGCGCTTTCCGGGAACACGAGGTCGTTGTCTTTTGCCGAGCCGAAGCGGTTTTCACCGGGTTCGAGCCAATACAGTCCGGCCAGATTGAGCCAGCCGGTTTCGCTTTTCAGCGAAGCCATGCGCTCGCGGTGCCATTTTTCGATGGATTCAAAATAATTTTCGGGCAGGTCGCTGCTTTTTTTGCTGCAGGAAAGTACCGCCGCAGCCAGAAGCAGCCACGATATGGGGCCGGCAAGTTTCATGTAAGCTCCCTCCGAATGGACAGCCGGTTTCAGCGGTAAAAGATCGGATATTTTTGCGGATTGGCTTCGTGCATCAGATCATACACGGCCTCGAAAATTTCTTCCACGTTGGGCTTTGACCAATAATCGCCGTCCGAGCCGTAGGCCGGCCGGTGTGCTTTGGCCGAGACGGTGCGCGGCTCGGAATCGAGCCAGTAGTAGCCGCCCTGATTCTGCAACACTTCCTGCAACATGTAGGCCGTGGTGCCGCCGGGCACGTCTTCGTCGATGAACACGATGCGGTTGGTCTTTTTGAGCGAGTCGAGAATCACGCCGTGGATGTCGAACGGCAGCAGGGTTTGCACGTCGATGACCTCGGCCTCGATGCCCACCTGATGCAGCACCTCGGCCGCTTCCATCACGATCCGGCAGCAGGCGCCGTAAGTGACGAGGGTGACATCGCTGCCGGGGCGCAAGATTTCCGGCACCCCCAGCGGCACGGTGAATTCGCCGATGTTATCCGGCAATACCTCTTTCAGACGGTAGCCGTTCAGCACTTCGACGATAATGGCTGGATCGTCGGATTGCAGCATGGTGTTGTAAAAGCCGGCGGCTCGGGTCATGTCGCGGGGCACCAGCACATACATGCCGCGCACCAGATGGATGATGCCCGCCATCGGCGAGCCCGAGTGCCAGATGCCCTCGAGCCGGTGGCCGCGCGTGCGCACAATGACCGGCGCTTTCTGCCCGCCTTTGGTGCGCCAGTACAGCGTGGCCAGATCGTCCGACATGATTTGCAGCGCATAAAGCAGGTAATCGAGGTACTGAATTTCGGCGATCGGCCGCAGGCCGCGCATGGCCATGCCGATGGCCTGGCCCAAAATGGTGGCCTCCCGGATGCCCGTGTCGGTGACGCGCAGCTCGCCGTACTTTTTCTGCAGGCCGCGGAATCCCTGGTTCACGTCGCCGAGGCGGCCCACATCCTCGCCAAAGGCGATCACGCGCGGATCGCGAGCCAGCGCCGCATCGAAACAGGCGTTGAGCACCTCAAACCCGTTGACGCGCGGCGAATTTTCGGAATACACCGGTTTGATTTCCGGTACCTTCAGGGCCGACGCAGCCGTATCGCTATAGAGATGGGAACTGTAGCGTTCTTCATTGATGCGCTGTTGCTCATTTTTCCAGTCGATGAGTTTCTGGCGTGCCGGAGACGTTTCATTTCGGGTGGCCACCAGCGCCTCGCGGATGGCGGCGAAAATATCGCGGCGCAGCGGCGCCTGAATGGCGAACAGCCGGCTTTTGATGGACTGCAGCGTTTCGCGCTGCGGCGATCCGGCCGCCATTTCATCGAGAATGGCGCCGACCTCCTGGCGCTCCTGCCGGATGGGTTCGATGTACGCCTGCCAGGCGGCGTCCCGTTCACCTTTGACGAATTCGCGGTCTTCCGCTTCCATCTCGTCCAGTTCGGACTCGCCGACGATGCCCTCGGCGAGCATCCACTCACGCATTTTGACCAGGCAATCGTGCTCACGTTCCCACTGCAACCGTTCCGGCGATTTGTAGCGTTCATGGCTGCCGGAGGTGGAATGGCCCTGCGGCTGTGTCAATTCAATCACGTGGATGATGGACGGCACATGTTCCTTGCGTGCAGTTTCCGCGGCTTTCATGTACGTGTCGAGGAGCGCCGGATAATCCCAGCCCTTGACGGTGTACAGATCATAGCCATCGCGGGAGCGCGGTTTGCGCTTAAAGCCTTTCAGCAGCTCGGAAAGATTGCCTTTGGTGATCTGGTATTCGTTGGGAACCGAGATGCCGTACTCATCGTCCCAGATGGAAATGATGGCCGGTGATTTGAGCACGCCCAATGCGTTCAGCGATTCCCAGAACAGGCCCTCGGCACAGCTCGCATTGCCGATGGTGCCGAAAGCCACTTCATTGCCGTCGCGCGAAAACTGGGTGAACGGCTTGAGTTCTTCCAGCTCGCGGTACAGGCGGGATGCGTATGCCAGTCCCACCAGCCGTGGCATTTGCGAGGCCGTCGGCGAGACATCGGCGGAGATGTTATACATTTCAGTGAGATTTTTCCACGAGCCGTCGGGGTTGAGGCTGCGGGTGGCAAAGTGGGCATTCATGGCCCGGCCTGCGGTCATGGGCTCGTATTCGAGATCCGCATGGGCATAGAGCTGGGCGAAAAACTCACGGATGGTATGAATGCCCAACGCAAACAGCAGGGTCTGATCGCGGTAATAGCCGGAACGCCAGTCGCCTTTGCGGTAGGCTCTGGCCATGGCGAGCTGCGCGACTTCCTTGCCGTCGCCGAAAATGCCGAACTTGGCCCGGCCGCCCATGACCTCTTTCCGGCCCATGAGGCTGGCCTGGCGGCTGCGGTAGGCAATGCGGTAATCGCGCAAAATATCTTCCGCGGTCAACGTGATGTATTTCAATTTAATTTCTTTTGTTCGGGCACTCACTTCGAACATGCGTTCCGTCCTTTGTTTGATCATAAAAAATAGCCGGTTCGGATTGAAAACGGCACCAATTGACTGGAAGCGGTGGTTTCTTCATGTATCGGGCGCCCACCGCTTGTTGCCTTACCGGGAAATGCATTGATTCAGGCCGGTTCCCATACCAGCCGCCACCCCGTGATGACGAGCACCCCTGAGCAGGCAGGGGAGAACACCGTATATCGCCGCCTTCCGTTCTGCAGGAAATCGCAATACCGCCGGTGCTTCGATCAGGGAAGGCAGAGTGATTGCGGTTTGTACCTGTTCAGACTGGGGAACAGGCCGATTTGATGCACAAAAATCGTTCAGGGTGCCTGTCCCCGGCCCGGCATGAAAGCCGGGGCCGGCGGTTTTTCCAAACAACCAGGGAATGGCTCCCTTTCAAACGCGATGGCGGCATCGGGATTAATCCGTCCCCGGGTAGCCGGAATTTTATACAGACAAACCCGCCGCCGGAGGCGGTGACTGCGGATAGGAAAGGATGCACATCCGCTGCAGCGCGCCGATTTCGTTTATGGAAAATGGGGAGCCGAGAGCGGCGATCCCGGCGATACATTAAGGTTCATGAGCCGCTTTTTTCAGCGCCGCCTTGTTTTTTCTTTTTCTTCTTCGGACGGCTTTTGCCCGTGGTTCCACGCCAGATTTTTCCGCGTCGAGTTCTGCGATCACCTTTTCCCATAGTGGTCTCCTTGGTTTAATCAGGTTTTCGACTTTTCCGTTTTCGACTCGAATATGTGCACAATCACAAAGGCACAGAACGAAAAAACAAAAACAGGAGTAGTAACCGGGTAATCCCCTGCAGCACACCGTGGATCGCTCACTACGGTCCCGGAGCCCACCGGTTCAGATTGAGAATCAGCGCTGTATCAAACCTTCGGCACGCCGGGTTCCGTCTGCCGCCATGGATCGAGCACTTCATTCAGCCGGTCTTCCGGCAGGACTTTATGCTCCAGCGCCACCTGGCGAACCGTTTTGCCGGTGGCATAGGCTTCTTTGGCGATCTTTGCCGCGGCATCGTAGCCGATGATCGGTGCCAGCGCCGTGACCATGGCCAGACTGTTTTCGATAAGCGATTCGGCGCGCTCTTTGTTGGCCTGCAGACCGGTCACGCAACGGTCCACCAGGTTACGCGAGCCGTTAGCCAGCAACCGGATCGATTCCAGCAGATGATGCGCCATCATCGGCATCATCACGTTCAGCTCAAAGTTGCCGTGCTGCCCGCCGATGTTGATGGCCACGTCGTTGCCCATGACCGTGGCGCACAGCATCATCACCGATTCGGGGATCACCGGATTGACCTTGCCGGGCATGATCGAACTTCCCGGCTGCAACGATGGCAGGATCAGCTCGCCGATGCCGCAGCGTGGACCGGATCCCAGCCAGCGGATGTCGTTGACGATCTTCATCAGAGAAACGGCCACGGTTTTGAGCTGCCCGCTGGTTTCAACCACGGCATCACGGCCGCCCTGCGCCTCGAAATGATTCGGCGCTTCGATGAACTCCAGTCCGGTGATTTCGGAGATTTTTTGGATCGCCAATGTTGGAAATTCTTTCGGCGTGTTCAGGCCCGTACCGACCGCCGTGCCGCCCAGCGCCAGTTCACGCAGGTGCGCCCGCGTGCTCTCGATCCGCCGGATGCCGTGTTCGATTTGCGATGCATAGCCGCTGAACTCCTGCCCCAGCCGGATCGGCGTGGCGTCCTGCAGGTGGGTGCGGCCGATTTTCACGATCGGATCGAATGCTTTGGCCTTTTGTAACAGCGCCTCGTGTAGATATTTCAGCGCCGGCAGCAGGTTTTTCTCGATGCTTTCCAGCGCCGACACATGAATGGCGGTGGGGATCACATCGTTGCTGGATTGCCCTTTGTTGACGTGATCGTTGGGGTGCACCGGCTTCTTGCTGCCGATTTCGCCGCCCAGAATTTCGATGGCGCGGTTGGCAATCACTTCGTTGGCGTTCATGTTGGTGGACGTGCCCGAGCCGGTCTGGTACACATCCACCACAAAATCCTGATCGAATTTGCCTTCGATGACTTCATTGGCGGCCTGCACAATGGCCCGCCCGATGGTCTCGTCCAGAAGTCCCAGTTCCATGTTGGCTTCGGCCGCCGCCCGCTTGATGATGCCGAGCGCCCGGATGAACTCACGCGGCATGCGGTGACCGCTGATGGGGAAATTTTCTTTGGCACGCTGGGTTTGTGCGCCGTAATAGGCCGAGGCCGGGACCTTCACCTCGCCCAGCGAATCGGTCTCAATGCGATAATCAGCCATGATCTGCTCCCTTCGTAAAACATCACTCCGTAAGCTCAACCGTTCAATTCCATCGTACCAAAACTGACTTTACAAGCAAGGAATCCGGGAAAAAACAGCAATATAAAACCACGCACCCGGGTATCGAGGACAGCAAAGCGATTTTCAGTTTTCCTGCAAATCCACCACCGGACGGATGGCGGGCGCCGGTGGTTCGTCGCGCATGTACAAATAGTAGCCTTGCCGGCGGGTGAAACACCACGTGCTGCGCCGGTCCGGCCGGTCGGTTCGAGTAAGGCGGACGATTCTGGCCCGCGGCCGGAACCGCAGCAGGGTGAGCCGCGAAATTTCAAAGACAATTTCAAGACGTGCAATGAGATACGAGATCAGCCAGATGGAAACGCCTTTTTTGGCCATGCGTGCTATGTTCCGTTAACGGTTCGCTCAAAAAGAATACAGCAGTTAAAGATACATATTGCGCGGACAGGTCGCAAGGAAATTTATTGGCGAATTTGAAAGTCCCCGGTTTTATTCCAGAGCCATTTTTTATCAGCCACGGATGCATAATAGCACATGCTCCCAATTTGTGACTGGGTCAAGAACGCACTGATTGGTAAACCCGCCGCCAATGCTTGTGGATGAAACACAGATGCATGCGACGGAAATCATTGGCCCATTCACGGGACTCGGGTTCAGAAGCGGATATCGGCCTTGCTCAGTCATTGCGAGAAGCGAAGCGACGGCGCAATCTTATCATCAAACGAAATGCAATTTTGATTGTATGCTCTCGCCGAGGCGCTGAGCACGCAGAGAGAAGCAAGCCGACCGAAAAGTTTCAGCATTCATATTACAATCTCGACATTTATGTCGGAAATAGCGGCGGCGTCTTTTCACTTGCAAAACAATCCTCGCCAACGGTCATTGCGAGCGAAGCGACGCAATCTAAGATGAATCGATCGCCACGCAGGGAACCATCTTAAGTGCCATGAAATGATCCGCACGAAACTGCGGGCAAGCCGGTGCTACCGGTTAACCTGCTTCCAAACGGCCGAAACAGAAAAAAATCCGTGTCAATCCGCGCAAATCCGCTTTTATCCGTGTTCCATTGTCCCTCCGTCAAAAAGGGGGACTTTTTTATCTCTCGCCGAGGCGCTGAGCGCGTGGAGAATGGTTTCCGGTTGATCCGGTTCATCCGGTCGAATGCTGTTTTTTGACGGGATGGGCAAGATGGCAGGATGGATGGGTTCGAATGCGGAGGGTCAGAGGTTACCGTCGAGCCTGTTTCCGCACGCGCTACGAAAAAAATCCGTGACTATCCGCGTCATCCGTGTCTTCCGTGTTCGCTTTTTCTTTTTCTCGCAGAGGCAATAAGTGCGCTGAAAGAAATGGGTCAGCTACAAAATGCCTGCCCATCACCCAACCGAAGAACAGGATATGCCTTTCGCGCTTTTCTTCTTTGATTGTCCATAGGTCCCCATTATATTGGCAAAAAAT
>WFVT01000078.1 GCA_015491485.1 Candidatus Zhuqueibacterota bacterium
ATGTAACCCCCTGTTTCATTGGTACCTCCCGGATTTGATGAATCCATCTTACGGCTTTTTCCATGCCACAAAATTGGCCAGCATACGAAAGGCGCCGGGAACCAGCGCACGCAGTTGCCGGTACCAGACCAGCGACGTGTAAATGTACTCGCCCTTGCCGTAACGGGCGTACAGCAGACTAGTATCCAGCGGCTTCTCGCCGGGATCGTGCATGCTGAGTAGTCGTTGGTACTGGGGAGCGACTTTCGCCGGAAAGTACAATCCGCGCTCCTGCACCCAATCGTCCCAATCGCTGGGCCCGATTTTGTTGGGCACGTTGAGCAGCGGATGTTCCGGCAGCAGCACCGTGACGTCGGCGGTCTCATTGGTGACGCGCTGGCGGCCCAGCACCAGCGGATAGGGCGCGAACACCGGATTGCCATACTCGGCATTCCATTCGAACACTTTGTGGTACATCACCACCAGCCGACCGCCGCGGTGGACCCAGTCCAGCAGCCGGTCATTCACCGCCCGCAGATCCCGCCGCACCAGGTAGGCACGGATATCGATCAGGATCACATCGTACCGGTCGAGATCGCCCCAGAGCAGCCTTTCGCGGTCCAGCCGTTCGGCGGCGATGCCGAGCTGCTGCAGCGCCTGCATGAGCGTCGGATCGTAGCTCTGCACCACACCCACGCGGACACCGGCCGGCACGGTCACATCGATCGCCCGCAGCCAGACCGGCTCTTCGGCCAGCATCTCCCCACCGGCCGCGGCCACCGCCCGCAGCCGCCAGCGCCGATCCCGCTCAAATGGCCCGTTCTGTTGAAACCGCACCACCTGAAACGTCTCCTGCCGCATCAAATGAAACGGCTGTTGTTGCACCACCTTGCCGGTTTCATCCAGCAATTGCACGTGTCCTTCGATCGCGCCGTTGCGGTTGTTGCGCACCACCACCGGCAGCTCCACCGGGGATGTGCGTGCCCGCGCCACGATGCGACGCGCCAGGTATGGCTCGAGCTGAATGACCGGCGCGACGGCCACCGGCGCCGGCAGACGAAACATCAGTTTGTGTCCCCGCCACTGCACCGTGGCCGCAGCAAAACAGTTCGGCTCGTGGCGAAAGGCCTGATATACATAGCTCGTTTCCGGTTCGGTAAAGCGCACCTCTGCCGGAATCGCGCACTGCACAGGGATACGCACGGTTTCCCCGGCCCGGAGCCGATGCACCTTTTTCTCGCGCAATTGCTGTGCATCGAGCTGGATTCTGGCCTGCGGATCGAACGCACCGGGAACATCCAGCGCGATTTCCGCCAGCGTGATATCGCTTTTTCCGTGATTGGCCACGAAAATCTCGCTGCGCAGCGTATCTCCCGGCGCGACGCGGCGGTCGAGGTGATGCACGGCGATTTCCAGTCCGAGCGCCAGCCGCGCGATGCGCTGGCTCTGCTGCTGGAACCGGCGCAGGATCCGGCGAATTTCCGGATGTAGTTTCCGGTCGCCGGAAAGTAAGCCGTCACAAAGCTGCACCGCTTTGAGAGCGCGGGCGGCCACCTGTTCGCGATCCGCGGGCAGATTCCACGCCCACGCGGTAAAATCGCGGCGGATGTTCTGCAGCGCTTTGCCGGCCTCGCCCACACTGGCGAATGCATCGGCCAGCGGATCGGACAGCCCCTCGAACAGGCTGGTAGCGCCGGCGCCGATGCCGGCACCTTTGACGGCGGCAATCAGCTTGTAGCGAATGTTGCGCGACCAGGGCAAGATGGTGCGCGCAAATTTGTCGAAACCCTGGCTGCGGTGCTGCGCCATCGCGGTTTTGGCCAATTCGAGATAGGTCATGCCGAGGAACGGATCGAACTCGTGCACCTCGTATTCCACATCCACATCAGCGAGCTCGTCATTGCGCCCCAGCCGCTGAAACAGCCGCAGCGGCTGCCACGGCCGCAGCCCATCCTGCAACTGGTCGGGGAAAGCATCCGGATCGGCGGCCAGCCGGAATGCGCGGCGGACAGCCCGGCCCACGGCCTGGTGGTTGGAATGACCCGAGGTTTCATCGTGGTTGGTGATGATCACTTCCGGCCGCAGCCGGCGGATCATGCGCACCAGCCGGCGCTCCAGTTCTTCTTTGCCCCAACGCTCCCAGGTTTCCTGCACGTGTTTGGAATAGCCGAAATCCACGAAATTGAGATTGTAATATTCGCCGCCGGAGATGCGCTCCGCCGCCGCCATTTCGTGACTACGCACCACCGCCAGCTCGGTGTACAGCTCTGGCCCGATTTCGTTCTGTCCGCCCTCGCCGCGATTGCTGACCACCACCACAGTGCGGATGCCGAATTTGCGGCGGTAATAGGTGATGGAAAAAATGTCCTCATCATCGGGATGCGCCGCCACGCTCATGAGCGTGAAGCCGGTGGATGCATCCAGCAGCGCCTGATGCAGCCCCCGGTTGCCGCGCTGATCGGCGCGATATTGATGCAGGGTATCGGTGGGGAAACGGAATGAAAGTTGGGCGAATGAAGGGGACTGCATCCAACAATTCAATATAAGACTTATAATAATGAAGATTCTTTTCACGGCTGATTCTCCCTGATTCCGAGCAACGTTCTGTCAATGGGATGTTTCATTCGGCCGTCAGGGACGGTCTCTACCCGGGGGGGTTCTTTGGCATGGGTAGAGGCGGTCCCTGACCGCCGATTTCGAATGACCAGCTTTGCCGTAGGATCGGCATCAAATCGATCCATTTTATCAAATATATCCCGGCTGTAGGGCACGGCCCTCCACCCAACAACGCTCCATCCTTGTCAATCCATGAGCATCCGTGGCTTGCATGTAATTACTCCAACTCTCCCCATCGCGATGAAATGTAGGTGATGCCAAAAATCAAAATCGTCAAAAACATCCCGTAGGCGGCGGCGCTGCCGAGATTGAACAGCCGGATCTCGCTCAAAATCGCCACGGAGATGGGCCGGTTGCTGAAGGTGTACAGCAAAATACTCGAAACGAATTCGCCCAGCGACATCACCAGCGCCAGCAGTCCGCCGGCGAGCAGTCCCGGACGAATGGCCGGTAAAATGACTTTCCGCCATACTCGCACGCCGCTTGCGCCGAGACTCCGCGCCGCCTCCTCCAGCGCCGGATCGAACCGTGTGAACGCCGCATGGCAGGCGCGGTACACCACCGGCAGATGACGGATGAAATACGCCAGCGGCAAAATCCAGAACGTGCCCACCAGCACCTGCCCGAAAGTCAGCCAGCGCGGCTGATTGAACGCCACGATCAGCGCAATGGCGATCACCGTGCCCGGGATGGCCCACGGCAACATCACCAGAATTTCGCTGAACGAGCCCCACCGCCAGCGGCCTCGCACGTTCCAGTAGGCCAGCGCCACCGCCAGCAGCACATTGCCCAGGGTCGCCAGCGTGGCCATCTTCAAACTGTTGATGACCGGCTCGGCCACATTCGGTTCGCGCAGCAGATTCCAGTAATTTTCCAGGGTGAAGGTGTCCGGCAATAGCTGACTGGTCCAGGTGCCGTTTTTGACAAACGACAGCAAGAATAGAGTGAGGTGCGGCAAAATGAGGATCAAGCCGGCGAGGGCGGCCAGCACGGCCGCTACGGCCCGTGCCCACGTTGAGCGGATCGGCCGCGGCGGCAGCGGCAAACCTTTTTGCGCCGCGCCCAGAAAGCGGCGCTCGCCGCGCAGCGCCAATCCAAGAAACAGCAGCGAGATGGCCGCCAGCATCACCGATTGCGTGATCGCCATCGACATGTTGCCCTGCAGCTTGCTGTTGTAAATTTCCACGGTGAGGATGCGGGTTTCGCCGGCAAAAATGAACGGCGCGCTGAACGACGCCATGCTGATCATGAACACCAGCACGGCCGCCGCGGAAAACGCCGGGCGGATTTGCGGGAAAATGACGCGGCGGAACACCATGCTTGACGATGCGCCCAGGCTGCGTGCGGCTTCGAGGGTGGCGCCGTCCAATCGCTTGAGCGCAGCCCGGATGAACAAGAAAAAGTACACATAAAAGCTGTACGCATGCACCGCGATCACCGCCTGAATGCCGGAGAGGGAAAACGGCGGACGCTCGAGATGCAACACCGCCTGCAAGAGCCGCGGTAAGATGCCGCTCTCGCTCAGCAGAAACATGAACGCCACTACCCCCACCAGCGGCGGCAACACCACCGGCAAAATCGCGATGGTGCCAAGCAGATTTTTGAACGGCAGCTCGAAACGCTCGAAAAGAAACGCCAGCGGCACGCCGATGAGCGCGGCGAACAGGGTGCTCAGCAGCGACACCCACACGCTGCCCCACAGCGCCTGCAGTGAGGTGCTGCGCCCGGCATCAAAAAAGACTAAATAATGCTGCAGCCCGAAACCGCCGTCCACGCGGAAACTCCGGGCGATGAGCTGCACGATCGGCACCAAAATGGTCGCCACCAGCACAGCGAGCAGGGCAATCTGCCAGAACGAGATTTTTCGGTGTAACCGGCTCATATTTGAGTTCTCAATCCACATTCGCGTACAGTAAATGCCTGGCTGAATGCCGATAAAGCGCATATCGGATGGAATCTCGAGATTTAGGGATTACAGCACTCCCCAATTTGCCGCATCTTTCGCCAATACCAGGAGCGGCGCTACATTCACCTCCCGCCACTATCGATTCGGCAGCCATCTTCTGGATCGAAGATCGAAATCGCCTCAGACGGAATGGCGAACGGCACCCGATCTCCCGGCTTCAGCGGCGCCTGTCCGGCGCGCACCGGCCGAACGGCGCGGAATTCCAGCTCGCCCACTCGCAGCCGCACCTCTTCCATCGCTCCGTTGTACACCACATCCACCACGCGCGCCTGCGGCGCATCCGTCCCGGCTTCCCCGGCCAGCAGCACCTCATGCGGCCGGACCCCCAGCCGCAGCGACGGTCCAATGTCCCCATCAGGTGCCGGCAACCGCAGGAACCAGCCGTCGGCGAGACGGACGGTGATTTCTCCGCCATCCCGCGACTGCACCGCAGCGGGAACAAAATTCGCCTGCCCGAGAAACGCCATCACCCGTTCGCTGGCCGGCCGGGTGTACACTTCGTGCGGCGTGCCGATCTGCGCACATTCGCCATCAAAAAAAATCGCCAGCCTATCGCTCTGGGTCAGCGCTTCTTCCTGATCATGCGTGACGTAAAAGGTGGTGATGCCCAGTTTGCGCTGCAGCTCGCGCAATTGTTCCCGGGTTTCCACACGCAACCTGGCGTCGAGATTGCTGAGGGGCTCATCGAGCAGGAGGATTTTCGGCTCGATCACCAGCGCCCGCGCCAGCGCCACACGCTGCTGCTGGCCGCCGGAAAGCTGCGGCGCCGGCCGCTTTTCGAGTCCGGCCAGCCCGACCATCTCCAATGCACGCCGCACGCGCTGCAAAATCTCCTCGCTCTCCATGCCGCGGGCCTCCAGTCCGAAAGCCACATTTTCGCCGACGGTCATGTGCGGAAACAGCGCATAATTTTGAAACACCATGCCGATGTTGCGCTTTTGCGGCGGCCAATCGGTGATATCGGTGTCATCGAAAAAAATCCGGCCGTGGTCCGGAGTCTCGAACCCGGCGATGAGCCGCAGGGTGGTGGTTTTGCCGCAGCCGCTGGGACCGAGGATGCTGAAAAATTCGCCCTCCTCCACCTCGAGATCGATATCGCGGATCGCCTGCACCTCGCCGAAGCGTTTGCTCAACTGTCGCAATACCACTCTCGCCATGCGTCAGCGTCCCCGACTACGGATGTGCTGGTTCCAGTATTCCATCCACTCGGTTTCTTTTTCAGCAAACAATTCCCAGTCGAGGGGAAGCACCTTGATCGGTGCGCGCATCCATTCGGGCAATTTTTCACGGGGGATGTCGCGGCGGGCCGGGATGCGGTAAAACTCGTGCGCCTGCCGGATCAACGCTTCTTTCGAAGTGACGAACTCGTAAAACGCCTTCGCCAGCTCCGGCTGCTTCGCCCCCTTTACCAGCGCAATGCAGTCGGTAACCACCACGGTGCCGCTTCTGGGGATGATATAATCGAAGGGATAGTTGTACAAGCTACGTTGCAGCATGATGTCCGGCATGTTCCACAGGGTCACGTCGCCTTCGCCGCGGGCGAGCTTGAGATAAAGCATGGTGGGATCGGCGGCGTAACTGCGGGTGTTGGCATCCAATTGGCGCAGCCACTCGAAGCCGTCTTCCACGCGGCCGGTTTTCTGCATCTGGCGCAGAATCATGGCCACGAAAATCGCGCGCATGGTGCCGCTGGCCAGCGGCGACCGGATGACGACACGCCCCTTCCACTCCGGCTTGAGCAGGTCATCCCAGTCCTGCGGCGCTTGCTCGCGGCTGAGCTTCTCGCGGTTGAAGGCGATCACCTCGGGAGTGAGGAACGTGCCGTACCACATGTCCTCGGGATCGCGGTACATGGAATCCACCTGTTCGGCCCAGGTGGGGCGGTACGGCTGCAGCAGGCCTTCTTTTTTGGCGCGCATGAAAATCGGCGCGGGCGCCCCCCACCACAGGTCGGCCTGCGGATTGCCCTTTTCGCTGCGGATGCGGTCGAGCGCATCCTGAGAGCCCATATCCAGCCAGCGCACCTGCACCTGCGGATGGTCTTTTTCGAACAGATCGACAAAGGTCTGTACCAGTTCCTTGCCGTGGGTGGTGTAAATCACCATCGTCGGTTTCTTCTCTGCGCAGCCGAGCAGAACCAACAATCCCGCTCCAACAACGATAGGATAAATTTTGGCTTTAAAGGTGGAAAGCCCCGTCTGCATTTGTCTCCGTCCTGTTATTTCCGTTTAATGCGGTCTGCATAACATAATCATCCGCAGGGAAATTTCGAAATAAAAAAAGCCGAGTAGGCTTAGGCTTACCCGGCTTTAGAAATTGGTATCGTATTGGAAAATGGCATTATTCGCCTGGGTCATGGATGCAAGTGCTGCGGAACGAACTCCGGTGAAATCAGGTCTTTTTCGTTTTGGGATTGATAAATCACCTTAATGCGATAAACGGGGATTGCATCCTCCGTTAATTGATCGATATACTCGTACTTATGGCCCTCAAAATCGGCAAACGCCGGGACGAACGCCCGCGTTTCAAAGACTCCGTTCTGTGCTCGTCGCTGAATTTCAAATCCCAAAACGTTTTGTTCAAACTCGGTGCGCCAGGTCAGTAAAATGCCATCATCCCCAAAACGCCTGGCTTCCATCTGAATTTGTGGATAAACGCTCATGGCGCTGTCGTATTCGGTTTTAATGGAAACGGGCCAGGCTGTGAGAAAATACACGGAGGCGAGGAGAAAAATGGCTACGCGCATAAAACCTCCCCTCCTTTCGGAAGTGTGTTTGTATGAATTGGCATCAAAAAGACTGACTCCCATTCGCTGGGCAAATCCTGCAGTAGCCCGAGGTGAAATTTCGTAGTTAAATGGACACCTACCTTGATTGCAACCCAAGCATGAAATTTAAGATTTTTTAAATATGGCGCAAGGAATTTTTTGCCGATGATGTAAAAATTTATGGATGGAGAAATCGTGAGGCAAGGATACCGAGAAAGACTTCCTGCGCGTTACCTATGGATGGTTGTGGCCATAGCATCTCCTATTGCACAGATGGTTTATCCGTCATGGCGTTTTCACTGCCGGAAATGAATCACACCCTGGCAGCGACTATTTGATGCGCAAAATGATCAGTGTGAAATCATCCTGAAGTCGGTCATTGCGGGAAAATTGGCAGACTTCCTGATAGATGCGTTCTCGAAGGGCTTCAATCGGGGATTCACGGTATTGCAGAATGAGCTGCATGAGCCGCTCCTCTCCAAAAATTGCCTCTTGCTCGTTGAAGGCTTCTGTCACGCCATCGGTATAAAATAGAATGGTGTCGCCCGGCTGCAAATGGATGGTTTTCTGGTGGTAGTTTACACCGGGACGGATACCGACCACCAGATCGTTCTCTTGAATAGGCCGGACTTCTCCCTGCCGGCAAAGCAGCGGATAGTTATGGCCCGCATTGGTGAATGTAAAACGGAGTTTTTTACCGTCGAGAACGCCATAAAAAAAGGTCACGAATTTTTCCGGGGTGGTTGTCAGCGAAATATGATCGTTCACCTGACTGACCACCATTCGGGGCGACGGATACCGCAGGGCATACGCGCGAAATGCGGCATGAAAATTGGACATGAGCATGGCGCCGGGGATCCCTTTGCCGGATACGTCGCCGATGGCGATCCCAATGCGCGCGTCGGCAAAGGGGATAAAATCATAAAAATCGCCGCCGATGACGCGTGAAGGGATATTCATTGCCGCCAGTTCGAAATGCTCACCATTCGGGCAATCCCGGGGCAACAATGAACGCTGGATTTCCTCGGCGACTTTAATTTCCTCTTCGATGCGCTGCTTTTCCAATCTCTCGCGGTATAATTGCATATTCTCCAGGGCGATGGCAAGCTGTTCCGCCAGAAGTTGCAACAGCGTCAATTCTTCGTAGGAAAAACTGGTTTGGGTGATTTTGCGCCCCAGCACCAGAAGTCCCAGGAGGTTTTGCCGGTGCACCAGCGGGAACACAATTTCCGCACGGAGTTTGCGCAATACAATCTGGTCATGCATATTGGTAACCCGCTCCATCATTTCAGTTTCCAGCAGGGGGTGGCCGGCTTCAACCATATAACGGGCGAATTCACCATCTTGCAGAATGCGCACTTTTTCGCGCGGCCGTTCCAAAAGCGATGTTTGTAGCGCGCCGTTCTCTGGGAGCAGCAGATATACCGATTCCACCAGCAGGGTTTCTGTGAGACCATTCACCACCTTTTCACGCAGTTTCTCCGGCTCCAGAATGGTCAGCACTTCCTGGCTCAGTTCCTGGAGCGACCGGCGATAATCACCGGCATGGCGGTAGAACACGCGATCAAGCAAAGTCTCAAAAAAATTTAAAAGGGGCTGAAAAGCGATAATCGCCACAATCAAAAACAACGCTTCTACGAACCGGGAATTTTCTCCCAGGCTTACGCTTGCGGCCTGTTTCACTTCGGCGTAGAGCAATAGATAGCCGCCCACCAGAACACCGGACGTCAAGGAGATGAGAAAGCCGCGGCGAAGGATAAATTGGATATCCAAAAAATGGTAACGGATAATCGCCCATGCAATGGATAGTGCGCCCACCAGCAGGCCGAGGCTGGTCAGGATGTAGGCCTGCCAGAAGCTGATCTGCAAAAACAGGAACTTGGGCAGCAAAAATCCGACGGCGTAAAAACCTGCGCTGACGCGCATCCCCCGGACGATCAACTTCACCTGCTTTTGCAACCGCGGACTGGCAAGCCGGTCGCGGCTGCGCTGCAAAAGAAATACGGCAGCGCTGATATAGAGCAAATTAAGCAGGGTAAAAATGGCTTCATGATAATCAAAGAGTAATGCCAGAGAATTCAGCGCCAGCCGAAAAAACAGTCGCACCGGCTCAAAAAAAGGGCCCAGAGTTAACAACAAATTTTCCGGGCTGAACCAATGCCGGATTTGATCCGAGGTATCAAAGAAAAAAATAAGCAGCACATGCAACATTTGCGGGAGGAACAACAACAAAGGCAGGCGCGGACGGCTTTGCAGGAAACGGTGTTCCCGGGGAAAAACCAGGGAAAACAGCAGTAATTCAGGGAAAAAGAACTCCCAGACAAAAAACATCCGCTGCAGCCAGGCAAGCCCATCTGCAGCATCGGGGGATTGCTCCAACAGCAATCCGAAGGCAGCGAAAATCGGCCCCACAGCGGCAAAAAACAACATCGCCGAGGTCACCCAATTAACTCGCTGACGCGGACGTTCACGCAGAATCAAGAGCCCCAGCAGAAAAAGCAGCACCCCGCTGATGAGATAAACGATCGTTATCAGATTCGAAATCATTTCCCCTGCTTGTATTTAACCATCGTGACCTCGGTCCCCCCTTTGGAAAAATCAAACGTGACTTCATCCATAAGCGATTTTAAAATAAATATTCCCCGTCCGCTTTCCTTTAATAAATTCTCCGGCGCCAGAGGATTGGGAACATCATCTGGATTGAAACCATCCCCCTCATCGCGTACGGTTATCTGGATGCGCTCATCCGAAGCAATGATGTCCACATAGACGCTTTTGTTTGGATCGAGCTTGTTGCCGTGAATGATGGCGTTATTCACCGCCTCGGTCACAGCAATGGCGATACTGTCGCGCGCCCGATCATTGAATTTTAGCGATTTGGTGATCTTGTCGGTCAATTCTTCCACCTTTTCCACACTTTCCACGCGACTGGCGACCACCAGATTGTACTCACGCGATTTGGAATTCTTGGCTTTCATCGTCGTCTAAAATCTCCACTGAACTGAGAGTTGAATATGATTCACATAATAATCGTTTCCTTCGAACGGCAACACCCGCTGCCGCTCGCCGGAGAATAGAATTGTCGAACCGTTTTGGGTGGTGTAGGTTAGACGGATCACGGGGCCCAGGTTGGCGTGAACGCCGATCCGTTCCGGTACCATGCGCCCACTCTCATCCCGGCGCATCCGGTATCGAGCCTGCCGGTAAAAGACCACGCCGGTGACGTACTGAAAGCCCGGGCGTATTTCCTGGACGAATTGCAGGTTGATCCAGTGATTTCTCCATTGCGTTCTGGGCCTTGATGTAAATCGTTCCCAATCCAACGAGCCGAGTTCTTCCAGTTCAAAACGGTAATTTAATGAAAAAGTCAGGTTATTTCCAAGCTTTGAAATCAACGAATCTTGTAAGAAAAAGTCCCGAATGACATAGCTGCTCCGGATGGGCTGCAACTGGTCGAAGTCGTAGTCCACATACTGGGCGCGGACGCCGACCGACTGCACGAAAAAGAGCCCCTGCGGTAAAGTCAGCCGCACCCGCGGCTCGAGTTGGAACAGCCGCGTCCAGTTGTTTTGGGCGGAAAATCGTTCATGGAGATATACGAAGTGTTTCAGAAATACATGAGCTTCCCAGGAAACGGTCAGAAATGGATTGAACCTACGCTGATGCAGCAAGGAAAGCTGCCAGCGCTGTTCATCATAGCTGTCGGGATTGCGAATATCGGAATTATCATGCTGGATTTTTTGAAGTTCCGCAAAAAGGCGCAATGAATCGCGGCGGCCAATGGGGAAGAAAAACCGCGTCGCAATGCGGGTCATCTTTTCCTCGATATCGTAGCCCAGTGTGGCAAAGCGCCGTGAAAACGGCGAAAAAGAAGCCGAATCGGGGATGTCGTAGTTGACGGCGGATTCTCCCATTTCCAGCTCGAAACGGCCGGCTACCTGGCGGTACCGCCACTGGTAATCCACCCGGTTTCTGAACTCAAAACTTTCATGACTCCGGCTGGCGGTGGTCACCCGGCGATCCAGCCGTTTCACAGTGACTCGGCCCGCGGTAAGCACCGTGTGCACGCGCAAATCGGCATTGTCTGATACGCGGTAGGTTAAAAAATTAGTGATGCCACGCTCGGATTTCCGAAAACTTTCGATGCGGCCGGTCAGAGGATCGCTGAAGAAGTTATCCCGGCGCAGAATATCAAGATAGGCCACCAAAGAATCGCGCGTGCCCGGCATGAATTCACGCCAGACCGAGTATCGTACTCGCGCGGTGCCGTTGCGGCGGTCGCGGAAACGGGTGGCTTCTCCCCAGGCATACAATCGATTTTCATATTCGCCCAGGGTACGCTGCGGCATGTCCACCAGCAGCGCAGCATAAGGGCCGGTTTCCAGCAGCGCACTGCGCCGTTCCCAGCGGTAGCCAAGTTCCGGCTGGACGGCAATCCCGGCCTGATATGACCAGTTTCCCGCCAGAGTAACGCCGGACACCTGACGGTCGTAATTGAAATTGGACAGTTCGTCTCTAAATATCATATGCTGCAATTTCAAATACGTCTGAAGGTTGGGGCGGAACGTCCGCCCGAAGGTGAGGAAGGCTTCCTGCAGGTCTTTCCATTTGTTTTCCGCGCCGGTTTTCAACATGGACGAATTTAAATTGAGCCCCAGTGCATATTGTAGAGACCGGACCTGCCCGCTGTAGCCCAGGCGATACGCCCAGTCGAATACATCAATATTCTGCTGGAACAGGGCAAGATTGATCATGGGCTGCCGCGGAATCTGGACTTGCGCCTGCAGCTCCGGCAAAAACCAGGTGCCGGGCCAATGCATGAGAAGCAGGCCTGTAGCCACCCAGGGCAACCACCTCATTCGCATTTTTGGGCACGAGTAACGGTTGGGTTATTTGTTTTGTGGAATAATCGCCCCACCCGAAATGACCAATTTCATGGCCTCTTCGACCGACAGGTCGATATCGATGATCTCTGTTTTGGGCACAAACAGTAAAAATCCACTGGTCGGATTGGGGGTGGTGGGCAAAAAGACGCTCACCACATCTTCGTCTAATGCATCCTGCACCGGGCCTCGCGTATCTTGAGTAAAAAAACCGATGGAATAAATTCCTTTGCGCGGATATTCAAACAAAACAGGCTTTTTAAACACCTCGCGCTTTTCGCTCAAAAACGCCTGACTGATCTGCTGTATCGTACTGTAAATCCGGCTGATTATGGGAATTCGGGCGAGTATATATTCGCCGAATTGAATCACTTTTTTCCCCAAATAATTACGCGCCAGCAAACCGGTTCCAAGAATGAGCAACACCAGGGTAATGAATCCCAGCCCCGGGATGGGTTCGTCGCCCAGCGGCAAACCAAGCTGGGTCCGGAAAAACTTGTAAATGACATCCCGCAAAATGCTGTCGATTTTCAAAAACAGGTAATTGATAATAAAAAGGGTAAGGGAAATGGGCACAAGAACCAGTAACCCGGTGACAAAATAATTTCGCAACCGCCTCGATAGTTTGCTTTTCTCCATCGCCATAAACGTCCTCGGCTACTCCTTTTTAGTGACAATATGGATGATTTCCTCGTTCGGTTTGCCCATATTGTATTTTTCCCGGGCGATTTTTATAATATAAGCACTGTCGGTTTTCAATTTTTGAATCACCACCGTCAAACTGTCTTTTTCTTGTTTTGCCAGTTGCAGCTCTTTATACAAAACCTGCCGTTTTTGCTTTAGCTGCCAGTGGCGGTAAAGCCCGTAATCTCCGCCGATGTACAAATACAGGAGAAAAAGAATAATCCCAGAAAACAAAATCCAGGAAAGCCGCGGCTTCTTTGACTTTTTGCGTGCTTTGCGTGGCATGGTTGACCTCATGCATGGTGCATTTGTCTGTTTTCACAGCATCAGAAGTTTTCCCGCGTTTGGGGCCGATCGCCTGGCTCGGAAAATCATATCAAAGCGGCGGCGATGAGCATACCGCTCAAACTGCAAGCCAGATTCACACCGTCATTATCCAGCCAGCGTAAGCCGGCCACATGCCGGGTCGGTCGATTGCAATGGAGCCGATGCTCGGTCTCCATGCCACAGACCCCGCAAGCGGCTCTGTGCTGTAACGTCGCACCCAGTACGCTGTCTAAAAGGTGCGCCAGAAAGCCGGACAACGCGACCAGAGCCAGAACCGAGAATCCGCCCCAGGAAGGCCAGATTTGTGCCGATGGGGCAATGACAGCCGAGAACGCCACCACCGAACTTCCGGCCGCCGCTCCCATCAAGCCGGGGAGGGTAATTCCACCGGAGCTGCCCGGAGGCACCGGCCTGCCCGAAACAATCGAACGCGGCGTTTGCCCGGAAAGCAGGCCGATTTCCGTTGCCCAGGTATCGGCCGCAGCCGATGCGACCCCGGCCAGATAAAGAAAAAATATCATCGGATGCGGCCACCAGATGCTGAGAATCGCCAGCACCATGGGCAGCCCGCCATTGGCCAGAACTTGCATGGCATCGCGGGATGACGCCATCCGAAACCGCCCATCATCTCCGCGTTTTCGCTGCTTCACCCATTTGGATAGAAAACTCGACGTTACAAAAAAGACGATCAGCGGCAGGCTCATTGCCCAGCCTCCAGCGGCAAAGATAAAGGTGCCGACCCAGAATGCCGCGATGCCCCCGCTGATATCCAGCGCTCGCCAGCGCATCGACAGAATCACCATTAGCGCCGCCAGACATTCTCCCGCAAGGGTTTGCAAGAACATGCCCGGGGTTAAAAACAGCTTCAGCAGGGCTGCACTGAGAAGAGCGACGCTCAGGTTATCTGATCCCCGGTAGGATAAAGCCTCCGCCGCAGCGGCAATCGCTCCGACTCCGATTCCAATCACCAGCACTTGCCACGCAGAAAGCCCCAAAGACGAAATGTCCAGCGCTAAACCGATCCAGACAATTACGGTCGAGGCTAAAAACATCGCCATGGAGCCCCGTGCCGATTTGGCATCCCACGGATGGGGAAGCGGCAATTTCCGGGATGCGCGTGCGCCGATCATTGCGGCTACCGGATCCCCGAATGCCATCACGGCAAAGGGGATCAGCAAAAGCGACGCCGATTCATGCCAAAACAGCGGCAACAGGATCGCCAGCGCCAGCGGATAATACACCGTCCCCAGCGACCGGCGTTCACTACGATTATAAACCCCGATTGTTCCCTGGCGAACGGACCATGCATTGGCGGCAGCGAATCCCAGCGCCATGACCATCATTGGAATAAAATTTTCAAACAAAAATGGTGTCGGCAAAACCGCCAGCCCTGTTGCAAAATGGACTATCTTTCGCACCTTTTCGGCATCCGGATTCAGCTTCCGGCTCAACCCTTCAACCGTCGCAAGAAACGCCAGAAGGCTGATCAAAAAACCGCCCGCCACGATCCAATCGCGTTGTGGAATTGGTTCTAAAAGCCCCATGTTTCGGAAACGAATTTGAATTATCGGATAACCGCTTCTCCACGGCATGGCTCCGCACAACCATCACCGGCTGGATTGCCTGTGCCTCGGCCATGCGCCCCGATTTCAGTATCGTCCCATTCCATCCATTGGGCCATTGGGACACCGTTTTATTTGAGACCTTATCGGCGCTGAGGGGGGAAATCGTGCTCGTTTTGTTTACCCGTCGCCCCGAAATTTTGGTACAGAACACGCCGGAAATATCAAATAATTAAAAGATTAAGCATTTTTTTAGCTAAAATCAACTTGAAATTCAAACCTTCTGAACGTCTCCCCAATGTGCCGCACAGCGATGGTGCTCTTGCTTGATATTGTCATGATTACGTGACTGGCAATTTGTTGATATCAACCGCCTCAAAAGATGTCTTCATCGGCTTTGTGTTTTTTACAAAAAATAAAAGGACCGGCCCGGATTTTTATGGCCACGGGTGTCGTTTTTTGAAATGGGTTTGGACTGTGGTTTAGAATTTTCAAAGGATTTGAACCCTCCAGCCATCATTTGGGTTGGTTGAATCATGAATTTGTCGATTCGAGCTGAGCGTTGGTGATCCGGTGTGTGCGAGAGTTGAGGATACCCCGGAAAGGTTTCCCGGGCGGATTCGGAATCGGCTGAAATGCAAATTCACGGCAGCCCTACCAGGTTCAGTGCCAGAAGCGCCATATTGCGGGAAGGCGTTCTCTCCGAACCCTCCGCCCCTGGCCGGATACTTTCGGGTTCGTTGGAAAATGTTGGGAATTTAAGGTGCAGATTCCTGAGACACTATTGCCAGGGCGCCCTCCGCCGCACGGATACTATTTCTCCGGCGTGAAGAATACGCTTGTGAGCCTTTCGTTTTTTCCGTATATTTGCTTAACTTTAATAAATCAGCAAGATTAACACCGTTTAAAATCCTTATCCACAAAGTTATCCACATTTTGTTCATATTGTGAATTTCTAATTTTGACCAATTTTCGACCGGTGATCCCCTGTCAACCATACTATATTTAGTGGCCCTTTTTTCTTGTGATACAATTTTTTTGACGCATTTACGCAACAATCGCGCATTATTCTTTGTTTTTTAATAAATTATAATTTTTCGACGCCATTTTTTTACAACATTGTAACAAGTGTGCTCATTATGCAACACTGCCGTTCCTTTCGACACGGACCGGAAAAATGTTAAACTCTTTTCATTTTTCCACTTTTCACAAGTTATCCACATTTTATACACCTGATCCCATGCGGATTTTGAATGTGCTTCGGACCATCGTGGATCAACTGGCCGTGTATGCCACCTGTCTGATCTTAGCGCCCTCTCTCATCGCGGCGCAGCCCCTGCATCAGCAACTGGCGGCCTATCAGACCCCGCTTCAGGCCGAATTTTCCGAAGAGAATGCTCTGGCAACGGTCGCACACCTCCAGCGCTTTTGGCGGGACAACGGCAATGCCCATTTCAATGCTTGCATGGATCATCTCGCAGAGCTGCTTAAAAATGCCGGATTCACAGATAGAAGTCACCATTATCAATTGTGGATTCACGACACTTTATTGACGCAGCAACAGAGCTGGCAGCCCTATGAGGCCAGCTTGCGAATGCTGGAACCGGTGGATACCCTGATGTATTCTTTAACCGATACCCCCATGGCGCTGTGTGTGGGATCGCATGCCACGCCGCCGGAAGGTGTCAGGGCAGAGCTGGTATTTATCGACACGTTGAATCACATTGCCGAAGGTGCTCTCGCGGGGAAGATTGCCTATACCCATCGGCCGCCATCCTCTGTCTTCCCCAAAGCCGTTGTGACGGGCAAGGCTGTCGGCATCATCTCTTCGTATGTGCCGGAACTCAACCGCCCGGAGCGGAATCGCGATCTGGTGAGCATGGGGAAATTGCCCCGAAACCGGGAAGCACCGGTATTCGGATTTAAAATTTCACGTCGATGGCAGCACACATTGGATTCCCTTCTCGCCCGGGAGCGTGTGGTCGTCAGAGCCCGGGTCAATACGGCCTTTCGTCCCAAACAGGTTCGGGAGGTTACGGCAGTCATTCGCGGGACGAAACGGCCGGAGGAGGTCATTGCACTGGTTGCCCATGTCGATGAGCTCGGCGCCAATGATAACGCCTCCGGGAGTGCGGCGTTGTTGGAAATCGCGCTCAGCCTGAAACGTTTGATCGACAACGGGGCGCTGCCTTTGCCGGCGCGCAGCCTGCGGTTCATGTGGGTGGAAGAGATTGCCAGCATCCGACGGTGGCGGCGGGCCAGGCCGGAGGAGTTCCGGCAGGTGAAAGCCGCTCTGATTCTGGACATGGTCGGGCAGGATGTTCGCAAAACCGGTGGACGGTTTTTGATCGAGAAAGCTCCTGATCCCTCGGCGATATGGACACGTCCGCCGGACGCGCACACCGCCTGGGGAAAAGGTTTCATGCCCCGGTCCTGGATCAGAGGAACCTATTTGAACGATTTGATGATCGCGGCGTGTGAAAGTGTGGCACAACGCGAACCCTGGAATTTTGCCGCCAATCCGTTCGAAGGGGGTTCGGATCACGTTCCGTTTATATCTGCCGGAATTCCGGCGGTGCTGGCCTGGCACTTTACCGATCAATTTTATCACACCAGCGGCGACAACCTGGACAAGGTCTCTGCCGCCGAAATGCGCCGTGTGGCCGTCGCCGTAGCCAGTGTGGCGCTGTTTATTGCCAACACCTCCGAACAGCAAGCCATTCGGCTTTTGGAGTGGCTGCAAGAGCGGGCCGGCCGGCGGCTGGAAAATGAGTTCCACCACAGCCATACTGCCATTCAGAGGGCATCGGATTTCGAAGATGAGCGGCAAAAACAGATAGAGATTCTTAATGCCTGGCGGGATTGGTATGTAGAAGCCTTTGAATCCGTTGCCGAATTACCGATAACGAGAAAAAATCCACGGCTTAAAGCCCGGATTTCAGCGGCAAAACAGCGACTCGATCGCGATTTTAAATTCATCACACAGGGACTGCACCATGACAGACAAAAAGCTCCTACTCATTGATGGTGACGCTGCATCACGCATGTTTTTAGATGTCAATTTATCCAAATTCGGATTTGTGGTGACGTCCGTGGCAACGACCGAAGAAGCGCTGGTCGCGGCGAATCAGGAGCGCCCGGATCTATTGATTTGTGATGCCAATTCGCAAACCATGAAAGGCATCGAGTTTTGCTGGATGATCCGGGAAACCGACAACCTCAAAGGCATCCCGTTCATCCTGCTCAGCAGTGATCCCAATTCGGAAACCGAGATTTCTGCCTACCGCAGCGGTGTGGACGCCATTGTTTACCGGCCGGTATCCATTCGGGCACTCATCACTCGCATTGAGACCCTTTTGATCCGCCTCGAACAAATCCTCGATGAAAGTGAACCATTGCATTTCGGGGAAGAGACGGATTCGAGCAAACCGGAACTGCAGGGCAGCTTATCGGCATTCTCGTTGATCGAGCTGATTCAATTTTTGCATATGGGGAAAAAATCAGGAACATTGCGAATCCATCACGAAGGAGAGTTCGGCGAAATGCGCTTTCTCGAAGGCGAGGTCACGTTTGCGAGTGCCAAACAACTGGCGGGAGAAGAAGCGGTTTACCGAATGGCGAGTTGGGAAAGTGGCCGTTTTTCCTGGCAATCGGGCAGCATCGCTTCGGAAAGGAATATTCAGAAGCCCACGATGAAGCTGATATTGGACTGTTGTTCGGTTCTGGATATGGAAAACATTATTGTTCAGCAGAACTCATAATGGCAGCACAGGCAAAGGGCGAGGCTCCAGCCGGGGCTGATGGATAGCCGTGTTTTACGTATGATCAATCCCGGGGAATGCCCTGTCTCACCGGGGCTTGACCGTTTTCTCACCGCTCGGAAGCTGATACACTACAACATCCCTTTGCGTTTCCGCAAAAACCACTCGAAGCTCAGGGTCAACAAAATAACCGCAAGCATGGGCCAGCGCTGCCAGAGAGGAATCTGTTTTTCCAGAATACGGATTCTCGGCTCAAACTGCAACTGAGCCGCCCATGGCGCCAGGCTGTCCGGTGAAACGGTTCGTCCACCGGTTCTTAACGCGATTTGACGCAGCAGCCGGAAATCGGCTTCGGTGTGCTGAAATTCAATCCGGTAGGATTCGACGGTAAACTGCCCCTGATCGGTGCCCACCACGCGGTCGCCATCCCGTGCAACCGCTTCGTAGCGGTAATCTCCCCCTTCCAGCACATTCAATTTCCCTTCATACAGACCGTTTCCCCTGCCCTGCAAAAGGATATCCGCGGAAGTGTCACGGCTCCGAATACGCACTTCAATATCCAGATGATCTCTCGGCGTGAAATCCTCAAAGTATGCCTGCGCCGAAAACAGAATTTCTTCCCCGGTGCGATAAATATCCTTGTTCGTGCTGACCCGTAGCAATTTGCTCTCTTCAACTGAAACCAGCCACCGGATACTCTGAAGCAGGATGCGTTCATAAACCGCATTTCCGGGATCGATTCGCTGCATCATCAAATGCCAGCGCCAGAATCCGCCGCCCCAGAAAGCCACAACGCGCCGCTGCCCCTGACGCATCAAACTCAGCAAAGGCACATTCCCCCGCGGGGAGGCCAATTTACCGGCATGCATCGCTTCCAGAAGGGTCTGTGACCCCGGTGCCAGATTTATTCTCACAAACGGTGAAAATACCGGCGGCAATTCTTCGATGGTATCTTTGGAAGGCCGTCCTTCATCGTCCAACTTCAATATAGGATGCACCAGCCCTTGAATGGTAACCCGGGGGACCACCTGCCGCTCTTGTGTCACCATGGGTGGGGTCGGCAACATCAAAAGTTTTCGGTATTCGGCGAGCCGGCGAGGCGATACATCGGCGCCGGAGAGAAAAAGCAGCGGCTTCTCCTCTTGCAGAACCGCCCGTTCGAGCCAGCGCTGGAGGACCGGCGGCAATCCATTCTCGCCGAATAGCTGAATCCCAACCACACAATCAACATCCTCCAGCTCCTTTTCGGAGGGCAATGCCCCTCCCAGGAACCTTCCAGGCGCCATGGCAATGTAACTTTTAACCGTCAAATTTTGATCTTGCTTCAAAGTCCGAATCAGAAATGACACATCGGGCGAAGGAGCGCCGGCCAGCACCACCAGTTTCAGTTTGCTTTTCAGGATTTTGATATAAAATGTGCGCCGGTTGTTCCGATCCGTGGCTTCATCCGGGAAACGGTCCACAGACAACTGGTATTTTTGCACGCCTTCCTGTTCAGGCATAAAGGCAAAATGCAGGCTCAGTTCCTGATCATCCTTCGGCAGGGTTACCGTCTTTTCCTCGAGGATTTGCTCTCCGCGCATGAGACGCACCCGGGCGCGGCGGCCGCTATAGCCCCGGCTGCGAAGCACCACCTGCAGCGGCACCCGGGTCCCGGCAAAAGCGATTTCGTTGGTCACCGCATCTTCAATCCACACGTCTTTTGGCGCGGTTTCCAGACCCAGCGGAACGGTGTAAATCGGCACCGGATATTCCTGTGCGATCTGAACCGGATCGCTTCCCAGATTGTACATGCCATCCGAAAACAGCAGCACAGCGGTTAGGTAAGAATTGGAGAGCGTTTCCCGCGCCGATTCCAGCGCTTTCGCAATATCAGTGCCTTCGGCTTCGAAAGTAAGCGAATCCGGGTGGAATGGGGTCAGCTCTTGAGTTTCTGCGGCGAATCCCAAAAAGCGAACGTCGTACCGATCTTGCAATTCGCTGAGCCATGATTGGGTTAGAATGGACCGCAACTGCTCGCCCCTGGGGCCCTGCTTGCCGGGCAGTTGCATGCTGGCCGATGTATCGATCAGCACGGCGAGCACCGGTCGTTCCACCTGTCGCCAGGAGATGCCAAGGATGGGTTCGAACAGGAGCAAGAACAAAAAAACGAAACTCAGGACTCGCAGGCTTAGCAAAAGCCGTCTCAAAAGCTCGGAAACCGGCGGCAGAGTGATTCGATACGCCCACCAGGCCAGCCATCCCAGGGCTAAAACTCCCAGAATGAAGAACCAGGTGTTATAACTGAATTGCAGTGAAAATTCCATGATTCAGCCGGTACTCGATTCGGTTAACGTGAGGTTCGGACGCGGCGGTAAGTCCAGAGGCGAGGACTTTCCCCGGCGGAAGAATAGGTCCGCTGCTTTGCCGATCATGGCAGCGTTATCGGTGCAATATTGGAGCGAAGGAATATACACCTGGAAATCGTGTTTTTCGGCCAGGGTGCGAATTGCATCTGCAAGGCTGCGGTTCCGCGCAACACCCCCGGCAACGACGACATGGCGGATCCGACTCCGCTGTACAGCCAGAGCCACCTTTTCGCTGAGTGCCGTAACGACCGCCTTTTGAAACGACGCAGCCACATCCGCACGCCGGCGGTGTTTATCCTCGTCGGAGAGTTTATTGTAATAATACAAAACCGCGGTTTTCAAGCCCGAGAAGCTAAAATCATAAGCATTGCCTTTCAATTTTGCCACCGGGAATTGGATGGCGTTTTCGTCACCATCGCGCGCCAGCTTTTCGATTGATGGTCCTCCTGGATAAGGTAAATTCAAAATTTTTGCCACCTTATCGAAGGCTTCGCCGGCGGCGTCGTCCCGGGTTTCGCCCAGAATTTCGTAACGACCAATGTCGTGCACCAGGGCTAAAAAAGTGTGTCCGCCGGAAACCACCAGAGCCAAAAACGGCATCGGCAAGTCGGGGTGCTCTATCATGGCGCTAAAAAGATGCCCCTCCAGATGGTTCACGCCCAGAAACGGAATGTTTCTCGACAGGGCGATTCCCTTGGCAAACGTCAACCCCACCAGCAGCGAGCCGATCAAACCCGGCCCGTAAGTCGCCGCAACCGCGTCGATCTCCTCCAGGGGAATTCCCGCTTCCTGAAGGGCCTGTTCCACCACCGGCACAATTTTAATGATATGCGCCCGTGATGCCAGTTCCGGCACCACACCACCCCACTTCAGATGCTCCTGCTGAGAAGCCACGATGTTGGACAGCAACTGTCCATCGCGAAACACGGCGGCGGCGGTTTCATCACAGGATGTTTCGATCGCCAGCAGCTTCATCGGACCCTCTGCCGTTCTTTAACCAATTTGAACCGTTCCGGATGCATTTGCACAATGCGAATTTCAGGAGGCAATTTGATTTGCACGCGATATCCTTCTTTTCCAGGGATTTTATCCTGATGATAATCAATAATCGCCTGAATGTCCTTTTTCTGCAATTGCATCAGCAATCGCTCCCCTCCCGCCAGGGTCAATTTCAAGGTTGAAGGTACGGCGCCCACACGCCACCCCCGAGGTGCATTGACCACTTTAATCGGTATTTCTTCAAACGTAAGCTCCAACAATTTTTGAATATCCACGGAATAGTGCACATCCTTCGGGGTGATGGTAATTTGCAGCGAATCCGGAAACGGCTTGATACGAACGCGCCCTGAAAAGCGGTACTTGACCTCTTTGAACATCCGTTTTTCCGTTACAACCTTTTGTACCGCCTCAACATGATTGATCGGGCCTTCTATCGTAACGCTGTCCGGTGAGAGCCGGATCCCGCCGACGACGGCATATCCAGGAAGCGGCTGTACCTGGATATCCGGCACCACTGGCACCTTTCGGGCGACTTTCTGCGCCATAAGAATATAAATGGAATCCAGACTCAATACCTGCCAGGAATAGATGTCTGGAAGTTTGGGGGTGAGTTCCAGCATCCTGGGGGAAAGGGGAAGGGTGTCGTTTGAATAGACATTCGCTAAATCCACTTCGAGGGCGGCTTGTTTGAAAAAACGCAGCGCGAGCAGGGCTTTTCCTTTGCCTTCGACTTTAACTTTGACACGTTTGGGGAGCGGGCTGACGATGACTTTATTTTCGGGTACATTCTTCGCTTTCACCGGCACATAGAGATAGTCGGTATGGTTGTTACCGGAAATAACAACTAACCAGAAAAAAAAAGCAGCGAAGAAGGAAAACAGTTTTACTTTAAAATTCTCCAGCAATCGATTTAGCATTGCCTGACATCGGAATTGAACAAAGAAAAAGGGTAAGAGTTTCAACTCTCACCCGCAATTTGTATTCTGAAACATTTACCAACGGTGAAAAAACCGATCAATCAGCAACCTCTTTGAGCGAATGGACGACGCTAACTTCACCATTGTCGATCCGAATCTGATAGCCACACTCTGGATGGGTACAAACCCAGGCTTTAAAAATTAATGTGGCACCCTCACGTCCATAATCAGACAGGGGGATCAGAACGCCTTCTTTGCATTTTTGGCATTTCGGATAGAGGTTTTCCATAGTCACCATCCTCCCACGCTTTCTTCGTTTTCCGTTGCAACTTCAGGCTCCGCCCGCGTCCGTGATCCTATCGCATTTACCCCTGAATGCATTTTAATGAAAGAACTGATCTGAATCGTCGTCCTGCTCCAATCCCATCCGGCGTTTGAAAGTTTCATCCGTGTGGTAAAGAATCAGCTCCCGGAAAGGATAGTGATGCTCCATGAGATACTGTAAGGTGATTTTACAGGCCTGCATCGGATCGAGCTGCTCGATGCGCTGAATCAATTCCAGCATTTGCGCATCATCCAGGCTGTTGAAAGCCTCTTCCCACACGGCGGCGATCTTCGGTTCCAGCCCCCCTTTTGCCACGATCAGATGGATTTTGAAACGGATCAGATCGCGCGTTAACTCAAATTGACTCCCCATGCCATGGCCCTCGGGATTGGTTTAAGCATCACCTCCTGTTGATTTGCTTGTAGTTAAAGTAAAATTTTTTCCTATGAATGTCAACCGATTCAACGGATTTTTTGGAGATGAGCTTTCCAACCGGCTGCGGTTTCAGCACCATGCCCTACCGGCCGGGCGCCTTCGGATGGGCAGGACGCCGGCTCCCGAGGGGCGCAGACGTCCTGCTCTGCCGACACAGATGGGGATTTTTTATCCCTGTTTGACAACCCAGACTTTGACTTTGGCTTCCACATCCGGGTGCAGCTTGATGGGAACCTCATAAACGCCAAGCGCTTTGAGCGGCTCATCCATCACAATTTTGCGGCGATCGATATCGAATCCTTTGCTTTTCAGCAGCTCGGCGATATCCTGCGAGGTGACGGCGCCAAAAACGCGATCCTCTTCACCCACCTGCACTTCAGCGGTCACCGAAACGGAATTGAGCTTGTTAGCCAGCTCTTCCGCTTCCCGGCGAATCCGGTTTTCAATGGCCTGCAGCCGTTTCTTTTCCTGCTCGATGATTTTTAAATTGCGCTTGTTGGCTTCTAATGCAATGCCTTTCGGGATCAAAAAATTGCGGGCGTAACCGTCTTTGACATTGACGATTTCACCCACGTCTCCCAGGGACTCGAATTTCTGCTTTAAAATCACTTTCATGGTCTATTCCTCGTTTCCTCGGGTTTGGCAAGTTCAATCATTCTCACCTGATGCAGTCAGCAGCCCGGCTGGTTTGAACGACAGTCGCCGGGGGTAAGCCGACCGGTGTCAGCGCGTCATTTCGGCAACGAACGGAATCAATGCCAGATGCCGGGCGCGCTTAATGGCGCGCGTCAACATACGCTGGTGCTTGGCGCAGGTGCCGCTGGTCCGGCGGGGAATGATTTTGCCCTGCTCCGTCATAAAGCGCAAAAGGCGCTTTTCGTCTTTGTAATCAATATAGATAATCCCTTCTTCGCAGAACCGACAAATACGACGTTTTCTCAACATCGGTCAAGCTCCTTCACGTTATAAATTCAAATGTCCCATATTGATATCCAGATCGTCGTCAGAGTCCGACTTTCCGGATTCGGGAGGCGGCATATCGGACGACTCCGAGCTTAGCGAACCGCCTTCATCTTCCCAGCCTGAAAGCGGTTCGGCCATGGATTCGGTGGTTCCTTCTTCGCTCAGCGTCTGAACTTCTTTTTTCCGTTTATTCAAAAACTGAATACGGCGTGCTTTGATCTCCACCACATTTTTGGTGGTGCCGTCCTGATTTTTCCAGGTCCGGCTTTGAAGCTCGCCGTCGATCAGAACCGCGCTGCCTTTACGCAAATTTTCATAACAGCTTTCAGCCAGCTTGTACCAGGCAACGACGCCAACATAACACACATTTTCGCGCCACTGGCCGGTATTGTCTTTAAACCGACGATTGGATGCGATATAAAAATTGGCAACGGGTGTCCCATTGGTCGTCCGCCGAAAAGACGGATCGCTGGTCAAATTACCGGCGATCATTACCATATTGATATCTGGCATCTTCAAATCCGCCATAGCGCACCTCCCGCCGCTAACCTGTAATCCATAAACAACATTGCCCTGATGAACCGACTTCAACACATACGACAAGCTACCCGGGCAATTCCATTTTTTACATTGTTAAATGAAAATAAGTTATGATTTTATCATCTTCAAGACTTTTCTTCAGCTTCGGGGGAGGCTTCATCCGATTCGGCGGTTGAAGATTCGTCCTGAGCTTCGGCTGCCTCAGCAGCAGAGGTTTCGGCCTCCTGTTCCTGCGGTTCCGGAGTGTCCTTGCTTTCTTCTTCTGCTGCTGTTGCTGCAGCCTCAGTTGTTGCTTCTCCCGCCTCTTCGGCCGCTTCCGCTGCGGATTCCACCGGTTTGTCGTCCGGTTCCGATGCCGGTGCCGCTTCAGCAGATTCGGCAGCCGCCTCTTTCGCAGCACGCTCTTCCTGCAGCCGCTCCATTTTCAACATCAACTTATCGACCCGCACGGTAAGGTAACGAAGCACGGGTTCCATTAGCCGGTATTCCCGCTCCAGCAAACGGACGACCTGTCCCGGCGCGCTGAACCGGATATACACGTAATACCCATACTGTTTTTTGTTGATTTCATAAGCCAGACGACGTTTCCCCCATTCGTCCACTTTCACAATCTCACCACCATGATTGGTAATAAATGTGGTGACTTTCTTTATCGCGTCTTCGATTTCCGTGCTCTTCAATTGCGGATCGAGCACGATGGTTGTTTCATAAAGACGTTCCAATGTCACAACCTCCTTTTTTCAAAATCATCATCAATCCCGAATGGTGCGCCCGCCGAATGCAACGTGCGATGAGAATTCGCGGACATCGAGAAAAAGGGTTGCATCATTTCAGCCGGCAGGCGCCACCATCCGCAGTGAGCTTATTTAAATAACGGTGCCAGCACCAGCGAAATCACGCTCATCAACTTAATGAGGATGTTGATGGACGGGCCGACCGTATCTTTCAAAGGATCGCCCACCGTATCGCCGATAACCGCGGCTTTGTGTGTTTCCGACCCTTTGCCGCCAAAATGGCCTTCTTCGATATACTTTTTGGCGTTGTCCATCGCGCCACCGGAATTCGCCATCTGGATGCCCAGCACCAGACCCGATACCAGCGATCCGACCAACAAGCCGGCCAGGGCGGCTTTGCCCAGAATGAGCCCGACGAGCACGGGGGCAAGAATCGCCATGACTCCCGGCACCAGCATGCCGTTGATGGCTCCCTTGGTGCTGATATCCACACAACGGGCGGAATCGGGCAGAGCTTTGCCCTCCATCAAGCCTTTAATTTCACGGAACTGACGCCGGACTTCTTCAATCATTTGAAATGCAGCTTTACTGACCGCCTGGAACAGCATGGAGCTGAAGAAATACGGCAACATGCCGCCAAGGATCAATCCGACCAACACATAGGGGTCTTTGATATCCGCGGCTTCCAGCTCAACCGAATGCATATAAGCCACGAGCAGGCCCATTGCCGCGAACGCCGCCGAACCGATGGCAAAGCCCTTGCCAATGGCTGCCGTGGTGTTGCCCACAGCATCGAGGTTATCGGTGATTTTACGCACGCTCGGATCGAGTTGAGCCATTTCGGCGATACCTCCGGCATTGTCGGCAATCGGGCCGTAGCTATCCACGCTAACCACCATCCCCGTCGTGGCAAGCATGCCAAAGGCGGCCATCGCCACGCCGTAAATGCCGGCAAATTTCACCGAAACCAGAACGGCTATAACCAGCACGATCACCGGAATGGCGGTGGAGGCCATCCCGAGCGAAATGCCGCCCGTCACGGTCAGCGCCGGGCCGCTTTGCGATTCTTCCGCCAGCTTACGCACCGGTTTATAATCACTGGAGGTGTAATATTCCGAGGTCAATCCCACGATAATACCGGAGATCACCCCGGCCAGAGTCGCCCAGAAGGGACCGAGAACGCCGTAGGTCGTCCCGCTTTCATCGGTAAATTCGACGCCGTTGTATTTGACGATGAGAAACGTGGCGACTGCCGTCAGAATGGCGCTGATATAGGTTCCCGTCATCAGTGCTTTTTGAGGATTATTGCGAGCCGCCATTTTGACATACAACACACCGATTATAGAAGCCACGATCCCGGCACTGGCGATTTGCAGCGGCAGAAGCTGCAGGGTGGCGATCCCCAGGCCTGCTGCAATGGCGATGCTGGCGATCATGGACTCCACATAACTTTCGAGCAAGTCCGCACCCAAGCCGGCCACGTCACCCACATTATCGCCCACGTTGTCGGCAATCACGGCCGGATTTCGCGGATCGTCTTCAGGAATGTTGGCTTCTACTTTTCCCACCAGATCGGCGCCCATATCCGCGCCTTTGGTAAAAATGCCGCCGCCGCTACGGGCGAACAGAGCCACCAGACTCGCGCCCATGGCATATCCGTTCACGATGGTGGGGTCTCCCTGAAACACCACATAAACGATGACCAGGCCAAGCAGCGCCAGTCCGACGACGGACATGCCCATGACCGCACCGCCGGAAACGGCAATGCTCAACGCGCCTTTTAATCCCTCATCAATCGCACCCTGGGCCGTCCGGGAGTTGGCGCGGGTGGCAATGCTCATGCCGATATACCCGGCCAGCGCCGAAACCACACTGCCGATGACGAATGCAATGGAGGTCTTCCATCCCAGTTGAACATCGCTGATCATCGGCGCAATCGCTATCAATCCCGCAATCACAATCACAAAAATCGATACGTAGGTGTACTCACGCCGCAGGAATGCTTTTGCGCCTTCCTGCACCAGTTTCGAAATCTGCACCATCTTTTCGTTGCCCGGATTCTTCCGCAGAATATCCCAGGAAAGGTAGGCAACAAAAAGCAGCGCAATAACGCCGGCAACTGCTGGGATAATCAATGTTCAATCCTCCTCTGTTTATTCCAGTAAAAACTGATGGTTATATCGATTCATCGCTTTCTCGATTCCGTCGGTTACAACCATTTCTGCCGCATCGGCACACGCTTCCAGAATGACAGGCAGTTGTTTTTGTTCTTTGCGTGAGAATTGCGCCAACACGAATTTCACTGAATCGCCACGGTATTCTTCCTGCCCGATTCCCACGCGCAAACGCATGATATCTTCCGTCTGAAAAACATCGATGATCGACCGCATGCCTTTGTGACCGCCGTCGCTGCCGCTGGCTCGCAACCGGATTTTGCCAAAAGGCAGATGATAATCGTCATACACCACCAGCAAACGATCTAACGGCACTTTCCAATACTCCAGCGCCTGACGCACACCATGGCCGCTGAGATTCATGTATGTCATGGGCTTGATCAGATAAACAGCGGCACCGGCCAAACGAAACTGGGCGCACAAATAATCGCCTCGACCTGCCTTGAAAGCCGTCTGGTACCGGTCGGCTAAGAAATCAGCCACCAGGAATCCGACATTATGGCGCGTCAGAGCGTATTCCGGCCCCGGATTTCCCAGACCCGCAATCACAAATGTGTTTACCATTTCAGGACGTTTTTCAGGTAAGTCATGCAATGGATGGTGCCCGGCCTGGTAAAGAGGCTGCCAGAACAGCGGCCTGCTTTGCGTTTTTCGCTTCGACCCGGAAAAACGCACCGGGTGGGCACAACAGAATGGGGATCAGGAACGGGGTTCCTATCCCTCTTTTTCGCCTTCTTCCTCTTCTTTCTTGGCTTTGCCAACCACTTCGGGTTCGGCTTCTTCTTCGGCTTCCGCCGGCTCGGCTTCCGCTTCCACACGTGCCGGCACCACCGAGGCAATCACCGTATCGGGATCATCGACGATTTTATAGGTCGATTGATCGAGATCGGCGACCGTGAGCGTATCGTGCACTTTTAAATGGCTGACATCGACTTCAATATGATCCGGAATATCTTTGGGCATCACTTCGATGGTCACCGTCCGGGTGAGAAATTGCAACACGCCGCCCTGCTCTTTAACGCCCACAGGGGTACCGGTCAGGTGGATATGCACATCCACTTCCATGGCTTCGCCATAGGTGACACCGAGAAAATCCACATGCACCGGTTCCAGTGTCACCGGATCCCACTGAATTTCACGAATCACGCCGGGCATGCGCTTGCCGTCTTCAAATTGCAAATCGACAATGCTGACCTCGCCGGTTGCCACAGCATGAAATTCCTTGCGATCGACCGCCAAAGGTACAGCCTCATTGCCATGACTGTAATAAATCGCGGGGATCTTTCCCAGCCGGCGCAATTTTTTCGAGGACCGTTTACCGACAATATCGCGATATTCGGCTTTTAATGCGACTTCGGACATAGCTCGTTACCCACGTTTTTCATTTAATCTGTTGTGTCAAACAGTGAACTAATCGATTCTTCGTTGTGGATTCGCATAATAGCGCGACCGAACAGTTCGGCCACGCTCAAAACTTTGATCTTTTCGATGCGTTTCTCCGGCGGCAGATAGATCGTATCGGTAACCACCAACTCTGTCACGGCGGATTTTTGAATTTTCTCAACCGCATTACCGGAAAGAATGGCATGGGTGCATCCGGCATAAATTTTCCGGGCGCCTTTTTCTTTTAAGAAATTGGCTGCGGCGGTCAGAGTACCGGCGGTGTCACAAATATCGTCCACCATGATCACGTCACGGTCTTTCACATCGCCGATCACGTGTAAAACTTCAGCCACATTCTGCCGCGGCCGCCGTTTGTCGATCATGGCGATGGGGGCATTCAACCGCTTGGCATACGAACGCGCCCGGCGAATGCCGCCGATATCGGGCGAGACCACCACAAAATCATCAAGCTCTTTTTTTCGGAAATAGTCTGTAAAGATCGTAACCGCATAAAGGTGATCCAGAGGAATATCAAAGAATCCCTGAATCTGCGGCGCATGCATGTCCATGGTCAACACCCGGTCAGCGCCGGCGGTCGTCAGCAAATTCGCCACCAGCTTGGCCGTAATCGCCACGCGCGGCTGATCTTTGCGATCCTGCCGAGCGTATCCGAAATAGGGAATGACCGCCGTCACCCGCATGGCTGAAGCCCGGCGTGCCGCATCGATCATGATCAGCAGCTCCATCATATTCCGCGGCGGGGAGTTGGTGGATTGGATCAAAAAAACGTCCGCGCCGCGAATATTTTCATTATATTTGACCCAGATTTCGCCGTCACTGAAATCTCGAATGTCGTTGTCGCCGAGTTCCATATCGAGATAGTCGGCGATTTTCCGGGCCAATTCCGGATTGGAGCGTCCGGTAAAGATTTTTGGATGCCGCTGCTGCAATAAATTTGTGTTTAACGGAACCACACCATCGCCAGTGTTAACCATTCATCCGGCGGACACGCCAGACAATAAAAATGACGAAAATCAAAAATGACTTTCGTCATTCCGTCTCTCGATTCGCCATATTCAGGCCGCTGATGTACCCCGGCACTGATCCAAAACACCCCGTGGCAACTCTCACCGCCGATCAACACCCCGAGCCGTCTCGCTCAGGAAAGACCCGGCTGTTTTGGACCATCCGGAAACTTAGCAGGGGCGGGAGGACTCGAACCTCCGAATGCAGGAACCAAAATCCTGTGCCTTGCCAACTTGGCGACGCCCCTTTAAACGCCGAAAGGTTCAATCAAAGGTTAACGAGGAAACCGTGTGCAGGCAGACACACGTCACCCCACTTCCCGTTCCTGGACCGTTAATTATAAAAAATAATTTTTTCGAAAGCAACAGTTGATTGCAAAAATTATTCTTCCTGGGCCAGGATTTTGTCCACTTCTTCGATCGCCTGGAGTACGCCGTCTTCGACCGGGAGCCCTTCTTTTTCCAACATATTTTTGTACTCAGTGAGTACCACCTTTTCGATCTTGGCTCGGAAGTCGTGCGTAATCGGATGGGCAATATCGCGATAGGTGCCATCGCTCATTTTACGGCTGGGCATACTCACAAAATAGCCGCTCGTTCCTTTGATTACCTTCATCCCGCGCACAACAAAGCAGTTGTCAAACGTCACATTGACAAACGCCTTCAGTTTGTCTTCGTCCCGGATGCTGACGGTGATTTCGGTAATCTCCATTCCTCCCTCCTGAAAAGATAATTGAGACATGCTGAGAACCCTTTCAAACCATCCAACCCCTGTCAGCCGTTCGAGGAAAGGCTGCCAAGCTCACGTATCCCCCACCGGACCGGGCGAGCCAGATAGGTCGGATAGTGTTGCTGAAAACACGCTACCCCAGCTAAAGCATCCACCTCCTTGTGATAAATCCCGTAAACCGCCGAGCCACTCCCTGTAAGACTCGCATATACGGCGCCTTTTTCATAGAGCATTTCTTTGATTTCTCGCAATTGCGGGAACGCCCGAAAGACGACGCGCTCAAAATCGTTGATCAGCTCCAGGCGCCAATGGACTTGTTCGTCCCCCGAGAGAAAAAATCGATGTAAGTTAATCTTTTTTTTGACAGTTGTCAAGGGAATTTTAAGGTTTGCATAAGCCCATTTTGTAGCGATATGAATCGGCGGAGCGACCACCACAATCCACTGATTCGACAGGACCGGGGCGATCGCCTGCAAACGTTCGCCGATCCCCTCGGCCAGAGCCGTCCCGCCGACAATAAAAAACGGCACATCCGCACCCAGGCCAACGGCAAGGGCTTGCAATTCATCCGGCGAAAGGGAGATTGGCAGCAAATGCGCCAGCCCCAGCAATACGACCGCTGCATTGCTGCTACCGCCCCCCAGACCGGCTCCCATCGGAATGCGCTTTTGCAGGGCAATTTCAACATGCACCGGCCGCGGACAACGCGCTAAAATCCGTTCTGCGGCTCGGTAGGCTAAATTGCGGTGATCGGTGGGCAAACCCGGTACATCCGCGGTTATATCAATTCTCGTCCCGGGCGACTCCCGGACACGAAGACGAACGGTGTCATGCAAACTGATTTGCTGAAAAACCGTTTGAATATCGTGGTATCCGTCTTCTCGCCGCCCTATAACCCGCAAACCCAAATTGATTTTGGCATAGGAAGGGAGGACGAGTTGCTTCTCAGCGGCTAAAGAGTCATCAACAGAGTGGTTCGTCCTCACAGCGTCAGGTTGGTATCCGGCTTTATGGCCTATTTTGTTGGTTTTTTGGGCAAAATCATTTCCACATCGGCGTGCGGCCGCGGGATGACATGCACGGAGACCAGCTCTCCAACTTTTTCGGCGGCGGCGGCTCCAGCATCGGTCGCTGCTTTAACGGCCCCCACATCACCACGCACCATCACGGTCACAAAACCACCTCCGATGGTTTCCTTCCCGATCAGCGTCACCTTAGCCGCTTTAACCATGGCGTCCGCAGCTTCAATCGCGCCAACCAGCCCTCGTGTTTCTATCATTCCCAATGCATCTAAGCTCATAGGTCTGTCTCCTTGCAAAAGGTCGATGCTCCCAAAAATCCCGCCGGGGCTTTAGCCACGCTCGCGGCCCCAACTTATTCGAATCATGAACTTAGCAAAATTCCATTTTTTTGTCAATGTTTTTTTGGCCGGGTGCCACATGCGCTCCGAAGAAAGCCTTGCATCTTGCCCCCCGAATCTTTACATTTTCATGCTATGCCGATACAGACATACAGAACGTATTGATACCATCATGACACGATCGACGCCCGTTTTTTTCATTTCCGACGCCCATCTCGGTGCGCCACGACTTCAAGACGACCGTCAGCGTGAAAAACAGCTCATCGCTTTTCTGGAATATGCCGCTGCTGAATCCGGGGAAATCTATATCGTCGGCGATTTGTTCGAATTCTGGTTTGAATATCGCCAGGTGATCCCCAAACACAATTTTCCGATACTGGTTGCTCTGTATCGTATCGCATCCAGCGGCGTTACCATCCGGTATTTGCCGGGCAATCATGATTTGTGGATCGGTGATTTTCTCCGCGACGAGATTGGCTTGCATGTGCTGCCCCGCGCAACCGAAGTCCGCCAAGGGGCGTTCAATATATTTGTAACGCACGGCGATGGGATGGCCAAACGCGATTACGGGTACCGGGTCTTGCGACGCATTCTGACCCATCGCCTGAACATTGCATTGTACCGATGGCTGCATCCGGATATCGGCATTCCGTTCGCCAAACGGATGTCGCAAGTGAGCCGGGAAAAAGGACAGAACAAAAATCCGTTTGATGCCGATTATAGGGAATTCGCGCTATCGAAATTTGCGGAAGGCTACAACGGAGTCATCATGGGACATACCCATTTCCCATTGCATGAAATTTATGATGACCGGCACTACATCAACCTCGGCGACTGGATTCGCCACTTTAGCTATGCCGAACTGCGTGAGGACGGCCCCGTTTTGCGGCAGTGGCCGTCCAAAACGGTTCTCATCGAACCGAAAACGAAAAAGTGGACGCCGGATGCGCTATCGCTCCCCATAAAATGAATTGTTTTTAATGAATTGAAAATCAAAAGCCGTTTGCAGAAAAATACATACGAATAGGCGGATTTCCCGATTTTCAAACCGGATGAACACCGTCCGGTTGTCCAGATAACAAATTACCACCGCCTTCAAACGGCCCTTGAATGGATCAGAAAGCGGAGCTTTCGCCTTGAGAAAACGTACGAAAAAAGCCTTAAAATACGGCCTTGTCAGCCTGATCGTTGTCGGCGGCGGACTGAGCTATCTTTACTATTTGGTACAGGGATTACCCTCTTTGAACAAGCTGGAGGAATACCGTCCGCGATTGGCTTCCAAAGTCTATTCCGCGGACGGAAAGGTGATCCATGATTTTTTCTATGAAGAACGCCGCACTTATGTGCCCCTGGAAGAGATGCCTCCCTACATGTGGCAGGCGGTCGTTGCCATTGAAGACCGACGTTTCTTTGATCATTGGGGCCTTGACTTGAAACGCATCGCCAAAGCCATTGTGGTGGATATCATCTCGCTCAGCGCTCGAGAAGGCGCCAGCACCATCACCCAGCAGCTTGCACGCCAGCTTTACATGAACCAGAGCCTCGAAAAAACCATTACCCGGAAAATTCGCGAACAGCTCACCGCCATCCAGATTGAGCGGACTTATACAAAACGCGAGATTTTGGATATTTATTTGAATTATATGAATTTTGGGCATGGCTCATACGGTGTGCAATCCGCCGCTCAATTCTATTTCGGGAAAGATGCCCGTGATCTGACCCTGCCCGAATGCGCCATGCTCGCCGGATTATTGCAGCGGCCGGCGGCGCTCAGTCCCTACGTCAACCCCGACCGCGCAATGGCTCGCCGGAACCTGGTACTGTCGGCCATGAAAACGGTGGGGTTTATCAGCGAAGACGAATACAGGGATGCCATTGCCCAACCATTGGGCGTGCTCAAAGAAAAGCCCAAGCCCTACCACGGCATTGCGCCGTACTTTGTCGAATACATCCGCCGCCCCCTGCAGGAAAAATACGGCTTTGATCTGTACACAGGCGGTTTGAAAATTTATACCACCCTGGATACGCGAGTGCAATACTTCGCCGATCTCTACGTGCAAAAACAGATCAACAAATTGCAGGAACACACCAACCGCCGGTTGATGAAAGACCCGGAGAAGCTGCTGGAGGTCCTGGGCGAATCCTACCTTGACTCCCTCGGGATGACCATGGAAGCTTTTCTTGCCGACACCGCCCTGGTGGATTCAATCCTCACCGAGAAATTACCGGTGCAGGCTGCGCTGGTGGCGCTCGACCCCACAACCGGCTACATTCTCGCCATGGTCGGAGGCCGGGATTTCGACAAATACAAATTCAACCGCGCCACTCAGGCACGGCGGCAACCGGGGTCGGCGTTCAAGCCGTTTCTGTACACCGCCGTAATCGACAACGGCTATCCGCCCACCCTGGAGCTGCTGAACCAACCCGTGGTGGTGTTTCTGGAAAACGGCCAGCGCTGGAGTCCGCACAATTATAACGAAACCATGGGCGGCCTTACCACCATCCGTGAAGGGCTGCAAAAAAGCCTGAACCTGATTTCGGTGCGGCTGATTCAGGAGGTCACCAGGCCGGCGGTGGTGGTGGAATATGCGCGCAAGATGGGCATTTCCACGCCGATTCCGGCGGTGGATGCCATCGCCCTGGGCGCCGGCTCAGTGATCCCGCTGGAAATCACCAACGCTTATGGCGTGTTTGCCAACCAGGGCGTCCTGATGGAGCCCATCGCGGTGATGCGTGTCGAGGATCAGTACGGCAACATTCTGGAAGAAAATGTGCCGCATGGTCGTGAAGTCCTGCGCAAGGCCACGGCTTACATCATGACCGATCTGCTGAAATCCGTGCTCAATGGCGGCACCGGCAGCCGTGCCCGTTGGATGTACCACTTTTACCGGCCGGCCGGTGGCAAGACCGGCACCACCAACGATTATACCGATGCCTGGTTTGTGGGCTTCACCCCCCAGATTGTCTCCGGTGTGTGGGTCGGTTTTGATGATCCATCGCAAACCCTCGGTGAAGGGCAAACCGGCTCGGCGGCGGCGCTCCCCATTTGGGCGCCTTTTATGAAAGCCGCTCATGATACTCTCGGTCTGCCGGAAGAGGATTTCCCCATGCCGGATGATGTCGTGCGGGTGGAAATCTGCAAAACCTCCAAAAAGCTGGCGAATCCTGAATGCCCGGAAGTTTACGAAGAAGTATTCATGAAGGAATACGAACCCACTCTGCGATGTGACGAGCATACCGGTTTACGCCGCACCAGCCACCGGCGTCGCCGGCTGCGCTAACCGAGGAAATTCCAGGGGGAACATGCATTTTTTCAATCCAGACGACCGCATCTCGTTCTCTTGGTAAAGCCCCACCCGGCTTTAGCAATCGCCTGAAAGCATCGCGGGCTTTGGGGAATCGACCTGCAACGGCCGGCGGTCAATCTGACAAGTTGTATTTGTACGCCAAAGACGGGAAATCGCCGTTACAAAGAAACCTCTGCCTTAGCGGTTGGCCGCCTCCTCAAAAAACTTTTTCTCCAACAAATCAGGGCGGTTGATGATTTTGCGGATCCAGTTGAGTTTGATATCCAGGCGTTCCTCGGGGGTCAGTTGCCATGGGATATCGGATTGATGCAGGGCGGAAATGATGTGATATAAACAGATCGCCACGCTCACGGAAATATTGAAGCTCTCAGTGAACCCGAACATGGGGATGCGCACGTACTCGTCGGCCATGGATAGCGCGGTTTCGGACAGGCCGAGTTCTTCCGTGCCGAACAACAGCGCCATTTTGCCTTCCAGCGGCAGCTCATGCAACAAGCAATCATCCCGGTGGGGGGTGGTGGCAATCAGCCGGTAGCCGCGCTGTTTCAGCTCGGTCAAACACGTAACGGTATTATCCTCATTCGCCCGATTGTACCGGTGGATATCCACCCATTTGGACGCGCCAAGGGTCACTCCCGCTTTGACTTCAAAAATATTCCGATTTTCAATCACATACAGGTCCTGGATGCCAAAACAGTCGCAAGAGCGCACCACGGCGCTGGCGTTTTGCGGCTGATAGATATCTTCCAGCACGACCGTCACATAGCGCGTACGATGATCCAGGACCTGCTCAATTTTGCTCCGTTTATTTTCGGTGGCAAAACCGGATAGGTACTCGTAAAGCGCCGTTTTCATTTCGGTGGTCATCTTCATTTCCCTCTCAGTTTCTTTGCAAAAATAGCCAACATTGGAAAAATGTCAAGGGATTCTTTGCCTCGCTGAATGTCCGCCGTTTTTTACTGCTATGCCGGACATAACCAATTTTTCAATATTCCATATTTTGAGGCTCGGTAGTGCCGGGTGCGCCGGGGAAAAAAGGACGCTTTACGAAGTTTCGACAGGCGCATCGCAGCCGTGGCACTGGAAGCGGCGATGCCGGAATCGCCCTTTCCTTTGCAACCGGATCCCCCTATGGTCTCCTGCCCGATCGCCGGCCATAAGTTGGCGTATGC
>WFVT01000079.1 GCA_015491485.1 Candidatus Zhuqueibacterota bacterium
ATATAATACAACTAAAAATCAAGCAAAATAGGTTACGATTTCTCAAGATTTCGGTCGGGATTCAAAACAGCAGCTTGAGTTGACCGGATGCCAATAGAGTGAATTTTTGCGCAGCCAATCAATCGACCTTCCTTCGTCCTGTCGGTGCAAGCCCCGGCTATTGGTATGCAACCGGTTTTAAAGCCCCGCCTTCGCAGATGGTGTATCTGTGTTTTGTGGCGGTATAAAATGCCCCTGCGATCGAGGATGCAATCCAGCGAAGAAGAACAGTTTTGAAGGCGTCTCTCTGATTGCGCCAGCGGACCTTCGGGCACCGAGCCCGGGGAACAAAATTTGCAGCTTCAGGTTACTGGAATAGCCGCACTAAACCAAAGGGAGTGGATGGCATGCCGTACCTGAGAAACATCGGTCTTTTTGTCATGGTTTCTGCCGTTTTTATCGGTGGCATGGCGCCATTCCTGGGAGCGGCTCCATTGCGGCCAGCCACTCAGGACTCCATAAAACATCCGTCAAGTGTGCTGCTCGATTCACTGAGTGTAACTTATTTTCTGCGACGACAACAATTTGTGGAACAAATTCTGACCGATCTTTACCGGGACACCTCCTCCATGGGGCTGTCGTTCACCCGCAGGGCGCGTTTGCGTTTGCAGATCCCTCAATTTTCCGATACCACAACCGGTCCTCCGGTGGTTCCGATCGATCCGATCGAAGAAGAATGGCGGAAACGCGCCGGACGCGATGCCGTGCTGGATTTCAGCCAGGTGGCACAGGCGGTTCGTTCGTTGCTGAAGAAAAAATCTCAAAAGCCGGCGGCAAAGCCTAAAATCAAAGATCTGCCCGTACCCAGCCCTGTGGAGCTGCAACTTCTGACCGCCATTTGGGAAAAAGGCAAAGCCACAGGCCCGGAGGTGTATGTGGCGCTTGACACTTCGATCCATTTAACTGCGGAGATGACCTGGAAAATATTGCGAGAAATGGCCCGGAAAGGCTATCTGGTTGAAAAGCAAGTCTCGCCGAAATTGCCCTTCACGCTTCAATTACCGTTCTATTCGGTGGAAATCGAAATGTCTGGCAAAAACCGGCGGAACCGCGTCTTCGAGTACCGTCCGCTGGTTGATGCGAATGACCTACTGCATTATCTGATCGCACAGCGCTATTTGCAACAGTCGCAATCGCCGCCGGCAACCAACGGCTCCTCTCCGCCCTCCTCTCTGGATCAGCTCATTAACATTATTCTGCAGTACCGGCTACGGAACATGTGAAGCCCGACTCATAACCAACCGTTATCCCGGTACCAGCGAGCGGTCTGCTCAAGACCTTCGTCGATGGGGATTTTCGGGACAAATCCCAGCTCTTTTTGGGCACGCTCTCCTTTGCACACCCAGTATTTTTCCCGCATTTCGCGGATTTTGTCAAACCCCAAAAGGGGCGGCTTTCGGGTGATTCGCGCCAGGGCTTCGCTAAAGATGGCCACAACCGTGGCACTCACTTCCGGTAGAATAATCGGAACGGGTTCTTTTCCCACGGCATGGGCAATCATCTTGCCCAATCCCTGCCAGCTTTCGGGCCTTGCGTTGGTCAAAAAATAGGTTCGCCCTGCGGCCACGGCTTCCGTTCCCGCCCGAAAAATCCCTTCAATAAGATCGTGCACATGGATGATGCTAAAATAGCGCTCGGCGCGTCCCAATTGAAGGGCGACGCCCCAACTCACCTGCTTGAAATACTGATACACGTCGCGATCCCGTGGGCCATACACCACGGGCGGCCGAACAATGGTCACCGGCATTTCCCGTCCGTATCTCGTGGCGATGCGTTCGGCTTCGAGCTTCGAACGGCCGTAGTGCGATACCGGATGAGGGGCCACCGTCTCATCGATGCCTTCCGGACCGGGACTGGGGCCGGCCGCTGCCAGGCTGGACACCAGAACAAAACGGGAAATCCGGCTGTTGGCCTGACGGCATGCTTCCAAAAGATTTTCCGTGCCTCCGGCATTGATTCGGAAGAAATCTTCCCGGCTTAGTGCTTTGGTGGCGCCGGCAAGATGAAAGACAATGTCTATTCCTTTTACGGCGGCCTGAAGCGATTCCCTGTCCTGCAGAGAACCTTCACAAATGCGGATGCGGTTCACAGGCAGGTGCGATCGCGTTGATGTTTTCCGCATCAGGCATTTCACATCCATGCCCTGATCGAGCAAATGCTGAACCAAAAATCCGCCGATAAATCCCGATGCACCGGTAACAAGAGCTTGCAACTTTTCCTCGTTTGAATCGTTAGTGTATTCGTTGATTTTATTTGATTGTTGTCAACCCTTGCGGTTGTTGTTGGACCCCAAAAGCCGTCGCAAATCCAGCCTATTTCAGCCGCCGTCCCACCTGAATGCGTTCCCCGGGCATCCAGAAGATTGCGGCTGTTGGAGTTTCGGTGCACACACTGCGGTATGGCATGCAGGTTTCGGAAAGATCTGCCCCGCCGCCACGGCTTTTGGTGAAAAGCAGAGACCTTTTTTGAGCCAATCATCGATAGATGGAAATGTAAACAACGAATGCCTTTTTCACCAACGGAATTTTAGATTTCTGTAATTTTTTGTGCTTGCTTTGTTCCAGAGCCCTTATTATATTGACGGTAATTTATGTACGAACAATATATTGGGAGGGATCAGGGTTGGATCTATTCGACAAGTGCAGAGCGTTCACCAGAGCCCAGGAAGCGCGTGAGCAAGGATGGTACCCCTATTTTAAAGAGATTCAGAGCGGAGCCGGTCCCGAAGTCACAATCGATGGACGTCGGATGATCATGATTGGCTCCAACAATTATTTAGGTCTCACCCAACATCCTCATGTCATTGAAAGTGCTCAAAAAGCGATTGAAAAATACGGTTCAGGATGTACAGGTTCCCGTTTTTTGAACGGCACGCTCGATTTACACACCGAGCTGGAAAACCGGCTTGCCCGTTTTATGCAGACCGAAGCAGCCCTGGTGTTTTCCACAGGCTTTCAGACCAACCTTGGAGTTATTTCCACCATTGCCGGACGCGATGACATCATCTTCGCCGATCGCAGCAATCATGCCAGTATCGTGGACGGCTGCCGTCTCTCTTTTGCACGCGTGCTCAAATACCGCCACAACGATTTTGACCATCTGGAAAAACTGCTCAAAAACCATGATGATGACGCCGGAAAGCTGATTGTTACCGACGGCGTTTTCAGCATGGAAGGCGACATCGTGGATTTGCCCAGAATTGTGGAACTTGCGAAACGATACAACGCCCGTGTTATGGTGGATGATGCCCATTCCATCGGCGTACTGGGAAAATACGGGAGAGGCACCGCGGAACATTTTGGCCTGTCGCCGAAGGAGGTCGATCTGGTCATGGGCACATTCAGTAAATCGTTTGCCTCCCTTGGTGGTTTTATCGCGGGCGACGCCTATGTGATTGATTATATTAAGCATCATGCTCGTGCACTGATTTTTTCCGCCAGCATGCCCCCCGGTTCGGTGGCGGCTGTGATTGCTGCACTGGATGTGATAGAACAGGAGCCGGAATTACTGGAAAAATTGTGGCGCAATGTCCGAAAAATGAAGAAGGGCTTCGATGAGATGGGCTTCAATACCGGAAACTCACAAACTCCGATCATTCCTATTCTCATCGGCGATGAAATGGCCACATTCGAATTTTGGCGCAAACTTTACGAAAACGGCATCTTTACCAATCCCGCCATTGCTCCGGCCGTCCCGCCGGGACAGGGTCTTATCCGCACCAGCTACATGGCCACCCATACCGACGACATCCTCGATCACGTACTCGAGGTGTTTTACAAACTTGGCAAAGAATTTGGCCTGATCTCATAATAGAAATGATGCAAGCCGCCCGGAATCCAGTGCTGTATTCACAGGCGAACCGGGCGGCTTTTGTTGTTTTGCGTTTGGATTGATACCGGTTTGGGGCTTTATTTAAACAGGTACCTGACAGATCGCCTGAAGGTCAGAAGGTACGCCCTGACAGGATATACGCGACCCCGTAAATTCTTCGAAACATGGTGCGGTTGTCCATCATTCAACGCGCCTGCTGCGTTCCGGGTTTTGGGCTGCCCGGCCTCATGGCACCGCCGGCCTGAAAAGCTGAAATTGCGTGTCAATTCATAGCCGTCAGCGCATTTCAATGCATTGCTCAATTCCGGCTCGCCCGGTTCCTGCAATTTCTGTAGCATCGGTTACCGAAACGGAAAGGCAAAGAAAAGGAGAAAACGATAATGGCGATCGAAATCGTACCGGTGACCCAAAAAAAGCAGTTAAAGCAATTCATCATGTTGCCCTGGAAAATCTACCGCGACGATCCCAATTGGGTCCCCCCCTTGATCATGGACATGAAAAACATGCTGAACAAGAAAAAGAATCCGTTTTTTTTGCACAGTGAAGCAGATTATTTCCTGGCTTTGAAAAACGGGGATGCCGTGGGCCGAATCGCAGCCATTCACAACCGAAACCACAACGCATTTCATGAGGAAAACATCGGCTTTTTCGGTTTTTTCGAATGCATTGATGATCCCGAGGTGGCGTCGGCGTTATTTCAAGCTGCCGAGGATTGGGCGCGGGAGCGCGGACTGGAGGCGCTACGCGGCCCCACGAATTTTTCCACCAATGACACCTGCGGTTTGCTGATCGAAGGATTTGATTCCCCCCCCTTCATTCTGATGACCTACAATCCCCGGTATTACCAGCCGCTCATCGAACAGCTGGGGTATCAAAAAGTGATGGACCTGCTGGCTTACCGGTATTTTGAAGAGCAAGGCATGAACGAACGCATCCAAAAAATCGCCCGACTGGCACAGGAACGGGAAGGCGTAACCGTGCGTCCCCTCAACATGAAAACATTCTGGGATGAGCTGGCGGTGGTAAAGGATATTTATAACGACGCCTGGAGCAAAAACTGGGGATTTGTGCCTCTGACGGATGCGGAAATCGAACACCTGGCCAAAGAACTCAAGCCGGTAATCGACCCGGAATTGGTTTTATTTGCCGAGGTTGAAGGCAAGCCTGTGGCTTTCTCACTGGCACTGCCGGATTACAACCAGGCGCTGATCAAAATCAACGGGCGCCTGTTTCCTTTTGGCCTGATCAAACTGTTGTATTACTCCCGCAAAATCGATGCAGCGCGGGTGTTTACCCTGGGCGTCAAGCAGAAATACCAGAAAAAACGGGGGATTGGTCCGTTGCTCTACCTGGAAACGTTCAATCGGGGTACTGCCCGGGGGTACCGGTGGGGTGAATTTTCCTGGATTCTGGAGACCAACAAGCTCATGAACGGCGCCTTACAGGTCATGGGAGCAGAGGTCTATAAGCGCTATCGCATTTTTGAAAAATCCCTACTCTAACCAGTACAGAATCCGGCCACAGCCTTCACAGGTGATGATCTGGTTGTGCTTATCTTTGTGAGTGATGAGATAGGTTGGCAAACGCATAAAGCAGCCGAGACAGGTGTCGCCTTTCACCGGGACAATCGCACGCTTATAGCGAGCGCGCAACCGCTCGTATTTGCCCAAAAGGGGCTTACCGATTTTTTGGGTCAGCTCTTCTCGTGCCTTTTCCAGGGCTTCCGCCCCTTCGTTGCGAACCTCAAAACCCAGTTGTTTTACGTCATCCAGCTCTTTGAGCATCAAATCGATGTCCTGCAGAGCGACCAGCAAATCCAATTGATTCTTATTCATGCCTTTATCAACTCTTCAAATTCTTGATACGTTTTGATTTCCAGCAATTTTTTACGATTATTTTCGTCGTGCAAAAATTCCACCAGTTTACCGAGCATCGGCAGATACTGATTGTCTTCCTCATGCGGTGGTGCAATCACGAGGAAAATGAGATGCACCGGTTTGCCATCAATGGCTTCCCAGGCAATTCCGTTGGAAGAACGGCCAAAAGCGATGATCAGCTCGGGCGCTGCGGTGGTGCGGCCGTGAGGAATGGCGATGCCATGGCCGATTCCGGTACTTCCGACGCTTTCGCGCCGGTGCAGCATTTCCAGGATCAAATGCTTGTTCCGGATCAGATTGGCTTCCACCAACAGATCCGTCAATTCTTCCAGCGCCTCATCTTTGGTTTTGGCTTTCAATTCGGGAATAAACCGCTCTTCGCTTAAAAAGCCGAGTAAATCTGCAATATTCATTCAGCCTCCAGGGTTTCTCGGTTCTGTCCGGCGCGGTCAATCATTTCACGAATGGCCGGCAACACATAAACGCCGGACAGATCCAGAGTTGAAAGTTCCTGTGTTAAAATGGCAATCTTTTGCGATGGCATCAGGTTCTGATTGATGAGAAAAAGCCGTTTTTCACCCACCCGGCAAATTCCGCCTTTAAAATCGCCTTTTTCGTAGCGCAGTTCAATCCCCATTTGCGCGACGATATTTTCCAGGTGCGATAAAATTTCAGCTTCTTTCATCATCGTCCCATCGATTGTCGTGCTAAGCGCGCACGATGCTTGCTCAGGTTACAAAAGATGATCCAGCTTTTTGCGCTTCAGCGCCTCCACCACATCGCGGACTTCCTGCGCCCGGTCCCGGGGGCAGATCAGCAAAGCATCATCGGTTTCCACCACAATGAGGTCCTGCAAGCCAATGGAAGCCACCACTTTTCCTTCAACATCGATCAAACAGCCGTGCGTGTCCAGGAGCACGTGCTGCTCCGATGCGGCGTTTTCATTGTTATCTTTTGGGCGGATCTTGTACACCTCATTCCAGCTTCCCAGGTCGTTCCAGCCGAAATCCGCGGGCAGCACATATACTTCCCGTGCATACTCCATCACCCCGTAATCGATGCTGATGCTGCGGATTTGCCGGTAAGTATAATCGATGATCTGCTGTTCTTTCGGAGTGCCGATAGCCTGATCAATCGTCTTCAGCGCATCACCGATTTCCGGTAAATATTCATCGATCTCCTGCAGGATCGTGGAAATTTTCCAAATAAAAATGCCGCTGTTCCAGAGAAAATCCCCACTCTCCAGAAAGCGGCAGGCGGTCTCATAGTTTGGCTTTTCCGCAAATGTTTTCACCCGGTAGGCCTGTATCCCGTCGATTTGCACCTGTTCCGAGGTATGCTGAATGTAGCCATAGCCGGTCGCGGGATAGGTGGGTTTGATGCCCAGGGTAACCAGAGCCGACGTTTCGCGGGCGATCACTTCGGCCTGTTGCAACTGCTTTCGCCAGCGCTCTTCATCCAACACCATGTGATCGGCCGGCAGTACCACCATCACCGCATCGGGATCAATCCGCTTCATGTATAGCGCCCCCAGGCCAATACATGGCGCGGTATTTTTGCCCACCGGTTCAACGAGGAGATTGGCTTCGGGAATTTCGGGAAGCTGTCGTTTGATTTCTTCGATTTGCGTTTGGGTGGAAACGATAAAAATCCGATCAACGGGGACGATCGGTTTCAGACGATCGACGGTTTGTTGGATCATGGTCCTGTCGCCGTAAATGCGCAGGAGCTGTTTGGGATGCTTTTTACGGCTCTTCGGCCAAAACCGGGTACCACTCCCCCCCGCCATGATTAGTGCTAACATCGTTTCGGCTGTTTCCTCTCGATGAATTGTTGCTTTCCTGAGCCCCGTTGCGGTAGGACAAAATCACCCATCCTGCCCTGCTGAACCATCCGCGCATGGGGAAATCGGCATTTATTTTGAATCTTAAATTTAATCAAAACCACACCAAAAATCAAGCGATAAACCCAGGGCCAAATGCCCCCCATTCCTTCTATTTCCGAGCATGTCCTCGGGCTCCGGCTTACAGTCTATCCGGCGGTATCGCCGAATCATTCGCAGTAAAACCGGGATGTTACCTCCCCGAATTTCATGCAGACATCCGCACCGGTAGAGCCTCTCTGTGCCATATTTCCGTTCGCTACGCTGCGGCAGAAATCCCCCGGCGACTTTCAGGGCTGCAAACGCGAAACGCCCGCTCAAGGCGGCGGCTGCCTCCTCCCCTGCCGGACACCGCCGCCGTCCCATATTCGTGGACGTCGGCAACCGCCGTCCCGCCTGATAATCGAAGATGGGCACAGGAGGTGATACACGTCCAGCTATTTCAGCAGAACCATTTTTGCCCTGGTCGAAATGGTTGAAGGCATGGTCATGGTCATCTGTCCGGTCAAGGCGATATTCATTTCGATATCCGAATTGCTATCCACATAAACCAGCCGGCCTTCCCGGGGCGCAAAATACATCACTCCTTCATTCTCACCTTCCCCGTCCAGCACGATTTTCATTCCCATTTGTTGCCCTTCGCCATCCATTTTCACCGAGCCTTTGTACTGAATGCGCAGGCATTTGTAACCCAGGGTATCCAGTTCAGCATCAACTTTGTACGTTGTCGTCGGGCGGATATAAATTTTCATGCCCTGATTGACCTGACTGTCCACATCGGCTGCGGTCCAGGAAGAACCGACTCCCACGGCATCCCGGCTGAGCATCGGGAACTGCAGCGCGTTTTGCTGTCCGCCCACTTGCGCCGCCAGACCGGTCAGCTTCAACGTATCCACGTCTTCAATTTTGATTTTTTTGCCCATTTCAGAAAGCACCATGCGCCTGCGCTTTCCGATCAGTTCCTCAGGATTGACAACCGTTGTATCTCCCATGGGGCTCTGAATCCGCGATTTCACCGATTCCACGGAAAACAGGAATTTCACATTGCCGTCTTTATCTTTGCCTTCGCCTTCCAGCAATAAAACCGATTCACCATCCACATTCACCTGAATTTCCTGCCCCATGCGTTCCTGCACATTTTCCATCGAAGTTTCAATTTTATAGCGCAGTTGCTCACCCTTATCGAATTTGTAAGCCAGCTTATATTTCCCGCCGGCGAATGTTTGCAAGCCCCACACCAGAACGCCACCAATCATTAGCACAGAAAAAAACGATTTGCTGTTCATAAAATAACCTCCAAAAATAGAAAGATGAATGGATTTGAATTCGTTTTTGATAGTGCGCGTACTTCAATTGACCGGCGGAGCAGCGGTATAACAGGAACCGTTTTCTCCACCGGACCACTATTGCTATTTTCGCCGCCTCCGGATTCGGCGAGTTCGCGAGCCCGGATCATCGGTTCTCAACAAAACGGAAACGTTCTTCGGTATTCGCGATGGTCCAGCTCACGCGAAAAGCCAGCCGGGCGATCATGGCGATTTTGTACTCGTTGATTTTGTAAGCGTGATCGGTAACCTGATGATAATCTTCATGCAGACCGCCGGAATAGAACAAATACGGAATTCTATGGCGGCCGAAATTATACTGATCGCTGCGGGTGTAATACGGTTCCAGGGAATACTCCAGCTCCAGGCCCACAAAGCGGTTCTCTCGTTCATTGATGCGGATCAAATCCGGACTGTGCGTCACCCCGCCGACCAGCACCGTATCCGGCGCGTTACGGCCCACCATATCAAAATTGAGCATGGCCACCGTTTGCTCCAGCGGGAACAACGGCTGTTCTACATAAGCCCGCGATCCGAACAAGCCTTTCTCTTCCCCTGCGAAAGCGATAAACAGCACGCTGCGGCGCGGCTTCGTGGGGAAGCGGCCGTAGGCCGAGGCCAAAGACAGCAGCAGACTGGTTCCCGACGCGTTATCATCAGCGCCGTTGTAGATGGAGTCCATCCCCGCCGCCGCATTCTTCAAGACGCCCACGTGGTCGTAATGAGCGCCCAACACCAAAATTTCCTGTTTCAACCGCCGATCCCGCCCTTCGATCCAGCCAACCACATTCTGAGTTTCTTCATCCTGTCGGTCCGTCTGAGTTTGAAGCCGAACGCGAATTCCCGCCAATGGCCTGGAAAGGGGGTTCATGGTAGCATCGATGCGCTTTTGCCATTGCCGCAGACTGTCCACCGAGCCAAACAGTTGGCGCACCACCTTTTTCCCGATCCCGACGACCGGAATTTTATTTTTTTCGGTCAGCGCCAATGTCAAAGGAATGGCATCGTTGGGTAAATTGGGATACAGCGACGGCCAGGGGAAACCGCGGGGCCGGATGCTGCGGTGATTCAGCGGATCGGAGACGATCAAAGCTCCTATAGCGCCGTGATCGATCGCATTCTGGATTTTCGTTTTGATTTGTCCGTAAGGCGACAGCCGCCGCCCGGCGAACGGACTCTCTGGATCCTTTTCGCGAGGCTCATGGCGTAGGATCACGACGATTTTCCCGCTAACATCCACACCGGCATAATCATCATATTGATATTCCGGCGCCGTAATCCCATAACCGACGAAGACCAGCTCTCCTTCCACAGCTTTGCTGCCGGTGAGGTCGAGAGGCATGAAATCTTTTTTCAGGCGGTATGGCGTTTCTTCTCCTTTCCGGATAACCGTAAGATGATTTTCTTTGCCCAATCGGACCCGGCTCACCCGGAATTTTTGGAAATAGCTTCCCTGCACCGGCGCCAAACCGTACTCCTGGAAACGATCGGCAATATACCGGGCGGCTTTTTTGAGATGAGGACTCGGTGTATCCCGTCCCATCAGCGCATCCGAAGCCAGAAAATCAAGATGTTGCCGGATATCTGCTGCTTCGATGAGATTCAGGGCATCGCGGAGTGGGGGTAATTTTCCGGAGAAGGCAAGAAAAAAGATCGCGGCTATGACCGGGGGGACGCTCGCGATCCATCGTGTGCGGAAAAACGACTTCAACCAGGGCATCATCCAACGTGTTCCTTTCCCAATTGTAAATACAAGTCAAATATTAAAGATAGTTTTTGTTTTTTCAAAGAATTTTTTCGCATTTTTGCCCGGCCGGCGAGGGGATCCGATTTTGAAGCATAAAATCCGTCTTTGACTATTGTTTCGTGGCGCCGATATGCTTATTTTGTATAAAGATCAGCGGATGTTTACGCGGCTTCGCAACAAAGGTTTCCTGATGATGCTCATCGTCATTTCGGTGGTTGCTGAATTCAATGAACCCAAACCGACAACCTCATGCGCCTTTCCCCGATTTGAGCGCAGCCGTTCTTGCCGGCGGCCGGTCATCCCGCATGGGGCGGAATAAGGCGCTTTTGCCGCTAAACGGCAAGCCCATTATCGAACATGTGGTGCATGCTGCCCGGCAGGTGGCTCAGCGGACTCTACTGATCACCAATCAGCCCGAAGAGTTCGCCTTTCTGGGGCTGGACATGCATCCGGACGTGATTCCGGGCATCGGCCCCATCGGCGGCATTGTCACTGCGCTCGAACATTGCCCGACCGCCTATTGCCTGATTCTCGCCTGCGATCTGCCGTTCATGTCCCCGGAAATTCTGCATGCCCTTGCCCGCCATCGCGAGGATCACCACCGGGCCGTCGTACTGGACGTGGGGCGCGGGCCTGAACCGCTTTGCGGCATTTATGCCCGTTCCTGCCTGCCCGTAGTGCATGAACACATCCGCAACGACGACTATCAATTGCAGGCCCTCCTGCAACGACTCGGAGCGGCTGTCGTTCCGTGGCAGATTCGGGGTGGCATCGATCCGCTGTTAAACATCAACACGCCAACCGATTTCGAGAAAGCTCAGAAAATACTCCGCCGGCATGAATCCCTCCCGCCGGGCGACCGATAGATCGTGTTCGCGCTCACATTTTCCACAAAATTTTGTGCATCTTTTTGAGGCGGCGCTCGTAACAGCTTAGCGTACTGACCAATCCTGCCTGTTATCAGCACAAATTGAATGAAACGGCTTTGCCGGGTGTATTCGGTTAAGGGAGGAAGGAGTTATTCAATGGAAGATGGAAAGGCCATGAACCGGAAAAAACTTTTTATGATCGGTGGTTTAGTGGTGTTATTGGGGGGGATCGTTGTAGCCAATCTGGCGGTCAACCGCAAAAAAGGCATCAAGGTAGAAACTCAAAAAGTGGTGGAGCGCGAATTACGCGCCATCGTGTCGGCTTCGGGGAAGATCCGCGCCAAAACCTCGGTGGATATCAGCGCCAGTACCACAGGCAAAGTGGTAAAATTGGCCGTGGATGAAGGGGACACCGTCCGCAAAGGACAGTTTTTATTGCAAATCGACCCGACCCCGGCACAGGCCGCCGTGCAGCAACTCAAGGCCAGCATTGCGGCGGCACGAGCCAATTTAAAATTAGCGGAAGCCAATCTTGAACAGGCAAAAATTGAATATGAACGGCAAAAAGCCCTGTTCGAGAAAAATCTGACCTCACAGGATTTATTGCAGAAAGCCAGAACGCAATACAATGTACAACGCTTGCAAGTCGAAGCCACCCGTCAGGAGATTGAACGCCTGCGAGCCATGTTGAACAACGCTGAACACGAGTTGGCCAAAGTGAACGTCCACGCGGATGTGGGCGGCATTGTCATTAAGCGAAACATCGAAGAAGGGGAAAATGTGTTTGTCGGCGCCTTTAATAACCCCGCCACGGTTTTGCTCACCATTGCCGATCTATCCGTCATTGAAGCCGAGGTGGAGGTGGATGAAACCGATATCGTAGATGTCCGCGTCGGCCAAAAGGCGGAAATCAAAGTCGATGCCTATCCCGACACGTCATTTCAAGGAGTGGTCACCAAAGTGGGACACAGCCCCATTGTCAGCGCCGCGGGGATTGCCCAGCAGCAAGCAACCAGTTTTCAGGTCATCATTCAGCTAACGGATCAGATCCCCAACGTGCGGCCCGGCCTTTCCTGCAAAGCAGAGATCACAACCGGCTACCGTGAGAAGGCGGTGGCGGTGCCCATCCAGGCGTTGACGGTACGGCGACCGAGCGACCTGCAGCCGTTGACCGACAGCAATGCCCAAAAGGCGGCCAATGATACGGTAAAAACCCGCGCCCGTTCCCGCGAACGCGAAATCCAGGGGGCATTTGTGGTTACCGACGGCAAGGTTAAGTTCCACGAGGTCAAAACCGGCATTGCCGGAGAACGCTATTTTGAAGTGTTATCCGGATTGCAGCCGGGCGATGAAGTGGTCACCGGTCCGTTCAGCGCCCTGAGGCGGTTGCGTAATGGTGATGCGGTGGTTGTGGAAAATCGCAAAAAAAATGACAAATAACGCTGAACAGAGCGAGGACGAAAACGAAAAATGTTCATCATCTGGGAAAGTATTTTGATCGCTCTCCAGGCGTTATGGGCGAACAAGCTGCGCTCCTTTCTCACCATTTTAACGGTCGTCATTTCCATCATGTCGATCATTGCTGTGGTTTCCATTTTGGACGGGATGGATTTTTATGTCAAGGAAAAGATCGCCAATCAGGGCAGCAATGTTTTCACCATCAAACGGATCAATGAGTGGGAAATTTTTACCGATTTCGACAAATTCCTGGAGTCCCTCAAAAATCCCAATCTCACCATGGATGATCTGCGGATGCTGCGCGAGGAGATGACCCTGGCTGAATTTACCGATGCCGAAGTCAACTTGAATGCCCGAATCAGCTACCGGCGGCGCATGGCAGAGGACGTTCAGATCCGAGGACGCACGGAAGAGTACTCCGCCATTGGAGATTTTCCGCTGGCGGCGGGACGGCATCTGAGCTATTTTGATGTACAACAGCGCCGGATGGTGTGTGTTCTCGGATGGGATGTTGCCCGGAGCCTGTTCCAGGATGAAGATCCAATCGGCAAAACCGTAAAGATCAATAACCGACATTACACGGTGGTTGGAGTCTGCGAAAAGAAACCCAGTATTCTCGGCCAGAATCAAAACAATTTTGCATTTATTCCCATTACCACCTTCTTCAAACAGTTCGGTCACCGGCGACGGTCGCTGGTCATTTCGATCCGTACAGCCGACATGGAAACCTTTGAGCAGGCGCAAGAAGAAGCCCGAATGCTGATGCGCATTCAGCATCGGCTCCGCCCGACTCAGGACGACGATTTTTACATTACCACCTCCGAACAACTGGTGTCGCTATGGGAAGCCATCAGTCGAGCCTTGTTTGGATCGTTATTGGGGGTCGTCAGTATTACCTTGGTGGTCGGCGGTATCATCATTATGAATGTCATGCTGGTGGCGGTCACGGAACGAACGCGTGAGATAGGCATTCGCAAAGCCATCGGGGCCAAACGACGGCATATCATTTATCAATTCATGGTCGAGAGTACGACACTCACCATGGTGGGCGGCGTTATCGGCATCATTCTGGGATTTACGGCCGCCAATCTGATCGCGGCGTTTTCGCCCCTGCCTTACCGTATTGCCATGTGGTCGGTTGCGGTCGCCATCGTTCTGACGTTTATTGTGGGATTATCATTCGGTGTTTATCCGGCGGTAAAAGCCGCCCGTTTGGATCCGGTTGAGGCTTTACGGTATGAATAAACGAATCCACAGAAGATCATGAAACAGAATGCCACAACAACGAATCGAAACCAGTCTGATACATGGGACAGAATCGTTTCACACGTATCGGAAGCCGTGCGGGAAGCGCTGCATACCATTCGTACCAATAAGTTGCGCTCGGGGCTGGTGATTTTGGGGGTGCTGATCGGCGTGGCCAGTCTCATGGGCATGGTGGCCACCATTTCCGGATTGAATGCGTTTATTACCGCCTCCATTAGCGGCAATCAAACGCCGATCATCACCGTGCAGAAAGCCAACCTCATTGCCGGGGATAACATCAAAGATTTGCTCAAAAGGCGCAACCTCACGGTGGACGACGCCATGGCACTCCGTCGCCTACCGTATGTGCGAGGGGTTGCGGTTGTGTACGGAAGCAGCGTCATCGTGAAGTACCAGAACCGCAAAGCGCAGCTTATTCAGTTGGCGGGTTCCAATCAGCCGCTTTTGCATGTGCAAAACATCAGCATCGGCGAGGGACGGTATTTCACCGAATTTGAGGAAGAACACCGGCGGAAAGTCGTAGTATTGGGGCATAAAACCGCGCGCTCGTTGTTTAAAGAGGAAGACCCCATCGGCAAACTAATTCGGATTAACGGCAAAGAATACAAGGTGGTGGGCGTCCTGGCCCGGCGCAAGACCATTTTCGGCGGATTGGCGGATAATTTTATGGTGATCCCGTACACGGCGTATGAGCGGGATTTTAAACGGCGGCACGATAATCTCGAAATTCACGTCATTGTTGACAGCATGGAACACCTGGATCAGGTGGAAGAAGACATCCGTGCGACGCTACGTGTGCGACGTGGGCTCCGGCCGGGCCAGCCCGACGATTTCGCCATTGTTCCGGTGGATGCGGCGATTGAATTCACTCGCAGCATCACCGACCAGGTGGCGCTGGTTTTGGTGGTGCTCTCGTCTATTGCATTGATGGTCGGCGGGATCGGGGTGATGGTGATCATGCTGGTGTCGGTGACCGAACGCACGCGCGAAATCGGTATTCGAAAAGCCATCGGCGCTACTCGGGCGCAAATCACCTGGCAATTTTTGATTGAGTCCGCCACGCTATCGGGCATAGGCGGCTTGCTGGGCATCGTGATCGGGTTGATATTTGCGCTGGTGATCTCGCGATTGCTGGGGTTCCCTTTTATCCTTCCCATCGGCTGGACTTTACTGGCGGTTGTGTTATCGATGAGTGTGGGCATGATTTTTGGAATTTTTCCGGCCCGCAAAGCAGCGAGATTGGATCCGATAGTGGCATTGCGGTATGAGTAAATTCGTTGATTGCGGCAGCAAGAAATTGAAAAAGCTAACGCCGATCCATTTTTCAACGGCCCTGCGCCGGCCTGCTTTGCTTATCCATGCCTTATTTCAAAAATGCCGCGAATAGACCGATAAAAACCGCAACCTGTCCTATCCAAAAAACAAACATCCATTTAATCATTTCAGATCTTAGGCTATGCATATCTTCCCGTATTTCAGAGAATGATTGCGCGATTTCAACACGGAATTTGGCCAATTCCTCGGACAAACGCTGTTCAAATGCCTTTTCCACGATCTCAACTATGTTGTTCTTCTGCTCGTTCAAAGCACTGTTGATGAGGTTAATTAATGAAGTTACTCCATTTTCACCAAGCTTCTCTCGTAATGACTTATCGACGTCTATAACGGGCATAATAACCCCCTTTTACAGTTTTTTATAGACTTAACAAATTTCCAGAAACGTGTCACCAAACCATCGAAAAATAGAAATTCTGGCAAAGCTAATTCTCACTTTACAAAAACTCGAACAAATTCGATTACTACTATCAGTAGGCATAATCCAAGAAACCATTCTGGAAGGCGGCCGCAAGTACAGAAATACCCTTTTCGGAAGATTTAAATTTTTGTCCATTCAGTGTATTATAGGGAACATGCAGGCATCCCCCCCGGAACTTTAATCTTTTTCGGTTTTGACGTATCTGCTTATCCATTATTTTGATCCCCCGTTATCGATTTTCAAATATACCTTGTAAATAAATATGCTTAATGGCAAAAGAGATATCAAGCAGAAAATAATCATTTTGTGAATGTCCTATATTTTATATTTCAATGTGAGGCACAATGGATTTTTCATTGGTTCCAGCTTCCAGCCAATTCACCGCTCATCCATCAATGAAAGGCATTTAAGATAGCGCCACAAAGACAATACAGTCCTTTTAGGGCTTACGGTATCTCATGGGCTATAGGCCTAACCTGATGCCCTGGATTGCTGGTTTTGCCGTGTTGTGGTACCGGGTCCCTACAGTCTCTAGAATTGGAGCGAACCGGCCAAAAAACGGTAGCTATAATCGAATTCTCAAAACATACCGTAGGCGTTTCACCACTTAGCCCTGGAGTTGCAAAACGAAAACAGAAAAAAAATAGGAATATTTCCCTCCTGTATCCTGAAAGAGTTTAGCCAAAGTTTCCAGGCGGTGAAGGGTATCTTGGTAATAGTATCTCCTGAATCTGAACCCTGCAAAGGCTTTGAACCTGCCGTAAGGTTTCCACTTTGCTCCCAATTGCATACTTACCGGTACCCCGAAAATTCCCAAATTTTTCCAACCTGCCCGAAAGCCTCCGGCCGATGATTATCCAATTAGCCTGAGGCCTTTGGCCGAGTGGGCGCTCGGCGGGGAAGCCTTGCGTTAAGATGCAATTTCGGCGAGGATGCCTTCGCGCAAGATCGCCGGCGAAGATACCTTCGCATTAGATTACGGTTTCGGCAACGCGGTCGCTTAGACTGCAGGTAACCCTTCACAGCAACCAAAGCGCCCAGCCGAATAATCAATTCAGGCCTAACCTGTTATTGTAAAGAGCCCCACATCCGTTACAAGCTGAACTATGCGATGATCAATCGCTTTAATCGGTTGGAAATGATATCACTACACGTTCGTTATCGCGGACGTATCGCAAGGACAGATCCTATCGATTTCAATTAACTTAATATTAAAATGATATTTGCATATCGATTCCAGAAAATGTATGGTTCTTATTTTTTTCAATTGTAATAACGAAAGGACCGCTATTCCCAATTTAAGGTCACATTGTATGAATAAGCATTGTTTATCTTGGAATTATTCTCGATACAGCCCGGCCATGTCCCATTTGCGGATCACTTCGGAAATGAGCTGAAACACCCGCTCATTGACGCGACGAAAATAGGCTTCCGCCTGCTTTTTATCGAAGGTCGGATAGCCCTGCCCTTTTTCGTACAGGCCAATGGACGACGGAAACGGATAAGCCGACCAGGTTTTGGGTGCCGGATACGGCGTGGCCATGTCCTTTGAATACCACTCCGGATGCACATGCTCGGGCACGATCGCCTGAATGTAAGCGGTTTCGTTGTTGCCGGCGTGCCCCCCGTTTTCTCCGAAAACGGCAAACGTTTCCTCCGCGGCCAGCGACCACCAGTTGATCACCAGAGTCCGCACCCGATAGCGATCAGAAACGCTTTGGGCGACGTCCTGCAAGATCGCCGTTTGCGGGCCGCCATGGCCGTTGAGAACAATGATGTTCTTAAACCGGTTCATGGCCAAACCCGCCATCACGTCGGTGATAAACGCTTTGTAAGCACCGGGGCTGATGGCAAAGCTGCCGGGATACCCCTTGAGACTACCGGTCACGCCGTAATTCAGCGTCGGCGCGATCAGGGCATTCAATCGCGGCGCCAGCTCCCGCGCCAAGGCTTCCGGAGCCAGATTATCCGAGCCATTGGGCAATACGCCGTGCGCCTCCAGAGTACCCGTGGGCAACAGCACGGTTTCGATCCGCCCGGGGACCCATTTTTGAAATTCCTGCCAATTCATGAGATTCATCTCATAAGTGGACGGCTTTGTCGGTTCTTGTGCCGGACTGAAACCGGGGCACAACCCCATGGCGATGACCATGATCCCAATCAATCGCATGATTCTCCTCACGTTTTACAAACAAACTCGATCATTTCATACGAGAATACCGGCAATTTAGGCCCGTTATGAAGCACATGCCAGAAAAAACCGCCCATCGCATCCGCTCATATTCGATTTGCTTGATTTTTATGAATAGCGTAACCACCTTTGTTTCAGCTCCCAGGGCGTTTTGGGGCCGAGATGTGTGCGCCCCCCACGGTACCGTGACCAACCGCTAATGGTCAGGAACATTTTATCGTCACTTATTGACAGGTCCTCTCTATGAAGATCAAAAAACGAACTCCGTTATGGCCGGTGTGGATCATTGGGCTCATGCTCATCACGGGTGGGGTAGCCCTATTCGCGGCATCCGGCGATTCCGCGCCTTATCTCGTGGTGCTTGGCATCGCACAGGACGGCGGATATCCGCAGGCCGGCTGCCAGAAAGCGAACTGCCGGCGCGTTTATCGCGGCGAGCGCGCCGGCCGATACGTCACCAGCCTGGCCATCGTTGATCCCGCTACCCGGCAACGATGGTTCCTGGACGCCACACCGGATTTTCCTGAACAATTGCAGTTGCTGAACCGGATTACAGCGGATAGCGGAGCCGCCGGAGTGGCGGGTATTTTTCTGACGCACGCCCATATCGGACACTACACCGGCCTCATGCATTTAGGGCGGGAAGTCATGGGCGCTCAGGGGGTTCCCGTCTATGCCATGCCGCGAATGCAACATTTTCTCCGCCGGAACGGCCCATGGAATCTGCTGATCGAACTTCAAAACATCCGGCTCATTCCCCTGCGCCACCAACACGCCGTGGAATTGACCGGCCATTTAAAAGTAACGCCCTTTCTCGTGCCGCACCGGGATGAATTTTCAGAAACGGTCGGCTTTCTGATCCAGGGCCCCAACCGCAAGGTGCTGTATTTGCCGGATATCGACAAATGGGAGCGATGGGATGTGCCCATCGAACAAATGCTGGCCGGGGTGGATGTAGCCTTTCTGGATGGCACATTCTACGCCGAAGGCGAACTACCGGGGCGCAGCATGGCGGATATTCCTCATCCGTTTATCGTCGAATCCTTAAAACGATTTTCTGCGTTACCGGCCAGTGAAAAACAAAAAATCCGTTTCATTCATTTGAATCATACCAACCCGGCATTGCAGCCCGGCAGCAAAGCAGCTCGCACCATCATTCAGGCGGGATTTTCCATCGCGGAACAGGGCGAGAAAATCAGTTTATAACCGTGGGTTGGAATGGGAGTCGGCTGAACATGCGCCGCTGATTTGAGGTGCCCCCGGAAACCGGTGATTGAAGCCAGGTTCAGATTACGCTGTTTCAGTGCCGGTGGCGTGAACGTCCCATCGGCGACGCCCCGATGTGCGGTTTGCGGATGCAGACCGGTTCACCACCGGCTGTTTTCTCATACCTTCAGGGCAGGATCACGATCTCTTCATGATAATATTCTTTCCCGCTGGTTTGCCATTGAATCTTAACTTTCCACAATCCCCGGCTGAGGCTGTGAACATCCACTTCCTGGCGCCCCTGTCCATCCAAATTTAAGGCTACTTCCATGTCCTGATCGGCATCGGAAGGGCGGAAAAACACAATCTTCCCCCGGGTTTCGTTTTGGGCGAAAACAGCAGGGAATTCCAGCACCATGGTCCGGCTGGCTTCCCGGAACCGCAGGCTCGGAGTCGCTCCCTCCGTGCGGGTTCGGGTCATCCGGTCGATCTGTTGCTGGTACTTCAGCTCATCTTCATAGTAAGATTCGCTGACCAGTTCGGGCTTGTTCATACGAGAAAAAGCGAACAGCCCGGCAAGATACACCATAAACAGGCCATATACGATGGCAATCGCCAGCGGCCAGACATGGATTCTTTTTTTCTTTTCCATGAAACTAATCTCCGCGTTTTGAAGGCCCGACAAAACGGGTTTTTACGGTTTGCAGCACTTTTCCGTTTGCCACCACCTCGATTATCACGGTTGTGTTCTCGGAAACCAGATTTGTTTTGGGGATTTCCACAAACATTGCGGATTCCGCCAGACCATCGGGCGGCAGCACCATCTCCTTCCCCACCAGCGTAATCTTCCCCGCCGGCCTGACCAGCCGGAACTGCACCGGCATCTCCGAAAACGTTTTGTTGACAATTTTCACCGTATAGAGATTGGTGACCGTGCCATTGGGCTGCTCCTGATAGAGTTGTCCGGGGGCGCGAAGAATCGTGGCTTCGATATCGCTGCGGCGGGCCATCAGAACCACCAACGCCACTGTGAGGATCACCAGCAAGGCGGAATATCCCAAGACGCGCGGCGTTAACAGTTTCTTACGCCCTTCCACAATACCGGCGTACGAGGAAAAACGAATCAAACCGCGCGGCTTGCCGATCTTATCCATCACATGGTTGCAGGCATCAATACAGGCCGTGCAATTGATGCACTCCAATTGCGTGCCGTTTCGGATATCGATGCCGGTCGGACAAACATCCACGCAGAGCCGGCAGTCGATGCAATCGCCAAGATTTTCGCGGCTCCGGCGTTTGGAAAATTTCCCGCGCGGCTCACCGCGGACGAAGTCATAGGAAATCACAATCGAATTGCGATCCAGCAGCACCGACTGAAAGCGCCCGTACGGGCACACCAGAACACAGGTTTGCTCGCGGAACCAGGCAAAATCGAAATAGAACAGGAGGCTGAAAAACAGCACCGAGAGAAAACCAGCCCAGTGTGCCCAGGGCGGCTGGGTTACGATCCGAAGCAGCTCATCGCTGCCGATCACATAAGCCAGAAAGATATTGCCGATCAGAAAAGAAATGCCGAAAAACAGCAGATGTTTGGTCCCTTTTTTAAAGAACTTCTCCGCTGTCCAGGGGGCTTTGTCCAATTCACGCTGTTTTCGCGCATCTCCTTCGATAAAATATTCTATCTTACGGAATACCATTTCCATGAAGACGGTTTGCGGACAGGCCCAGCCGCACCAGACGCGTCCGAAAACGGCTGTAAACAGCACGATGAACAGCACAAAAGCGATGGTGGCCAGGACAAACAGGTGAAAATCCTGCGGCCAGAAGGCCAGCCCGAAAATAATGAATTTCCTTTCCAGAAAATTCAAAAGCAAGGCGGGCTGGCCGTTGATTCGGACAAACGGCCCGACAAACAGAATGGCCAGCAGAATCCAGCTCACCACCAGACGCGCCCGGTGGAAGTTCCCGGACGGCTTCTTCGGGTAAATCCAGATGCGTCTGCCTTTTTTGTCAACCGTTGCTATCGAATCTCGGAAGCTCTCCGAACTCTCCAGGTTGCCATTGCTGGGCCCGGCTTCCGTTTTCGTCTTCACCATTTCCATCGTAACACCTACTCTCCTGTCACTTTCCTGCCTTCCGGCGCTTTGGCGTTCGGCGGATTGGTCCCCTGCAGGCTCAGGACATAACTGGCGACTTGATGAATTTCTTCCGGCCGCAGGATAGACTTCCAGGCGATCATCCCTTTCACCGGAACGCCGTTGCGAATCACACGAATGATATCATTGATGTTGCCATCGCCGTGGATCCAGTATTCATCTGTTAGATTCGGTCCGATCATGCCTTCGGCCAGATTCCCGTGGCATTTAGCGCAATTTTGCATATAAATAGCTTTGCCCTTCGTCAGGCTTTCGGCATCCGTCAGAGGCTCGAAATTCAGCTCCTCTTCCGGTTGTTCCTGGGGTGCAGGAGCCGCCGGCAGCCCACCCTGTTCCGCCAGCATTTTCGGAGTAATATCGCCTTCCGGACTGTAATAAGGCGATCGGAACGCTTTGGTAATCAGCAGCGGCCGGTAGGTATCATCATAGCGCGAATCCCAATTGGGATCGATTTCCTTCATATACTCGGCTTTTGACAGATCGCCGATGCCAAGAAAATGGTAATAAAACATGTATCCGACCGCCCAAAAGATGGTGATATAAAACAGCCACACCCACCACGGTGGGAGACGATTATCCAGTTCCCGGATACCGTCATACTCGTGGTCCATCAAATTCTCGAATTCTTCAGGATTGAATTTATCCTTGTCAGACATCGCCATTTTCTCCCGCTTTGTAGTCCAAAGGTAATTGCTCCATATGTCGCAACCATTTTTTATCGGCCCGCGCCAGCCAGACGATCAGACCGATAAAGAAGGAAAAGAAAATGAGTAATGCCGCAACGGGGAAAATTTCAACCCCGGAAACGGATTCAAAAATTTCTTTAAACATGATGGTTCACCCTTTCCTGCTGATGGTTCAACCATCCCCACGGCTCAGTCTGAGGTGGTGGGGGTGGTTTCGGCTTTGATGTCGGTTCCCAATCGCTGGAGATACGCAATCAGGGCGACCAGTTCTTTGGTGGGATCGATGTCAATCCCGGCCTGTTTCAGGTTGTTGACGACGGTCATGGCCTGCTTCATCAACTCCTGATTGGCGATTTTATCAAAGCCGTCTGGATAGGGAACGCCCAGTTTTTGCAATGCCCTGATTTTTGCCGCCGTGTTTGTGGTGTCCAGATCGTTTTTCGCCAGCCACGGATACGGCGGCATAATCGATCCTGGAGACATGGACCGCGGATCAATCATATGGTGATAATGCCAGGCATCCGGATATTTCATCCCGATGCGGTGCAAATCCGGGCCGGTCCGCTTGGACCCCCACAAGAATGGAAAATCATAAACAAATTCGCCGGCTTTGGAGTATTCACCGTACCGCTCGGTTTCCGAACGAAACGGGCGGATCATCTGTGAATGGCAATTGTTGCATCCTTCACGGATATAAATATCCCGTCCCTGCAATTCCAGCGGCGTGTATGGTTTAACGCTGGCAATGGTGGGTACATTGGATTTGATCATAAACGTCGGGATCAGCTCGAAAATGCCGCCAATCAAAATCAACACCAGAGTCACAATCATGAATTGCACCGGACGTGCTTCGATCCAGCGGTGCCAGTACGCTTTCTCGCTATGGACATCCGCCGCGGCAGGCGTCAGTGCCGGCGCTTCGGCCTTTTCTTCGGCCACCAGCTCACCGGCCTGGGCGGTTTTGCGTAAATTATACACCATCAAAGTGGCGCCCACAATGTACAGCAATCCGCCGATAGACCGCAGCACGTACATCGGAATAATTTGCAGCACCGTTTCCAGGAAATTCGGATACTGCAGAAAGCCGTCCGGAGTAAACTGTTTCCACATCAGGCCCTGGGTGAAACCGGCCCACCACATGGGGATCACATAAAACATCATGCCGATGGTGGCGATCCAGAAATGGAAATTGGCCAGGCTGCGAGAATACAACTGGGTGTTATACAGACGTGGAATCAACCAATACAAAATGCCAAAGGTCAGAAAGCCGACCCAGCCCAGAGCGCCCAGATGCACGTGGCCGATGGTCCAATCGGTGTAATGCGTCAGCGCATTGATGCTTTTCACCGAAAGCATGGGCCCTTCAAACGTCGCCATACCATACGCGGTCACAGCCACCACCATGAATTTCAGAATCGGATCTTCACGCACGCGATCCCATGCGCCGCGCAGGGTCAAAAGCCCGTTCAACATACCGCCCCAGGATGGCGCAATGAGCATCACCGAAAACACCGATCCCAACGATTGCGCCCAATCCGGCAAAGCGGTGTAGAGCAGATGGTGCGGACCAGCCCAGATGTAGATAAAAATCAATGCCCAGAAGTGAATAATCGACAGGCGGTACGAAAACACCGGCCGGTTTGCCGCTTTTGGCAGGAAGTAGTACATCATGCCCAGAAACGGCGTGGTCAGGAAAAACCCCACGGCATTGTGTCCGTACCACCACTGGGTCAGCGCATCCTGAACGCCAGCGAAAATCGAATAACTTTTGGTCAGCGTGACCGGGATTTCCAGAGAGTTGACAATGTGCAACACCGCAATGGTGACCACTGTGGCGATATAAAACCAGATCGCCACATACATGTGCCGTTCGCGGCGCTTGATGATCGTTCCGAACATGTTGATGCCAAAAATGACCCACACCAGCGTGATCAGAATGTCGATGGGCCATTCGAGTTCGGCATATTCCTTACTGGTGGTAATGCCCAGCAGCAGCGATACCGCCGCCAGAACGATAATCAGTTGCCAGCCCCAGAAATGCAGCTTGCTCAGCAAATCGCTGTACATGCGGGTTTTCAGCAATCGCTGTAGAGAATAGTACACGCCCATAAAAATGGCGTTACCAGCAAAGGCGAAAATGATGCCGTTGGTATGCAGCGGGCGCAACCGTCCGAACGTCATGTACGGAATCCCGAGATTCAGCTCCGGTAGGTATAGCTGAATCGCTATGGTCAGCCCGACCAGCATCCCGACGACGCCCCAGAACACCGTCGCAACCGCAAAATTTTTCACGATGCGGTTGTCGTAATAAAAAGTCTCAACAGCCATAGCCTACTCGTCCTCCTTTGCATCTTTCTTGGGTTTATCATCCATTAGTATGCGAACAGCCGGAGTGTAGGTGTCTTCAAACTGTCCGCTTTTTACTGCCCAGACAAAGGCGATCAAAAAACCAATCGCCACAAAAAGACTGATGGTGATCAGGACATACAGCACGCTCATTGTGATTCCACTCCCAGGCGTTTGGCAGTGAATTGGGTTGCCAGGGTGGCAAACGCCACCACGGTGATCGAACTCAGCGGCATCAAAATCGCTGCGATCACCGGCGAAAGCTGCCCGGACACCGCAAAGCTGAGACCGATCAGATTGTAAAGAAAAGAAATCGCAAAACTGATCAACACCACCCGGATGCTGCTGTGGCTGTACCGCAACAGCCGCGGCAATAGCGGCAGCTTTTCTGCGGTGAGGATGGCATCGCAGGCCGGAGTAAATGCGGCGGTATTTTCCGTCACCGCCACCCCCACATCGCTTTGCCGCAGCGCTCCCGCGTCGTTGAGGCCATCGCCCAGCATCATCACGGTTTTGTTATTCTTTTGCAATTGCTGAATAAACTCCAGCTTGGCCTCGGGCGACTGCTGGAACCGCATGTGAACGCGCGCACCCAAGGCTTTTTCCAATAAGGGCCGCTCAAAATCTTGATCGCCGGAAAGCACCGCCACCCAGTAGCGATTTTGCAACGGCTTTACCACTTCCAGCAATCCCGGGCGGTACTTCGGCCGGATGGTGAAATACCCCCGCACCTCCCGGTCAATCGCCACAAAGACCCGGCTTCCTTCATCGGATTCGTCCCCCGGAGGCCGGGCGCCGTTGAAAATCCATGTCGCCGATCCCAGCCGGATACGACGGCCTGCGACCCGGCCTTCGATGCCCTTGCCGGGAATTTCCCGGTACGATTGCAGCGGCTCCGAATCCGGCCCGCCGAGAGTTTGACAAATCTGCTGGCTCAGTGGATGCGTCGATTGGCCCGCCAGACGGCGGATCCAGCGTTTTTCCTCCCCGGTCAATTCTCCCCCGTGAAGAGGATGGAACACCACCGGTGCACTGCCCTGTTCAGTCAAAGTACCGGTCTTATCAAAAACCAGGGCATCCACGCGCGCCATCGTCTCCAGGGTTTCGGTGTTTTTCACGAAGAATCCCGTCTTGCCCAGAATCCGCAGCGCATTGCCCAGAGCGAACGGAATCGACAGCGCCAGCGCACACGGGCAGGCCACGATG
>WFVT01000080.1 GCA_015491485.1 Candidatus Zhuqueibacterota bacterium
GAGTGGAAACCAGGCGGCCGGTTTCAATCCTTCGCGAGGTACGGACTCATCCGTTGCTACTACCGAGGTGCCCTTCACCGGACAGATACAAAAATGCATGTTCCGCGACTTTGGCATGAAAAACAGGGTCGATTCAGTTAATTTTTCTTGCATTGTTGGAAATAATTTGGTATTTATTTCTGTTCCATTATTTGAACATTTGCTCAAAAAGAGAAGAAAATGAAGCCACTGACTCAGGAATCCTGCATCCGGCAAGAAGTTGATGTCAAAAAACTTCAACGTTTGCGAGAACAACTTCTCCAGCACAATGAGTTGGAACCACTGGCCGATCTGCTGGCCATGGCGGGGAATGCCACCCGGCTGAAGATTCTCTATTTGCTATCGATCAGCAAGGAACTGTGTGTATGCGATCTCGCGGATGTGATGGGGATGACCGTCTCGGCGGTTTCGCATCAGTTGCGAAAACTGCGCGATCGCAAAGTCATTGAACAGCGACGCGAGGGCCCGACAATCTATTACCGACTCGCTCCCGGGCCGCTGACGGAAATACTGCAATTCCTTTTTCAGATTGATGATTGAACAAAGCCTAACATCAACTGAAGGATTAAGAAAATGAAAAACAGTATCTGGAATATCGGACCGGTTTTGTCCGCCTTTCTGGCATCCGCGTGCTGTATTGTACCGCTGGTTTTCGCTTCTCTGGGGATCGGCGGACTGGCCTTTGCCACCGCATTGGAGCCATATCGTCCTTATTTCATTGGCATTACCGTCATTTTCCTGGGCATTGGATTTTACTATACATACCGGCCGCAAAAACAGGAATGCGCCCCCGGCGAAGCTTGTGAAACTCCGGCGAGCTTGCGCTGGCAACGCATCACCCTGTGGATTGTCACTGCGCTGACGGCGTTTCTCATTGCATTTCCTTATCTCGTTCCTGTTTTATTTGATTAATCCATGCATTTCGACAAAAAACTTCAATTAATTTCATCAAATTAATCACATGGAGGTAAGCGCCATGAAAATGAAATGGAATCACGGAATCCTTGCTACCGGCCTGATTGTGGGAATTTTGGCTCTGGGATGGCTCGGTTGTGGCAGCCAAAATGCCGATAGCTCCAAAACCGCTGCCGTGGAAACGGCGAGCGAAACGGAAACCGCCGGCCCGACCAAGGTCGTGTCACTGAAGGTGGAAGGCATGACCTGCAACAGTTGCGAAATCGCACTGAAAAAGTCTCTGACGAAACTGGACGGCGTTAAAGAGGTTGAAGCCAGTTATAAAGAAGCCAAAGCCGTTGTGAAGGTTGATCCGGAAAAAGTGGCGGAAGAGCAGATCGTGGAGGCCATCACCAAACTGGGCTACACCGCACAGGTGACGCCGCAAAATTAGTCTATTAGAGTGAAGTGATTCGAAGCTACGGTTGACATACCATGAATCCAGAGGAGTAAGATACGATGAAATGGTTTAAATCGAAAAAGCAGCAAACCGGTAACGGTGCCGGCGTGATCGAGCTGGAAGTGCAGGGCATGACCTGCGACGGTTGCGCCAATCACGTCCGGCAGGCGCTGTCGGCTGTGGAAGGCGTAACCGAAGTGGAAGTGCCCTCCTACAAAGAAGGCCGGGCGATCGTTCGGGCCTCGGAATCGGTGGATGATTCGGCTCTGGTTGCCGCCGTGGAGCAGGCCGGATATCAGGCACGGATCAAAAAAAAAGCCTGAAATCCACCGATGACCCCACTTCGGCAGGCAACGGCTTCGATTTCGATCTGGTGGTTATCGGCACCGGCGGTGGCGGTACGGCGGCTGCCATTCGTGCCGCGGAACTGGGCTTCCGCGTCGCCATCGTGGAAGCCGGTACCATCGGCGGCACGTGTGTGAATATCGGCTGTATCCCTTCAAAAGCCCTGATTCGAGCGGCCAAAGCCTATCACACCGCCGGCCACCATCCATTCGCCGGTCTGCACACCCGCGCCGAGGGGGTGGACTGGCCGAAGCTTATTGCTCAAAAAGACCATCTTGTCGCGCAACTCCGCCAGCAGAAATATATCGATGTTCTCCAATCGTATCATTCCATCACCCTCATTCAGGGCAAAGCCCGCTTTCAATCGCAAAACGAAATTGTCATCGACGGTCAACAAACCCTGACCGCCCGAAGGTTCATAATTGCCACCGGCGCCCGTCCCAAAATCCTGCCGATCGAGGGCATCGATCAGGTTCAGGTTCTGAACAGCACGACCTTAATGGCCCTTGACCACCAACCCGAATCGCTTTTGGTGATCGGCGGACGCGCCATTGCGCTGGAATTGGGACAGGCCATGGCACGGCTGGGAACCCGGGTAACGATTCTTCAGCGGAGTCCACGTCTCCTTCCGGAACACGATCCGGAAATCAGCCGCGGAATCGAAGACGCGCTGAAAGCCGAGGGGATTGAGGTTGTGACCAGCGCAGTGCCGGAAAAGATTCAGGAGAGCGACGGCGTTAAAGAAGTCGCTGCGCGGGTAGATGGCAATCTCAAAACGTTCACCGCCCATGAAGTGCTGATGGCGGTGGGACGGGTGCCCAACACGGATGATCTCGGCCTGGAAAAGGCGGGAGTGGTGACCGATGCACGGGGATTCATCACCATCGATGCGTCTTTACAAACCAGTCAGCCGAATATTTACGCGGTCGGCGATGTGACGACTCTCCCCAAATTCGTGTATGTCGCCGCGGCTGCCGGAACCCTGGCTGCAGAAAACGCGCTGACCGGATCGGAAAAACCGCTGGATTTGACGGTACTGCCGGAAGTGATTTTCACCGATCCGCAAATTGCGACGGTGGGGATGACCGAACAGCAGGCGCGTGAAGCCGGACATGAGGTAAAAACGGCGCATCTGCCGTTGGAACATGTGCCCCGGGCTCAAACCGAGCATGATGACCGCGGGTTCATCCGGCTGGTCGCCGATGCGCAGAACAACACGCTTTTGGGGGCACACATTCTGGCGCCCGAAGCCGGTGAGATTGTCCAGACCGCGGCTCTGGCGATCGAATTCGGCCGTCGGCATGGTTTCACCGTGGATGAGCTGCGCCGGATGCTGTTCCCGTACTTAACTCAGGTAGAAGGCATCAAACTGGCGGCGCAAACCTTCGACAAAGATGTGGCGAAATTGTCCTGTTGTGCGGGATAAAGGTGCAGGGCGTCCACACGGCATTGCCGGTGTGCCCATGGATACACATGCTGTAACTTCCCCGCCTGCCAGCCGCGGCAGCCGAACTGCGCTCGGACGAAGCGGAGGCGCTGCCTGCTCCACGCAGCGCCTTTGCGGCGCCGGTTTCGAGCAGTTATTTACGGCAGCTCGATTTGCGGCTTTTCCGGATGCCTGCGATAGAGCAGAATCGTCCGCCCGAGGACCTGCACCAGATGCGATTGCGTTGCCTGCGCGAGCCGTTCGCCAACCTCGCGGCGGTCCTCCAGCACGCTCTGCTGCAGCTTGATCTTCACTAATTCATGGGCGTTGAAGGCAGCCTCAATGGCTTCAATGACGGATTCCGTGACCCCTTGCTGTCCCACAAAGACAATGGGCTTCAGCGTATTTCCCAGTCCGCGCAGAAAACGCCGCTGTTTTCCCGTAAGCATTTCAGGATTCATCATCATTTTCCTGTTGTTTTGGTTGACCTTTTCATTTCCAGTCTGATCTTTTGATTTCATCATGAGCCTGCGCCACTTCGATGAAGCCGCCAACCACGGATGCCGTTTGCCCGAAAACGGCTGTTATTTTTTATTTTTGCCATCCATGAAATCATGAATCGGAGCGGATTCAAAGCCCGTGGTTGCCGACAATTCCAGTCCTTCGCTTTTGAACTTTACCGGGGGCCTCGCCGGCGGCCGGGCCGGCACGGCTTCCAGCCGAACCCATAAATTCAAGCCCAACGGCCCCGCCTTTGCCGCTCACGAGTTTACCTGAACTCTTCGATTTCTGGCTCCGCATGGCTCGCAGCCCATAGAAAGTCGAACGAATCGTTGACCATCTGGCTGACCGGAAGCCGACAAGTGAACCCTCGATTTTGCGATGATCCATTGATTCTCAACAGGTTACCTCCCCTTGCGGCCCATCTTCTTTTATAATTAAGTTCACTTTTTTCGAAAAAAAATGGTGTCAAAATAAAAAAATTGTTGCATTTTATTTACAATTTCTTATGCTTTTACCATTTCACATGCAGGCCAGGCAATATAATGCAACAGACCTTTTTATCAAAGTCCGGAAATGGAATTTTCTTTGATTCCAAACTCTGTTTGCAGGCCAAAGGTTAAGCCAGGTTGTGACAGCGCGATCTCCCGTACCGGATCTCCTTCCCGAATGGCGCAAAACCGACCGAACCTCCCGCCGATACTCCAATCGCTCCATTCTGTGCCCGGCATGGATGAGAACGCCGTAAAAGCGCAACCCGGTGCCTTCCCCTGCTTTTGTGCTGGTATCCCAACCGGCCTGTCACCTCCCCACTTTGCCCGTGGGCCTTAGTGAGTTGTCGGCTTTCATCCTCTTTGTTTGTAAACATCCATTCTCAACAACATAAATCAAGATTACTGTTCACCAAAACAGGGTCCTATCATGAAAACATTCAAAGTCCTTCTCTCCAGTATCGCGCTTTTCGGCGTTCTGATCGCCACGACGCATGTGCAGGCCCAGAGCGTCACCCTGCGGGGAAAAGTCATTGCAGCGGATACCGGTGAGCCGTTGCCCGGGGCGAATATCATGGTGATGGGCACATCCACCGGAACCGCTACGGATGTCAACGGCGAATTCCGTTTAACCCTGAAAAACATCGCCGGGGTGAAATTGGTCGTGAGCTTTATCGGCTACAAGACGCAAGAAATTCAGGTTGATCCGTCGATGGTCGGCCAGCCAATCACCATCGAAATGGAAGAAGACGTTTTGCGATTGAATGAAATTGTGGTGACCGGATTGGCCACCTCTGTTGCCCGGCGCAACCTGGCCAACGCGGTCGAGACGGTGAAATCCGACGAGCTGCTGCAGGCATCCACGCAAACGCTGGAACGGGCTCTGGGCGGTAAATTCCCCGGCGTGTTTGTGAGCCAGAACACCGGTGCCCCGGGCGGCGGCATCAGCGTGAATCTGCGCGGCACGACCACGATCGAAGGTGCGACCCAGCCGTTGTACGTCATCGATGGCGTGATTGTGAATAATGCCGCCAACCAATCCGGTATTGATCTGGTCACCAAAGCCACCGGCGCCGGCAGTTCGCGTCCTCAGGGACAGCCCACCAACCGGATCGCCGATCTGAATCCGAACGACATCGAATCCATTGAAGTGTTGAAGGGCGCCAGCGCCGCGGCGATTTACGGCGCCAAAGCCACCAACGGCGTGATCATCATCACCACCAAACGCGGAGGTCTTGGGAAAACCCGCATTGAGATTAATCAGCAAATCGGTTTCAACAGCCTGCTCAGAAAGATTGGCGCACGGCGTTTTACCCTGGAAACCGCCCGCAAACAATACGGTGAACTCGGCGCTCAGGAATTTCAAAAAAGCGGCGGCAAATTTATTGATTACGAGGATGTGATGTACGGTGAAAAGGGCATCCTCGCGGAAACCAGTGTCAGCCTTCGAGGCGGCAACGACCGCACACAATTTTATGTGTCCGGAATGTTTCGCAACGAAGATGGCATCATCAAACGCACCGGCTACAACAAATATAGCGGCCGGGTGAATTTGTCGCATAAATTTTCCGAACGGCTCGATGTTCAGACCAACATCAACTTTGTCCGGAGCAGTTCCGACCGCGGCATAACCGGCAACGATAACAGCAACACCACGTTCGGTTTTTCGCTGGGCTTCACCCCGAGCTTTTACGATATTCGGCCGAAAAACGGGGTCTATCCGGATCATTTATTCAATCCATCCAATCCCATCCATACCCGTGACGTGTTGACCAACAACGAACTGGTGAACCGCACCATTGCCGCCACGCAAATCAACTGGCATTTGTGGAAAACTCAAAAACAGTCGCTGAGCCTGATCATCAATGGCGGCGTGGATTTTTATAATCAGGAAAACAAAGTGGTGTCGCCGCCGGAATTGCAGTCCGAACGCAATGCAGACCTCCCCGGCGCTTCGCTGCTGGCCACCACACGAAATGTGAACTGGAACCTGTACATCAACTTAGCGCACCGTTTTCAAACCAGCAACGACATCAGTTTCAGCACCACCGCCGGACTGCAGTTTGAAGACCTCGATAAAAACTATTTGCTGACGGAAGCCCGCGGCTTGATTGTTACACAAACCAATGTGGATCAGGCGGCGACCATCAACGCCTATCAGGATCGATTTCTGCGGCGTGAGCGCGGATTCTACGTGCAGGAAGAAGTCAACCTGCAGGACCGCATCTACCTTGCCTTCGGCATCCGCGGCGACGCCAGCAGCGCCAACGGCGATCCGACCAAAATCTTTCTCTTTCCCAAGGCGTCGGCATCGATCCGGTTGTCTGAATACAAATTCTGGGACGGCTTTCGCTCTCTGTCCAACGAGTTTAAGCTGCGAGTCGCTTACGGCGAGACGGGCAACCTGCCAATCATTGACGCCAAATACACCTCACTGTCTCCCAACAACGCCGGTGGCAATGCCGGACTGTTGCCTGCTACCCGCCGCGGAGCTGCGGATATTCGCCCCGAACGCACCAAAGAGCTGGAAATGGGCTTTGATGCGGCGCTCTTCAACGAACGGGCTTCGTTGTCGTTCACCTTTTTCAATCAGAACATCAGCGACCTTTTCTTGATCGCGGATCTTCCGCCCTCTTCCGGCTTTGTTGAAGAAGTCATCAACGGTGGGAAAATGCGCACCAACGGTCTCGAAATTTCGCTGGGGCTGATTCCGCTGAACCGCGCCAACCTGAGCTGGCATTCGCGCATCAATTTCTATAAAACCTCTTCCGTGATCACCCAATTGGATGTCGATCCGTTCAACAAAGGCGGCTTCGCGACCTTTTTAGGCACTTTCCGGATTCAAGAAGGCTGGTCTCCCACCACCGTGGTCGGCGCAGAGATGGAAACCCTGCCCGACGGCACCAAGCAGCACAAAAAACTGGGCGACGCCACTCCGAAATTCGTCATGTCGTTCAACAACGTCTTTGAATTCGGCAACTTCGATCTCCGCTTCCTGTGGGAATGGAAAAACGGCGGTGCGGTGATTAACCTTGGCAAACTCATCACCGATCTCGGCGGCACCACGGTGGATTATGATGAAACCATTGTGGTGGATGGCCAGGAAATGAAAAAAGGCGATTGGCGTCTGAGCGTTTTAGGCAAACAGACCGCCCCGTACGTGGAAGACGGCAGTTACTGGAAATTGCGCGAGCTGAGTCTGACATACCGCGTGCCCCGCCAGACATACAGCCGATTGTTCGGCGATGCATTGACGCATTTGACGCTGAGCCTGGGCGGCCGGAATTTATTGCTGTTCACGCCTTACACCGGCTACGACCCGGAAGTCAGCCAGTTCGGCAATGTGGCCATTGGCCGCTATGTGGATACGATTCCGTATCCGTCCTCTCGCAGTTTCTATTTCAATATTTCGCTGGGTCTGTAATCAAACCTGAAAGAGGAAATCATGATGAAAACCAATCAATTAAACGGCTTTCTCCGTCGCCCATGGCTCGGTCTGCTGCTGTTTGGCAGCCTCCTTTTCGCTATGGGCTGCGAGACGCTCGATATTCCCAATCCCAATGCGCCCACGGTGGAACAGGCGACCGTTCAGAGCCTGGTAACCGGTGTTGAAGCCGGAATGCGGCTGGAAATCGGCATTTATCTGCGTGTGGTAGGGATTCTCGGCCGGGAAGTGTACTACTTTGAACCGGCAGACCCGCGCTATACCGGCGAGCTTTTATTTGGCACGGTGGACCCGGGCGGCTTTTTGCTCAACCGGCCCTGGTCGGCTCGTTACCGGACCATTGCCACCTGCAATTTTATTCTGGATAAAGCCGAGACTATGGATGCGCAGGAAGCGGCAGGCGCCCGCGGCTTTGCCAAAACCATCATGGCCTACCAACTCCTTCTCAACCTGAATTATCTGGATGAAAACGGCATCCGTCTGAATTTCGACGGCGATCTTTCCAAACCGTTTGCCAGCAAACAGGAAGTGTTCGCCAAAATCGAATCCCTTCTGGATGAGGGTTTCGCGGACCTGGGCAACGCCGGCGCTGAATTTGCATTCAGTTTGTCTGAAGGCTTCAGCAAGTGGAACCTACACACGCCCGCCGGATTTGCCAAGTTCAACCGGGCTATCCGAGCGCGCGTGGCGGTGTATCAGGGCAAATATAACGATGCCCTGCAAGCGCTCAACGCCTCCTTCCTGGACCGCAATGGTCCCATGGATATGGGCGCTTATTACGTGTTCGGCACCGGACTGGGCGATCAGCCCAATCCGATCTTTGAAAATCCGGATGCGCCCTTCGTCAAGCTCATGGCTCATCCCACTTTTGAAACGGATGCGGAAGCCGGTGATCAGCGCTTCAGCACCAAAGTTAAAAAACGTCCGGAACCGACCACCTTCGACAATTTAACGTCTCAGCTTGGCGTGACCCTTTCCAAAAGCTCCACCGATCCTTTTCCGATCATCCGCAACGAGGAGCTGATTCTGCTGGCGGCGGAGGCCAATATCGGGCTTGGCAATCTTGCTGAGGCGCAAAACGATATCAACATCGTTCGGGCGGCTGCCGGACTGGGGCCGGTCACCCTGACAGCGGACAATGCATTGACGCAACTTTTGTATGAAAAGCGTTATTCGTTGTTCGGCGAGGGGCACCGCTGGATTGACATGCGGCGGTATGGCAAATTAAACGAACTGCCGGTGGACCGGCCAACCGATAAAGTCATTGATCGGTTGCCCATTCCGGAAACCGAACGCAGCGAAGGCAAATGAATCTGTTTGAAAGAAAAAGCCACCGTCTCATGGCGGTGGCTTTTTTATAAAACCCTTCCGACACAGCCAGATTCACTTTTTACGGATGGCTATTCGCGAAAATACGGACGGGCGAGTGATGGCGGTGGTGCGGTTCGAATGCCCAGAAACGCTGCAACCAGCAGGGTGAGACTATACGGCAGCATTAGAATGATTTGGTAGGGGATGTTCATGCCCAGAGCCTGAAATTGAAACGGCAGAGCTGATGCCATTCCAAACAACAACGCCACCATGAGTGCGCCCGCAGGTCGCCAGCGGGCAAAAATCACAATCGCCAGGGCGATAAATCCGCGTCCGGCGGTCATACCTTCGACGAACGTGTTGGCATGAGCAATGGACAAGAATGCACCGGCCAGTCCACAAAACACGCCTCCCAGCAAAACGGTCAACCAGCGAACTTTGATCACGTCCACGCCGGCTGCATCAACAGCGGCGGGATTGTCACCTGCAGCACGCAAATACAATCCAAACCGGGTGCGTCCGATCACAAACGCCGCCACTGCCACGCTGATCAGGGCAAGGTACACCAGCGCATTTTGCTGAAACAAACCGCGTCCCAGAAACGGCAAATGCTGCAAGACCGGTAAAGGCCACTCTGCAAAGGTCGGCACGGTGATGCTTTGGCCGGTCATGCCGAAAAATTCCCGGTAGAGAATCCCCGTCAATCCCAGCGCCAGCATGTTCAGCGCCGCCCCAACGATGATCTGATCCACCTGAAGATAGAGCACGAAAATGCCGAAGACCGCTGCCAGCATGACCGCTGCGATGATGCCGGCCAACAATCCCATCAGCGGCGATTGTGTACTGTAGGCAATCAGCACGGCAAAAAATGCCGCTACCAGCATTTTGCCTTCCAGAGCGATATCGATGACACCGGATTTCTCCATAAAAATTTCGCCCAGTGCCGCAAGCAGCAGAGGCGTAGCCATAGCCACCCCCGCCGCCAGAA
>WFVT01000081.1 GCA_015491485.1 Candidatus Zhuqueibacterota bacterium
ACATCATCACCCTTCCCATGGTACGCAGCCCTTTTACGGATTTGCCCACGGTGTATATTTACGAGCGCTATCCCGGGGGAGTGGGGTTCTCGCAAAAACTGTTTGATTGCCACGATGACTTGTTGAAAGCCGCTGCGGATGTCATCCGCCATTGCCGATGTGAGACCGGCTGTCCGAGCTGCGTCGGGCCGGTACTGGAAGTGGGCGAGCACGGCAAGGAAGCGGCCCTGCGGCTACTGGAATTTCGACGGGATGATAAGAAGGCGGCAAATTGACAGGGGCATCCCCCCAAAGGGGCGACAACCTTAAATTTGAAGGCGGCCGCACAAGAGGATGAAGCTATTGGGATGCTTCACGGGCGGCCAGTACGCGCTTAAAACCACGGATAATCAACACGACGGACACGGCTGCAATCACTCCCTCCTGCCAGCGGAATCCGATCCGGAAGAGATTATAAACGGATTCGATGCCAAAGGCAAGTCCCACGCCAATGAGAGCGTAACCCCAGAATTTTGCACTCATGAATTTGATCCTGCCATCTGCGACTCAGCGCGTGTTTTGGGAATGGATTTGAAAAACGGATGATCGAAGGGCTTTTCGAGTTTGGGTTCAGGAGCAGGCAGGAGTTTGGGAGTATGACCGTTTGCTTCGATCAGTGTGGAAAACAGCACCCACCGATCCCGGGCGGAAAGATGCAAAAGCCGCTGTCCCAATGAAATCATGGTGCGCCTCCTTCAGCTTGAACGACGTTCAGCAACACAGCAGAGGAGCTTTGCGGGTCAGATGCCTTTGGCATCCTGCCCCTGTCAAAGTTGTCGGCGCACGCAGCGAATCACTCCTCTCCGACCTGACATCTCCCGCTAACCCAAAGAGCGTAGCCCTTGCAAGCAATTTAGAGAATGGTCACCGCAAAGTCAAAGAAAAAATTCCCTGCCCCCTTGGTCGGTCGCAGATCATTGCCGATCAGACCCTTTCGGCACGCACGGAAAGCACCGGGGTCTTTGACCGTCTTACCACCTTTTCCGTGGTCGAGCCCAGCAGCAGATAATCCAGCCCGCTCAGCCCATGCGTGGCGATGACAATCAAATCCGCATCCTGTTCTTCGGCAAACTTCACAATTTCACTATGCGCCCGGCCTTCACGAACATGGAACGTGTGCTCGATGCCATCCGGGATTTCCTTTTCCACAAACTCTTTCATGGCAGCAATGGAGCGCTCGCGCAGATCCGGAATCAGTTTGAAAATTGACGTGTCGCCGGTAATATAATACGACGGATGCACCTGCTCCTCGATCACATGCAAAAATTCGATACTGGCCCCGAATGTACCGGCAAGTTCGATGGCGTGTCCGAGAGCCTGTTTGGAATAAGCGGAAAAATCGATCGGGACCACGATGCGTTTCAAGCGAGGGGCTCGGCCGGTGTCGCCGTGTATGTAACGGATGGTCATCACGGGGCAATGCATATGCCGTATGACTTTTTCGGCAACGCTGCCCAGGAGAAAATGGCTGAGCCCGGAACGGCCGTGCGTACCCATTACGATCAAATCAACCTGATTTTCCCGGGCAAAATTGATAATTTCTTCAGCCGGCGATACCCCGCGAATCATTTCTTTGCGGATTTGCACATGCGAATGGTCCTGCCGGATCTGATCCATCTGTTCGGTCGCTATCGTTTCAAGAGAGCGGTACACCTCGTCTATATTCGGAAAATTATGTTGCGGATTATTTGGATCGTGTTCGAACAGGGAAACGACATGGAGCAAGATGACTTCGCTCTCGTACGGTTCGGAAAAATAGGCTGCATAATACACAGCGCGGTTGGCATCCCGGGAAAAGTCCGTGGGTACCAGGATTTTACGCGGCTTCCACATCGAAATGCCTCCTATGGTTGAAGCCATGGCTCAAATCAGTGATTCTGCCATGCAAATTTAATGATTTTAATATCACAATCAATCCTTTTTTATTGGCTTTCCCCTGCTTCGTCCCCCGCTACTTCAGGGCGCCTTCAGAACCGGTTAACTGACGTCGGAAAGACGGAATCGCACCGGCACCGAAATCCAGACCTTGACCGGTTTGTCGCGCTGCATCGCCGGTTTCCATTTCATCTGCATCAGCGCACGGGACGCCGCCTCTTCGAAGCCCAGCTTGGTGCCATCGCTTTTGAGTACCTGAGTCTTCACCGTATTGCCTTTTTCATCCACCAGCACACCAATGACAACCGTCCCTTCGATGCCGGCTTTTCTCGCCAGCTCCGGATATTCCAGCACCCTCAGCAGCGCTTCCATCCCCCCGATCATGACCGGGGGTTCATCATACGGCACGAACTGGTAGCTTTCCTCACTGAGATCATCTTCCGGCGGCGGAGGAGGCGGTGGCAGTTCGGCCAGATTCAACTCTGTGGTTTCTTCGATGGTTTCATCTTCCGGCACGTCCTCTTCTTCCGTCGGAATCGGTACGGCCGGTCTGGCCGGGGGCGCCGGGCGCCGGATTTGTTCGGTCGGCGGAATGTCTTCGACTTCGATTTTGATTTCCGGTACATCCACTTTCAATTGGTATTCATAATCGCCGCGAAAAATGTAAAACGATGACGTTACAATGAGTAAGGCGCCGACCATCCCAAGCTCTAATGCCTTGCGATAATGATACCGCAAATCGTACTTCGGATTCTTTGTGGCTTTCATGGTCATCCCTCACTTTCTCTGCATTTCTATCACACACCGAAAAACCGCTCGTCCCATCAATTTATCGTCACAATCTGACATATTCGTCATTGCTCCAACTGGCAAAATGTCAGATTTCCGCTTTCACTGAAATAAAACGCAAGAATTATTCCAATTCTTCTCTCCGAATTGTATCGTTCTATTTTCAATGATTTTATTGAGTTACGGAAACAGAAAGTGGGCCCACAACAGCGCAAAACAGAGAATCCAATCGCAAGATTAAGAAATGAAATGCAGAATTTTTAATATTAGGAAATGGTTCATTGGCCGGGTGTCGGTAATCTTCAGGAATTCAAGCGGCCGTCGCCGTTCTTACCGGCGATCTGTCGAAACGCCAACGGCTGTTTTTGTTGACCGCGTGCCATGCTGAACGATGGGTTCGAGGGAAGAAAAAAGAATAAAAAGGGCTGTTCCAGAATCCTTTTTCAGCCATTGTCATTCCCGGATCCTGCTGCCGGGCATCCCGGGCACACCGCCGTCCTATGCCCCGGCTTCGATCACCGGAAAGCCGTTGACATTCTGGAACAGCCCCGGTTCAAACTGCGGGAGGTTGGAGGGCTCTATGGGCTTCTATTTATAATTCATGGGCCGGTTTATAACTCTGCAGCGCGCGCATGTATTGCGCCCGCTCAAAAGCGCTCGGGTCCGGACATTTGATCTGGCTCATGCTGCCCTGCATTTGTTCGACGGATTCGTACTCATGCTCAGCCATCCACTGCATCACGCCCTCTTCGAGTACCCGGATGTAATCGATCCCGTACCGCAGCAGCACCGAGCACAGAAACGTCGCTTTTGCCCCGACCATCAGCATTTTAATGACATCGGTGGCTTTATGGATACCGCTGGAAGCGGCCAGATCCGCCTGGATGCGGCCGTACAGAATGGCGATCCAGCGCATGGGCAGCCGCAGAGCCTGCGGCGTGCTCAACAAGATGCGGGGCTTGATCTCAAGCTCTTCCACATCCAGGTCCGGCTGATAAAAGCGGTTGAACAGCACCAGTCCGTTCGCCCCCGCCTGCACCAGTTGCTTGGCCATATTGGCCAGATTACTGAAAAACGGACTGAGTTTTACCGCCACCGGAATGCTGACCTCGCTCCGAACCGCTTTGAGGATTTCCAGATATTTTTGCTCCACCTCGGCGCCCAGCATATCCAGGTTGGTCGGGATGAAATAGATATTCAGCTCCAGAGCGTCCGCTCCGGCTTCCTGAATCAGGCGGGCGTATTCCACCCAGCCGCCCACCGTGGCGCCGTTGAGGCTGCCGATCACCGGAATGTTGACGCTCTCTTTGGCCTTGCGAATGTGTTCCAGATATTCTTCCGGCCCCACATGGAACTCCTCGGGTTCCGGAAAGAAATCCAGAGCCTCGGCAAAGGAATCTTTGGTGTATTCCATGTGATGGGTCAGCTCAAATTTATCATACCGGATCTGCTCTTCGAAGAGCGAGTGCATCACCACGGCCGCAGCCCCGGCGTCTTCCATCCGCTTGATATTTTCCACTTCCTCAGACAGGGGCGAAGCCGACACCACCAGCGGGGTTCGCAGCTTGAGTCCTAAATAGCTTGTGGACAGGTCCATATATGATCCTCCATTTCGCTTTCAATGATCAGGCGCAGACGAATTTATTTGGTTGGCGTCATCATCTTTTTGCGTTCCAATTTGCCATTGCCTTCTTCCAGTTTCAGGGAGGCGAGGTACTTGTAATAATTATAGCGCTTAATGACGTTCTCTTGAGCCATTGAGAACAATTTCTTCGCTTCCGCCGGATTGATCTTGGTCAGCATCTTGAAGCGCGTTTCCTTCATCAGATACTCCTCGATCGGAATCTTCGGCGCGCGCGAATCGAGGATCAGCGGATTTTCACCGGCTTTGGCCCGTTCCGGATGGTAGCGATACAGCAGCCACTGGCCGGAATCCACAGCCAACTTCTGATTCTGCAGGCCATAACGCAGGTTGTAGCCATGCGCAATGCAGTGCGAGTAGGCCAGAATCAGCGACGGGCCGCGGTAGGCCTCGGCCTCGAGGAAGGCTTTGAGGGTATGCTCGTCCTTGGCTCCCATGGCCACGGCCGCCACATACACATTGCCGTAGCTCATGGCGATCAGACCGAGGTCTTTTTTCGGCGTCGGCTTGCCGCCGGCGGAAAATTTGGCGATGGCGCCCAGCGGCGTGGCTTTGGAGGTTTGCCCGCCGGTGTTGGAGTACACTTCCGTGTCCAGCACCAGAATGTTGACGTCGTGGCCGCTGGCCAGGACATGATCCAGGCCGCCGAAGCCGATATCGTAGGCCCAGCCGTCGCCACCGATGATCCACACGCTCTTCCGCACCAGATAGTCGGCCAGTTTTATCAGACGCTTTGCATCATCCGATTTCAGGGTTTCGAGCTTTTTCTTCAACTCGGCGACGTACTGCCGCTGCTCATAAATGGACGGCTCATCAAGCTGTTCGTTGTTCAAAATACGCTCCACCAGCTCCTGACCGATTTCCGTGGACAGCTTTTTCAGCAGATATTCGGCCACCTCTTTTTGCTTGTTCACGGCCAGGCGGATGCCCAGTCCGAACTCCGCATTGTCTTCAAACAGCGAGTTGGACCACGCCGGGCCGAGGCCGTCCTGATTGACCGTCCACGGGGTGGTGGGCAAATTGCCGCCGTAGATGGATGAGCAGCCCGTGGCGTTGGCGACGATGGCGCGATCGCCGAAAAGCTGACTCATCAGTTTGACGTAAGGCGTTTCGCCGCAGCCGGAGCAGGCTCCGGAGAACTCGAACAGCGGCTGTTGCACCTGCTGCTGCCGGATGGTGCCGTTTTTGATCTGACGGCGGTCCAGCTCCGGAATCGACAGGAAGAAGTCCCAGTTTTCGGCCTCCTGTTCGCGCAGCGGCGGTTGTGGCTCCATGTTCAGCGCTTTCAGGCGCGGCTCCTGCTTGTTGCGCGCCGGGCACACCTCCACACACAGCGCGCAGCCGGTGCAGTCCTCGGGCGCCACCTGAATGGTGTACTTCATGCCCTTCCATTCCTTGTCGCGTACATCCACCGCTTTGAACGTGGCCGGCGCATTTTCCAGAACCTTTTCATCATACACTTTGATGCGGATGGTGGCGTGCGGGCACACCATGGCGCACTTGCCGCACTGGATGCAGATATCCGGATCCCACACCGGGATTTCCAGCGCCAGATTGCGTTTTTCCCATTGCGCGGTACCGGTCGGGAACGTGCCGTCCACCGGCATTTTGCTCACCGGCAGGTAATCGCCCTTGCCGGCGATCATCATCGCTGTGACGTCTTTCACAAACTCGGGCGCCTTATCCGGAACCGGCGGTCGCATGTGAATCTTGCTGGTGATTTGCGACGGCACCTTGACTTCATGGAGGTGGGAGAGGGCGCGATCAACAGCCTGCAAATTCATTTGCACAATCTCTTCGCCTTTACGCCCATACGTATCGCGGATCGCCTGCTTGATTTGTGCAATCGCCTCATCCCGCGGCAAAATGCCCGAGATGGCAAAGAAACACACCTGCATCACGGTGTTGATGCGCCCGCCCATCCCACTTTCTCGTGCGACTTTGAAGGCGTTTATAACATAGAATTTCAGCTTTTTATTGATAATATGCTCCTGGAATTCACGCGGCAGATGATCCCAGACTTCGTCCGGCCCGTAAGGAGAATTTAACAGGAACGTGCCGCCATCCACGATGTGTTCCAGCATATCGAACCGTTCCAGAAAGGACGGCTGATGGCAGGCCACAAAATTGGCTCGCGAAATCAGATAAGTGGACCGGATATGCCGCGGCCCGAACCGCAGGTGCGAAACCGTCACCGCACCGGCTTTTTTGGAATCGTACACAAAATAGCCCTGCGCCCAGAAGTCGGTATTCTCGCCGATGATTTTGATCGAATTCTTATTCGCACTCACCGTGCCGTCACTGCCCAATCCGTAAAACAGCGCCCGGTACACATCGTCCGCCTCGGTGGAAAACTCGGGATCGAACTCCAGGCTCGTTTGGGTCACATCGTCAAAAATGCCCACCGTGAAATGATTCTTCGGCGTTTCCTGATTCAGGTTATCGAAAACGGCCTTGACCATGGCGGGCGTGAATTCTTTCGACGACAGGCCGTAACGGCCGCCGACCACGGTCGGCATCTCCTTGAGTTCTCCCAGCCCGGCCTCGAGACCTTCGCGCAGTGCATTGACCACATCCAGGTACAGCGGCTCGCCCACGCTGCCGGGCTCTTTGGTGCGATCCAGCACCGCGATCGATTTCACCGTGGCCGGCAGGGCTTCCATGAAATGTTTCGTGCTGAACGGACGGTACAGCCGCACCTTCAGCACACCCACCTTCTCGCCGGCATTCAGCAGATATTCCACCGTCTCATGCGCCGTTTCCGAAGCCGACGCCATCAAGATAATCACCCGTTCGGCATCCGGGGCGCCGAAATATTCAAACAGGCGGTACCGCCGCCCGGTGATTTCAGCAAACCGGTCCATGGCTTTTTGCGTGATTTCTGGACACGCCGCATAGTACGGATTAATGGTTTCGCGCGCCTGGAAAAACACGTCCGGGTTTTGCGCCGAACCGCGCAGCACTGGATGATCCGGCGACAGCGCGCGCATGCGGTGCTCCATGATCAGTTCTTCGTTCAGCATCTCCCGCATCTGCTCGTCGGTCAGCACCTCGATTTTGGAGACTTCGTGCGAGGTGCGGAATCCATCGAAGAAGTGCAAAAACGGCACACGAGCTTCCAGGGTGGCGGCCTGCGCAATCAGCGCGAAATCCATCGCCTCCTGCACCGAGGCCGAGGCCAGCAGCGCAAACCCGGTCTGCCGCGTGGCCATCACGTCGCTGTGATCGCAGAAAATCGACAACGCGTGCGTGGCCACCGTGCGCGCCGCCACATGAAAAACCGTAGAGGTCAGCTCACCGGCAATTTTGTACATATTGGGAATCATCAGCAATAAGCCCTGAGACGAGGTAAAGGTTGTGGTGAGGGCGCCTCCCTGTAACGAGCCGTGCACAGCGCCGGATGCTCCTCCTTCGCTTTGCATTTCAATGACGGTCGGCACCGTGCCCCAGATATTGGTCTTGCCGGCCGCAGCCCACGCATCCGATAACTCGCCCATGGGGGACGATGGGGTTATCGGATAGATGGCAATGACTTCATTGGTTTTAAAGGCTACGGTCGCAACGGCTTCGTTACCATCGATGGTTTTGTAAATCCTCTTGCCCATGGTAGAGCCTCCTCGTGAGCGCATTGATTTAACAGATTCAGGACGGTTTTGTCGAATTTAGACCCGGCCCCATTTCAGAGTGTCGGTTTTGCAATCGTGGATCTGAACATGTTGCACGATCTCCACGTCAGCAAATCGCCGCCATTCTGGGTCGATACTTGGAATCATTTGGGAATGGGGTTCCGTTCCAGCCGTGCGATGGTTTGTGGAAAACATCGGAACGCACTATGAGTAGGCAGGGAGTTCATTTTTCTCCGTTGCCAGCAGCCGTCCGATGGTTTGGAGCAGCTCGGTCAAATCCGAGCTTTTGACAAGAAACGCATCGGCGCCCCAGGAACGAAAATCACCCTTGAACATCGGGTAGGCCGTATGGATGATGACCTTAATGTCTTTTTTGCGACCCAAAATTTCATGCAACAGATCGAATCCCGATCCATCCTTGAGTTTCAAATCCAGAACCACCAGGTCCACTTCATGAGTCCGGATTATCTGCTCCACTTCACGCAAATGCGAGGCGGAAAGCACCGTATATCCCCGGTCCTCCAATTCCTGCCGGTACCACTCCCGCAAATGGGGTTCGTCTTCAATAATCAATATTGTTTTCATACGGCATGCTCTTATCGGTTCGGTACTCATGAAATGTGCCGGCGCATCACTTTGAACGCCTGATCTCCCGTCTGTGTTCGGCAAATTGCATACCATTCAAGCATTCCTTATCATGCGGTCATGATAGCCTCTTGATAATATTGCAGGTAAGGTGAAGAAAACGAACCGGAGCTCGGGCGGCAGGAAAGCAGGATTTTCCCAAAACTAAGAAGTATTTCTAAAACTTAGGAATGGACCTGCAGCAATTTCGCTATGGAATTCAACAAAGAGGCTTTGCGCACAGGCTTGACAATGAGGTCGCTGGCCCCCATTTCCAGAACCCGATGTTTCAGCTCGGGTTCATTGAAGGTGGTTACGACCATGATGCGGGTGTTTTTGGCGATTTGTAATAGCCGTCTCAGTTGCTCGAGTCCACCCTGATAAGGCCGGCGCATGCCATATAAAATCAGGGAAAACGTCATTTGTGAAATAAATTCATTGGCCTCCACCATATCTGCGGCAGCAAAAACCGTGTATCCTTCTGCCGTCAATGCTTTAAATAGCGATCTTCGAAACACCGAGTCGCTTTCAATGATGAGAATACGAAAGACCTCTAAATTTGGCAAATGGTCTCCCTCCACCTTATTTGAAGCCATTCCACGTTGTTGCACCGCTAAGCTCATCTTCGTTCCCTGTTTGCTTCGCGCAATAAAGTGACATAACTTTTTACAACTATAATGCCAAAATGATGCATCTTTTTTTCCATAAAAAAAGCCACTCATCCAGTTGGATAAGTGGCTGATTTCATAAAGATTACAAATATCTTACAATTAATTCCACTTAAAACAGTTTTGTAACTTTTCCCAGCATTAGTAAATCTAATCCGATTTTTCTCAAAATTAAGAATGTTTTCCGGCCGGTTCTTTCACATCCAGCCCCAACTCACTCATCTTCCGGTACAGGGAAGAAATGCTCAGTCCCAGCAGTTTTGCCGCCGCTTTCTTATCGCCGTCAACAATTTCCAGGGTTTTTAAAATCTGCGACTTTTCAAAAGCCATCACCGCTTCTTTAAGGCCGCTTTTCACCATGGGCTGAACTTCCAGGTTGGCAAAATTTTGCGGCATGTGTTCCGGCAAGATCTGATCACCGTCGCATAAAATCATCGCGCGTTCGATGGCGTTTTCAAGTTCGCGCACATTGCCTTTCCACTGATACGTCAAAAACATCTGCATGACCTGATGGCTCACGCCGCGTACATTCTTATTGAGTTCCCGATTGAATTTTTGAATAAAATAATCGACAAGCAGCGGAATGTCTTCCCGGCGTTCCCGCAACGGCGGGATATTAATGCCGATCACATTCAGCCGGTAATAGAGATCCTCGCGGAAACGGCCCTCTTCCACCTCCTTCAATAAATCCCGGTTGCTGGCAGCGATGATGCGTACATCCACCGGAATGGTCCGGGTCGAGCCGACAGGCATAATTTCATGTTCCTCCAGCGCCCGCAGGAGTTTGACCTGCAAGTTTATTGGAATGGTGCTGATTTCATCAAGAAACAGTGTGCCCCCGGATGCGATTTTAAACAGACCTTCCTTATCACGAATCGCGCCCGTGAAAGCGCCTTTGACATGCCCGAACAATTCGCTCTCGATCAGGTTCTCTGAAATGGCGCCGCAGTTTACGGCCACGAACCGCTTGCCGGCACGCGGACTCTTCATATGAATCATTCGCGCGATGATCTCTTTCCCGGTTCCGCTTTCACCGGTGATAAGAACCGTTGAAGGCAGCGGCGCCACGCGATCCACCAGTTGCATGATTTCGTGCGCCTGTTTGCTCTTGCCGATGAATTGAATTTTATTCTCAAAGCTGCTCTTCAGTTGTTCTTTGAGCAACCGATTCTCCCGGGCGAGGGATTGTTTTTCCAATGCCTTGTTGACCGCCCGTAATATCTCGGCACGCTTGAAAGGCTTGGTGATAAAATCATACGCGCCTTCTTTCATCGCCTCCACGGCTTTTTCGATGGTGCCGTGGCCGGTAATTAAAATCACTTCGGTGTCCGGGTACTGTTTTTTCACCTGCCGGAGCAAATCCAAACCGCTGATTTCCGGCATGCGCAGATCGGTCAGCACCAACGCAATGGGTTCTTTTTGCAAAATTTCCCGCGCCTGACGGCCGCTTTCGGCGGTAAACACCTGAAATCCTTCTTTTTCCAGCACCCGTTCCAATGAATCGCGAACACTCTGTTCATCATCAACCACTAATAGCGGAACCCCTTGGTTATTCGCATTCACGTCAAAACTCCATGGATTTCGTTCTCATTGTTTATTTTTGGGCTTTTTTTTCGGCAAATGGAGATAAAATGTCGTTCCCTTGCCCGGCTCGCTCTCGAACTCAATATGGCCGCCATGTTCCTGGATGACCTGCTGCGAAATGGCAAGGCCCAGGCCGGTGCCCATATCCTTGGTGGTGTAAAACGGCTGAAAAATCTTTTCCTGCACCTCTTTGGGAATTCCCTCTCCGGTGTCTGCCACAGCGATGATCGCCTTTGAACGCGTATCCCGCACTCGAATCGTTAAGATGCCGCCCCGCCGCATCGCCTCCAATGCGTTCTTGAAAATATTCATCAACACCTGCCGCATTTGCTGAGCATCAAACACCAATTGCAACCCATCGGCTTCATACTCGGTCACGATCTGAATGCCCCGGGAACTTGCCTCCGGTTCGATGAATTCCACCACTTCCCGAACCAGGTTGATCAGATCCCCGGGCTGTGGATCGGCGTCCGGCAATCTCGAAAATTGCAGATATTCTTCGGTGAGCTTGGCAACGCGGTCCACCTCCGAAATGATCGACTTCAGCAACACCTCGGCATCCTGGGAGATGGCATCGCTGGCGGCGCGGATTTCATCGCCCAGTAGCTCGGCGTTGAGCATGATCGACGATAGCGGATTGCGGATTTCATGGGCGACTTTCGCCGCCATCTGACCGATGGTCGCCAGCCGTTCGGATTGCAAAATCTGTTGCTCCAGCCGCTTTTGTTCCGTAATATCCTGCCCGATACCCAGCGCGCCGATAATTTCATTCTTTTCGTTGCGAATGGCGGTGTTGCTCCAGGCGATATACCGTTCTTCACCGCTGCGGGTTAAAATCGGATTCTCATAATAGGAAGGAATGCGATCGTTGACAATGCCGTCGAAAACCTCCTCCACCGACGGCCGGATGCGTTCGGGCAAAAAGATTTCAAACCAGTTCTTTCCCAATACTTCTTCTTTTTTATATCCCGTGGTGGCTTCCAGCTTTTTATTGAACAGCGTGATCTCGCCTTTGAGATTCAGTCCCACAATCAGACTGTTTGCCGTCTCGATCAGCGATTCGGTAAAGCGTTTCTCCTTGATCAGCGCGTTTTCGATGCGCTTTTTTTCGGAGATATCGATTTCCACCCCCATGTAGCCGATGCGCTTTCCATTTTCATAAATCGGTGTGATTGAAAGCCACACCGGGATCAGGGTTCCATCCTTGCATTTATTGATGATTTCGCCTTTCCACTCGCCTTTCGTGTTGATGGACTCCCACATCCGCCGGTAAAACTCATCGGAGGTCTGAGGGGCGCGCAAAAATCCAGTATAACGGCCAATGACTTCATGATATTCATAACCAAAAATTTTCAGGAAGGCTTCGTTTGCTTCGAGAATCCGCCCTTCAAGGTCGGTGATGATAATGCCATCGGTACTGTGTTGAAAGGCATTATAAAAAAGATTGAGGCGGGAGCGCAATTGTTCGCTGATTTTCGCCTGCTCACTTTCGGTGGCGCTCTGCAGATGAGGTGAAAAATTCAAAAATTGGGCAAGCTGTGCCAGATCGATTTCATCAAAAACCCGGTCCACGTCCAAAAAAGCGGCCAGGGGATCCTCAATCGGATTTCGGACCTCTCTCAATAAATGAAGGATCACATCTTTGCCGGCTTTGGCAACACGATCGGAGACGTAAATGGAAGCGGCCGAAACGACAGTCATCCGGTCAGTAAATAGCTGCACCCAGTTGTGTTGTTCTTTGGGGTGTTCAAAATATTTGGTGATCCGATCCAGCAAATCCTCGATCAGTTCTTTTAAAACCGGCCCCGGGAAAACGGTTGTAATGGATGATTCCCCTTTTACCTGATTGATCCATTGGTTTAAAATGGATTCGCGATGTTTTTTTAAAAACGCCCCGATATTCGTCGCCATTTCGCCTGTAACATCGATTAGTGGAATGCCACCTCATGGTTTTGTTTAAAAAAATTAAAGAATAAGCCGTGCAAAAGCAAGGCTTTTCGGAAAACCGTCGCACCGGTGTAGCATCGGCAACCTTCGTGGCACAAGCAGCCCTAAGTGGCGCAAGCATCCATGCTTGCGCAGGACGCGATAACGGCTTATGACCACGGATCACAAGCTGGAAGCATATGCTACACTGTGGCGCAAGCATCCATGCTTGCGCACGGCGCGATAACATCTTATGACGGCAGACCACAAGTTGGAAGCTTGTGCTACACTGTGGCGCAAGCATCCCTGCTTGCGCACGACGCGATAACAGCCTATGACGGCAGACCACAAGCTGGAAGCTTATGCTACAAAAAATCATTTCTCCCGCACATTTCCATTTCGCTTTCTGTGACTTTTTCGCTATATTTGCCCACGAACAATTATCCAAAGCCGCGCGTCGAATCCACACTTATACGAGGAGCCCGTGACCAAAGAACAGCAATTCTGGGAAGCGCTGCAAAATCTTTTCATCGGTGTACCGGTCGAGGGCCGGTCCGGCTACATCAATCTCATGCAGGTAAAATCGCAATACTTCCGCGACCGTATGCTGCCGCAGCTCCAGCAGCACATCGATTCCGCCTTGCAGCCGTTCCCGGAATTCCGCGAAGAGCTGTTCGACAAACTTTACGCCTTTTTTCAGCGCTATTTTACCGACAGCGGCTCCATTTACTTTCACCGTACGCCGCTGCACCAGCAGGTCTATGAACGCGTCTATACCGACCACCGCGATGTGCTGCTGTTCTGGAAAACGCACATGCTTTACTACGTGAAAAGCGACGTGCTCTTTCGCAATATGACGGTCACCGTGAACGGCCACACGTTTTTCTTTGATGTCGAACGATTGGAGCACAAAAAGGCCAACGAGAAACGTGCCCTGGTTTATCATTTCCGAGAACGCCGCACCGACGGAGTATTGGTCTTCGATGTGCGCTATTCCGAGCGTGGACGGAAAACAGGCCTTCCCACATTAATCTCCTCCCTTCGCGAGGCCGGTGTCGCCATGGACGAGGTCACCCTCGAACGCGCTTTCCGCCTTTTCGAACGCCAGGCCGAAGTGGATTTTTTTATCAATAAAAATGCACGGGTGTTTTTGCGGGAACAGTTGGACCTCTGGCTGTACCAGTATATGTTCCATCATCCGGCCGACTGGGATGCGCGCCGGGTACAACAAATCCAGGTGCTGAAATCCATTGCTCATCGCATTATCGATTGGATCGCACAGTTCGAAGATGAGCTGGTCAAAATCTGGAACAAGCCGCGCTTTGTGCTCAACAGTCACTACGTTATCACTCTCGACCGCCTTGCCGAGCGCAGCGTTGAGCTGCTCAACCGCATACTCACTCATTCCGGCATGGCCGCCCAACTAACCGAATGGCGGGAACTCGGGCTGGTGCCGCCGGATTTCCGGATCGTCCTGAACGGCAGCGGCTCGTCCGCCAATACACTTGCCGTACCGCTGCGCTCCGCTGAAGCGCTGCCGGAACGCTTCCGGCACTTGCCGGTGGACACACGCCACTTCCCGGATATCGAGTCCGATATTCCGGCGCTGTTCGAGCCCCTCGACGATGCCCTCGACGGCTGGCTCATCAAAAGTGAAAACTATCAGGCGCTCAACACGCTTTTGCCCAAATTCCGCCGGCGTGTACAAACCATCTACATCGATCCACCGTTCAATCTGGGCACCAACGCCGATTTCCTGTATTCGGTGAAATACAAAGACGCCACCTGGCTGACTTTGCTGGAGAATCGGCTGCGCCTGGCCAAAGAGCTGCTGCACGATGCCGGCAGCCTGTTTGTGCGCTGCGATTACAACGGCAATATGTACGTCCGGCTGCTTTTAAACCAGCTTTTCGGCGAAGAGCGTTATTGCAACGAAATTCTCATCAACCGCAAGCGTCAGAGTATCGGCACGCCGACGAAATTCGAGGTGGAGAGCGAGTATCTATACTGGTATGCTGCCGGGGATCGACCGTATTATCAAGTTCTCGAACGTCCGCGCAGTCTGGTGGACTTCCGCTGGCTCGGCTTCCTCAAACAGGAGGAGCGGAACCCGCCCGAGCGCATCTTTTTCGGAAAGGTGCTGTACCCACCCCGCGGGCAGCATTTTTCGCTGGTGCAGCCCAAAGTGGATAAATTGCTGCGCGAACACTTTCTTCGCCTCAAATGCCGTGGATGCGGCGCCGTTTATTACTGGGACGATCGCGAACGCGGGGCGGCGTTCGGCGCTGCCATTCAGCAGGAACGGAAAAACCGCTTCAAATACCTGGATATCACACCGGAATCCCTCGTCTTCGGCGTCACGCGACTCGACACCTGCCTGCATTGCGGCGCGGACGATTGGAAGGTGGAATATCTGCCGGCCGAACGCAAGAAAATCACCGACAACTGGAAAGACATCCCTTCTTATGAAAGCACGGCAGGCTTCCGGACGCAAAATTCAGAAATCCTGCTGGCGCGGGTCATCGAAGCCACCAGTCAGCCCGGGCAACTTGTGCTGGATTTCTTTCTCGGCTCCGGCACCACCATCGCCGCGGCACACAAACTGGGCCGCAAGTGGATCGGCATTGAAATGGGCGCTCATTTTGACACGGTGGTGTTGCCGCGCATGAAAAAAGTGCTCTCCGGCGAGCCATCCGGAATTTCCAAACAGGTGGGATGGCAAGGCGGCGGTTTTTTTAAATACTTCGAACTCGAGCAGTACGAAGACATCCTCCGGCGGGTGCGCTACCGTGAGACCACGCCCGGCGCAGACACTCCGTCCGGCGGCGACTCACTATTCACCGCTGATTTGAAACTGCTGCACGCCGTGGAGCTCGATCCCGAATCGGATGCCGTTCAGCCGCATTTCGAGCGACTGTATCCGAACATCGACCTGGCCGAGACTCTTTCCTGCTTGCTTGGCAAATCCATCCGTCGGCAGACCGCGACGCACGTTGAGTTCAGCGACGGCGAACGCATCGACCTGCGGCGGCCGGCGTGGGCCATCATTCAGCCGCTGATCTGGTGGAGGTAATCATGACCCGACGGGAATACACGTTTGAGCGCAACCTGGATTTTTCGCAGTGGGTGCGCCATCATCTCAAGGATTCCAGCCGCGGCCTCATCACCCAGGACATCGATTTTGTGTTTGTCAATTACTGCACCGGCTGGTTTATTTTGCTGGAAGTGAAAACGCAGCGGCGCTCACCGCGGCTGCATTTGCGGCCGGCTTCTACGGTGATTTTCAGCATGCTGGATGAACTTTTGCGTACGGCCTCTCGCAAAAACGGAGAAGCCCCATTTGTGCGCAATCCGGCCACCGGCGCCGCCTACCGGTACCTCGGAGCCTATCTGCTGGAATTCATCAACGGCACCGATCCGCAGAACGCCGAGGCGATTTATCTCAACGGTCGGTCCATCTCGGCCGATGAGCTACGCACGTTTCTCAATCTGGACACTGAAGCCAGCCTGGAGCTGGCGCGACAGTACCATTCGAACTGGCTCCACGATCTGCTCGACCGGCAAAAATCTCAATTGAGGGGCAAATGTCAGGATTAAAACCCGCGCCGTTATCCTCGCTGTTGGAGACGATCCATCTTGATGCCCTGCCGCCGGCCTGGAGTGTGCAGGACTGGCATATCTTTTCGCGACAAAAGTCCCTTTGGGACTACCAGCAGGCAGCGCTGCAGCAGGCGCTGAAGCTGCTGTGGCTGTACTATCAGCAAGCGGTGGATTACCGGCCCGGAGAGCCGGATGAAGCCAATGCTCGCCGAAAACAAGCTCTGCTGGAACGGTATGGTGAAGCCGCTACAGAAAAATTGGATTTCGACCTCCACAAATTACGCCGCGACATCCGCCATCTGCTGCAGCATTATTTTCCTGCCGAACATCAGCGGGTCGCGTTCCGGCACGTCATCAATCGCATGGGCTTCTGGATGGCCACGGGCAGCGGCAAGACCCTGGTGCTGGTGAAGCTGCTCGAAATCCTCTGGCGGCTGATGCAACGGGGAGAGGTGCCCCCCAACGACGTGCTGGTGCTCTCGTGCCGGGATGATCTGTTACAGCAAATCCGCGCGCATGTGGACGAGTTCAATGCCAGCCATCCCGAGCTGACGCTGCGCCTGTTTGATCTGCGCGAATATCCCGACCGCAAACGCGAAATCCCGGAACCGGCGGATGATTCCGGGATGACGGTCTTCGTGTACCGTTCGGACAATCTCGGCGAAGAGCACAAGGAAAAAATCGTCGATTTTCGCAATTACGACAACGGTGGGCGCTGGTTTGTGTTGCTGGATGAAGCGCACAAAGGGGATCGGGAGGATTCGAAACGGCAGCATATTTACAGCATTCTGGCACGCAACGGCTTTCTGTTCAATTTTTCCGCCACGTTTACGGATCCGCGGGACATCCTCACCACCGCTTTCGATTTTAATCTGGCCCGGTTCATTGAAGCCGGTTATGGCAAGCACATCGCCGTGATGGGCTCCGAATTTGAACCGTTTCGCCGGACCGGCAAAAAATCACCGGAAACCGTGGAGTCGGTGACCACCCAACTGGAAAAGAAAAAAATGGTGCTGTCGGCGCTGGTGCTGCTGGCAGCCATTCAGCAGGCGCGCGAACGCATCCAGGCTGCGGTATCGGAGACGGTCTATCATCCTCCTCTCATGCTGGTGCTGGTGAATTCAGTGAACGTGGAGCAGGCCGATCTAAAGCAATTTTTTGAAGTCCTGGTTGAGGTGGCACGCGGCGAAATATCCCCTGCTCTGTGGCAGGAGGTCCGTTTCCGGCTTGTTGAAGAATTACGATCCGGTGTGCAGTGGATGTTCGAGCGGCCTCAGCAGGATCCGCCTCTTGCTGCCCTGGCTGATATGGATTACCATGCCATGCTGGAGCGCGTGTTCCATGCCCGTCGTCCGGGCAGTATCGAAGCGCTGATCCGTCCATCGAACCGGCAGGAAATCGCCCTGAAGCTCAAAACAGCCAGTCGGCCGTTCGCGCTCATCCGGATCGGCGATATTTCCGAGTGGCTGCAAAACGAGCTTGCCGGCTATGAAATCAGCGAGGTGATGAACGGCGAGGCGTTTTTCGATCAACTCAATACCGGCCGATCGGATATCCGGCTTTTGATGGGCTCACGCAGCTTTTATGAGGGATGGGACTCGAACCGGCCCAATGTCATCACGTTCATCAACATCGGCGTGGGGGCGGACGCACGGAAGTTTTTGTTGCAAGCCATCGGCCGCGGCGTGCGCATCGAGCCGGTGCCGGGGCATCGCCGGCGAAAGGCGTTTTTGCCACCGGAAGTTTTGCCTGCCGCATTGAACTCGGTTTCTGCCGAAAGCCGCTGGCTGGAAAGCCTGTTTTTGTTCGCTACCAATCGCGCGACATTGTTGCAGGTATTGCGACACCTGGGCGAAGAAAAACGCCGCCTTTCTCGATCGGCATCGCAGCCCGCCATCTCCCGCTCGCCCGAAACGCCGGTGGCCACCCCGTCAAAGGAAGCCCGGCGCTTTCCGATCCGGGAAGATGAACTTCGTCTGCTACGGCAATATGTTCATGATTTGGCGGATGACCGGCTGCTGATGGCTCTGTTTCAATTGACTCCGTTGCAAATCCAGCGGCTGCATACGTGCCTGCAGCGTCCATCCGACTGCTTTACCCACGAAAATGCGCCTGTTTACGGCAAGGTTTCGGTACTGATGCACGCCCTCAAATTCTATTTTCAATTGAATCATTCTGGCCATCGGTCTTGAATCTACCGATTGATCGACACCCCCCAGGAGTTTGCCCGCAGCCGTGATTTCCACTGAAAAATGTAAACGGAATGTGACACAGCCGGGGAGGCCCGTTTCCGCCGGATTCTCCGCAAGGTCCAAGGTTTCAACCTTCGAGTGCCTCCGTGTCAGAATATGAATTTGCGCTTTGTTGCTGCGCCGGTAGAATCGACCGGTCAGAGCGACGCGTTTCATTCCCCCCTTTGCCATTCATCTTGTTTTGCTTGCCCATGCAGTTTTCCTGAGATATTATCCTGTTGTGAACATCGTCCACCATAGAACACGAGGACAACGCCGCAGATGAAGCAATCACCCTCTTTTCAACCCAAACCGCGCCTCAAAACCTCAACGAGTGCCGACCGTTTTGCCTCCGAAGAGCCGGATTTCGTCTTTGTGCTTCTCCCCATTCTGGCGCTGCTGGGGATCATCGGTTATGGACTCATCATTCGGCCGCACCTGTTGCAGCAGCCGGCATTTCCGCTGGAAATCGTGTTCATTTTGGCGGCCGTCGTGGCCGTGGCGGAGCTGACCTGGCTCGGCTTCGGCTGGGAAACGATCCAGCAATCCATCGTGCAAAAGATCGCCCGCGCCATGCCGGCGTTCATGATCCTGCTCTCCATCGGCCTCATCATCGGGAGCTGGATGGTGAGCGGCACCATTCCCATGCTGGTTTACTACGGCCTCAAAACCATTCATCCGAATTACATCTACTTGCTGGCGTTCTGGATTCCCATCGTCTTTTCCACCCTGACCGGCACGTCGTGGGGCTCGGTCGGCTCCATCGGCATCGTGCTCATCGGCATCGCCGGAGCCATGGGCGCGCACATGGGCATCACCGCCGGAGCCATCGTGGGCGGCGCGTATTTCGGCGACAAGCTGTCGCCGCTGTCCGATACCACGAATATGGCCGCGCTGGCCACGGACGTCGATCTGTTCGATCACATCCATTCGATGCTGTACACCACCCTGCCCTCGGCCATTCTGGCCTCGGTGTTGTACTGGATTCTCGGCTTCATCTATCCCCCGGCCATTCTCACTGCCGATATCGGCGAAGTCGAGCCGTTTTTGCGGGCGTTGGAAACCATGTTCCATTTCAACCTTCTGTTGCTCCTGCCGCCGCTCATCGTGCTGTATGGTTCGCTGCGGCGCAAGCCAACCGTCCCCACTCTGGCCGTGTCTATGCTATCTGCAGGCATTCTGGCGCTGCTGTTTCAGGATTTCTCCCTGGCCGACGTGCTGCAGTCCATGTATAAAGGCTTTCGCGTGGAGATGGCCACGTGGATGAGCGATGTGCCGGAGCGCGTGGTGACGCTCGTCAACCGCGGCGGCTTGTATGCGCTGGTGGAGGCGGTGATCATCGCGCTGACGGTGTTTATGTTCATCGGCACCATCGATCTCATCGATGCCATGCCGCGGGTGGTGAATCGGGTGTTTCGCTTTGCCCGCCGCCGGGCCGGCACCATTCTGTCCACCCTGGCCGCAGCCGCGCTGACGAATTCGCTCACCTCCAATCAGTACGCCACCAGCTTCATCGTCGGCGATGCATTCAAGCGCAAGTACGATGATCTCGGCATCCCGCGCAAGGTGCTGTCGCGCTCGCTGGAAGATACCGGCACCATGCTGGAGAGCCTGGTGCCGTGGCATCCTTCGGCCGTGTTCATGGTCATGACCCTCGGCATTCCGTTTCAAGACTACTGGCACTGGCAATTCCTGTCGCTGATCAATTTCATCGTCGCGCCGACCCTGGCGATCCTGGGGATTGGATGTTTTTATTCGAATTCTCCGGAGCGTCCGGAAAAATCAAAGTGATTTTGCCGGAATCCGATCCTGCACGGTCTTTGACGCTGTGTTTAGCGGTTCAGATTTGCGCGGGAGGTCCCAAACACCGTCGCCGACGGTCATGGATGGCAAGGCTATCCACTGATAAACGAATCAAAATTCTCCCGGTGGATCACCTGCTGTTGGCTTTGGGGATAGGCTTTCAGGAAGGTTTTGGGGAACTTCACCCGGGCTTTTGGATTCCACTTGAATTCAAAGGCCCACAGGTTGCCGTCGCGCTCTTCGATATAATCGATTTCCTGCTGCTGGAGGGTGCGCCAGAAGTACCCCCGGGCATCCATATCGCGGTAGTGCAGCCATTTCAGCCGCTCGCTGATTAAAAAATTCTCCCACAGCGCCCCCGTGTCCGCACGCAGGGCGAGCGGCGAGAAATTTCGCAATATCGCATTCCGGACGCCGTTATCCCAGAAATAGATTTTCTTTTTCTTCTTAATTTCATTGCGGAGATTGCGGCTAAAGGCATTCAGCCGAAACAGTACAAAGGCTTTTTCCAATAAATCAATATACCGTTCCACGGTCTCCTTATCCGCGCCGATCAACTGCCCCAGTTCCAGATACGACACCTCGTTGCCGACCTGCAGGGCCAGCGCCTGCAGCAATTTGTCCAGCAGCGCCGGCTTTTTGAGCTGCTCCAGGGCGAGCAAGTCCTTATAGAGATAGCTCTCGGCCAGCAATTTTAGAAGCGACTTTTCTTCTCCGGGATTAGTGACAATATCGGGATAATAGCCATAAATCAGCCGGTGCTCCAGCAGGCGCTTCTCCTCGAGCAGGCCATGGTGTTGCGTCATTTCCGCAAAAGATAGAGGAAACAGCCGGAATTCATATTTGCGGCCGGTCAGCGGTTCATTGATTTCGCCGGCGAGATTCAGCGCCGAGGAACCGGAAGCAATGACCTGTATCCCGGGAATCTGATCCACCATCAGCTTCAGCGTCACGCCAATATTCACAATCCGCTGCGCCTCATCGATAACCACAATCCTGTTCGTCCCGATCAGTGCCTTCAATTGCGTCGAGGTCACATTGGACAGCATTTCCCGAACGTCGGGTTCGTCCCCATTCAGCCACAGGACCGGCTCATTCATCTGATTCATGAGTGCCTGGAGCAGCGTGGTTTTTCCCACCTGCCGCGCCCCCATCAGGATGATAGCCTTGCCTTTGAACAGGTGCCGCCTGATCTGTTCGGTGAGTATTCGTTGAATCATTTCGATATTTTTCGTTTAAAACCGAAATTTTTTATAATATTTTTCGATGATAAACGAAAAATATGAATTTTTTGACCAAAAGCAAGGGATTTTCTGGTCATTGGCCAGGTTTTCGCCAGGATTCGCCTCCCATCCCTGTTAATCGCCTTTTTCTTGCATTCGCGAGAAGCTGATTGTATTCTTCTACAAAATCATCCAGACACCAGGCACCAGGAAATCAATTGATAAACCACGGAGAGCACTACGAGCACACATAAAGAAAATGAAAAACGTTGGTAAAAATTCGATTCTCTCATTAGCGGGCTGTCCAAAAACCTCGATTCAGCGTCATTCACGCGAAGGCGGGAATTCAGAAGTGCTTGTTTCTACTGGATGCCCGCTTCCGCGAGCATGACAATTTTGGGGCAATTCTTCTGTTTTTATACGGCGCCGAAGCACGGCGAATACACTATTTTATGAACCGCTTCAGCGGTTTCTCATGGAATCGATTTAGCCAATGGCTGGCCATATTTTGGGTAGAGGCGGTCCCTGACCGCCAATATGATGTTCGAATAGGTCGGGTTAGCTTTCTGGACAGCCCCCTAATGAAACATGAACCGCCTCAATTCCCCCAAAAGTGGAAAATTCATATTGCCCATGATGAGTGCAGACGTCATTTTCACATTCGTGCATTGTGGTCTTGGTGCCCTTTGTGGGGATTCAAAAATAAGCCTACAAGTCAACCAACAACGAGGACCATTCCATGAAGCTGGAAACCATGCTCGCCCATCACGGCGAAGACCGGGCGGCGTACCACGGGGCAGTGGTGCCGCCGCTCTTCCAGAATTCGCTGTTCACGTTTGAAAGCTGGGAAGCCATCGACGCCGCCTTCGACGACCGCGCCAATGCCTACATCTACTCCCGGGGCGGCAATCCCACCGTGCGCCTCGCCGAGGCCAAAATCGCGCAACTGGCCGGCGGCGAACGGGCGCTGCTGTTTGGTTCCGGCATGGCGGCCATCTCCGCCGCGCTCATGCATGTGCTTGAGCCCGGCGATCACGTGGTGGCGGTGAAAAACATTTACGGCCCGACCAACAATTTTCTCAATGTCTATCTCCGCCGCAAAATGCACATCGAAACCACCTTCGTTTCCGGTGAAGACGTGCAGGAATTTGAAGCGGCGCTGACGCCGAAAACGAAACTCATCTACCTCGAAAGCCCGTCATCGGCCGTGTTTTCGCTGCAGGACATCGCGGCCGTGGCGGCGCTGGCTCAGGCCCATCGCATCCGCACCATCATCGACAACTCCTGGGCCACGCCGATTTTCCAGAAGCCGCTCGCCATGGGCATCGATCTCGAAGTGCACTCCTGTTCGAAATATCTCGCCGGCCACAGCGATCTGGTCGCCGGGGTGATCATCGGCCGGGAGAAGGATATCACCGATATTGCCACCTGTGAGTATGAGCTGCTTGGCGGCAAGATGGCGCCGTTCGAGGCATGGCTGCTGATCCGCAGTCTGCGCACCCTGCCCCTGCGCATGCGGCAGCACCAGGAAAATGCTTTGCGCGTGGCCCGATTTCTGGAGCAGCATGAAAAGATTCGCCGGGTGCACTACCCCGGCCTTGAAAGCCATCCGCAGTAAGAGCTGGGCCAAAAACAGATGAGCGGCTACAGCGGCTTGCTGAGTTTCGAGCTTGCCACGCAGGATGTGAAGCAGATCAAACAGTTCGTCAACAGTCTGAAGCTTTTCCAGATCGGTGTGAGCTGGGGCGGACACGAAAGCCTGATTTACGCGCCGGCGATCAGTTATTTGAAGGAATTGCCGCCGGAACGGTTTGCGGAAACCGGCCTGTCCGCAGGACTCATGCGCATTTCAGTGGGGTTGGAACATGCGGATGATTTAATCGAAGACTTGCGGCAGGCGCTGGCGGAAATGGCATAGTGTTCGTTTAACCGCCGACTGTTTTTAACCTCTCGCCGGGGCGCGGAGTGCGCGGAGAGAAGCAGAACTGATTTATGAAAAACGAAGGTCGCTGTTTTGCAAGATTGTACATGGCTGCCAGATAATACCCCACCAAACCGCGTAGCGGTGAAATGTTTGTAGAAAACACCAGGCACATTCTAACACCCAAACACCAGGCACCTTCGAGGTGCCTGGTGTTTTCCACCCGCTGCCTGTTTTTAACCTCTCGCAGGGGCGCAGGGCGCGCGGGGAAAAGCAGAACTGATTTATGAAAAACGAAGGCCGCTGTTTTGCAAGATCGTACATGGCTAACAGAGAATGCCTCCACCAAACCGCGTAGCGGTGAAATGTTTGTAGA